>CAZRQN010000045.1:0-21983 GCA_964602115.1 uncultured Rhodobacterales bacterium
GCTGCGGGGATGCAAAGGGGGGCCGCTGGCCCCCCTTTGCCTGGTCCCGCGCGGCAAAGCCGCGCGGGAGGGGAATGTCTCACGTCGAAGCAGGGGGTAGTGGATTGAACCGAGGCCTTGGCCCGGCCCCGCCTTGAAGCCCCGGGTCCGCTCCACTACACGGCACGGGGAACGGGGGACGCGATGGCAGAGACCGCAGACGGGGAACGCCCGAAGAGCCGCCGCGTCGGGGCGTTGCGCGGGCTGATGCCCTTCGCCCGACCCTATCGCCGGCAGATCGCCCTGACCTTCGCCGCGCTGGTCCTGACCGCTGGTGTCTCGCTGGTCCTGCCGCTGGCGGTGCGCCGGGTGGTGGACGGGTTCGCCGAGGACAATGCGGCGCTGCTCGACGCCTATTTCACTGCGGCACTGGCGATTGCCGCGCTGCTCGCCCTGGGCACCGGGCTGCGCTACTGGCTGGTCACACGGCTGGGCGAGCGGATGGTGGCCGATATCCGCCGTGCCGTGTTCGACCGGGTGCTGGGCCTGTCGCCGCAGTTCTTCGAGCGCATCCTGACCGGCGAGGTCATCAGCCGCATCGGCACCGATACCACGTTGCTCCTTTCGGTCATCGGCTCGACCATTTCCGTCGCCCTGCGCAACCTGTTGATGCTGGCGGGGGGCATGGTGGCGCTGTGGCTGACCTCGGCCAAGCTCACCGGCCTCGTCCTCCTCATCGTGCCGGCGGTGATCGTGCCGATCACCGTCATGGGACGCCGGTTGCGGCGGATGAGCCGCGAGAACCAGGACCTGATCGCCGAAGCCTCGGCCCAGGCGGGCGAGCTTCTCTCTGCCGTGCCCACGGTGCAGGCCTTCACCCATGAAGGGCCGAGCCGCGCCGTCTTCGCCGGGCTGACCGAACGCGCCTTCGCCTCCGCCGGCATGCGCATCTCCACCCGCGCGGTGATGACGGTGATCGTGATCTTCCTCACCTTCGCCGGCGTCGTCGGCGTGCTGTGGATCGGCGCCCGCGACGTGCGGGCCGGGACCATGAGCCCGGGGGAACTGGTGCAGTTCCTGATCTATGCGGTGATGGTCGCAGGCTCGGTCGGCGCGCTCAGCGAGGTCTGGGGCGAGGTGCAACGCGCGGCGGGCGCGACGGAACGGCTGGTGGAACTGCTGGAGACCGAGGATCCGGTGCAGGACCCGGCGCGCCCCGCGCCCCTGCCGCGCCCGGTGAGCGGGGCGCTCGCCTTCGAGGGGCTGCGCTTCCGTTACCCCGCGCGGCCGGAGGTCTCCGCCCTCGACGGCTTCGATCTCGCGGTGTCGCCGGGGGAGACGGTGGCACTGGTCGGGCCCTCGGGGGCCGGAAAGACCACCGTCTTCCAGCTCCTCATGCGGTTCTACGACCCGGAGGCCGGGCGGATCACCATCGACGGCGCCGATATCGCCGGGCTGGCGCGCAGCGACTTCCGCCGCGCCATGGCCCTGGTGCCGCAGGACCCGGTGATCTTCGCCACCTCCGCCCGCGAGAACATCCGCTTCGGCAGGCCGGAGGCCAGCGATGCCGAGGTGGAAGAGGCCGCCCGGGCAGCGGCGGCGCATGACTTCCTCGCTGCCCTGCCGCAGGGCTACGAGACATTCGTCGGCGAGCGCGGGGTGATGCTTTCCGGCGGGCAGAAGCAGCGCATCGCCATCGCCCGGGCGATCCTGCGCGACGCGCCGATCCTGCTTCTGGACGAGGCGACCTCGGCGCTGGATGCCGAGAGCGAGCGTGCGGTGCAGGCGGCGGTGGACCGGCTGCGGCAGGGGCGCACGACGCTGGTCGTGGCGCATCGGCTGGCGACGGTGAAGGGCGCCGACCGGATCGTGGTGCTCGACGGCGGCCGGATCGTGGCCCAGGGCCGGCACGAGGCGCTGGTGGCCGAGGGCGGGCTCTACGCGCGGCTGGCGCGGCTGCAATTCACGGACGGCCGGATCTCCGGCTGATCCGGGCCCGCCGGGCCGCTGCGGCACGGCCAGGTGCTCCGCAGGTCTCAGGTTCGCATCTTTCCGGACTTGTCCTGCCTGATCCGCTCGGCGGCGAAGGCCATGAAGCTGCGCACGCGCGGCTGCTGGTGGGCTTCGGCCGAAGCCGCGATCCACCAGTGGCTGACCGCTTCAGGCGGCCCGGGGAAGCATTGGACGAGGCCGGGCGCCGCCTTGCCCTCGAAAACCGGCAACATCCCGACCCCGAGGCCCGCCCGCAACGCGCCCGACATGTTGGGGACCGAATTGCAGGTCATCACCACCTGGTCGGCGCGCACGAAGCTCATGAACCAGATCGAGAAGTGCAGGGCTCCGACCGGGCCGCCATAGGCGACGATATTGTGCTGCCGCAGGTCCTCCATCCGGGAGGGCATGCCCCGGGCCTGGGCATAGGCTTGCGAGCAATAGATGGCCCACATGACATCGGGCAGGCGCTGGGCGATCAGCGTGTCGCCCGCCAGCGGGCCGCTGGAGGTGCGGAAGGCCACGTCCGCCTCCCCCCGTTCAAGATCGACGAGATGTTCGGCAGAGAGGTTCTCGAATCTCACCTCCGGATACAGGTTCCGGTAGGCGAGCATGATCGGGCTGACGAGATGGGTCATGATCGCCTCCGGCGCCGTCACCCGGATGACGCCGGACAGGTCTCGGGCCAGCCGTGTCGCCTCGGTCTCGACGTCAAGCGCCGCAGTCTCGACCGCAGCGGCCCGCGACATCAGCGCCTGGCCCTGCGGCGTCAGGGCAAAGCCCCGGGTGGTGCGGGAAAAGAGCGTGACGCCGAGACCGTGTTCCAGCGCCTCGACCCGCCGGCTGATCGTGGTCTGGTTCAGGTTCAGCCGCCGCGCAGCCCCCAGCGTGGACCCTTCCCGGGCCACGGCAAGGAAGATGCGCAGGTCGCTCCATTCGTACATCGGGCGCACTTTATGACGGTTCTGCAAAAATGCAGAGCGGTTCTTATTCTTGCCGGATAGCACCGGCAACCGGCGTCCGGCATGGTGCAAATATCAGGCCAACATCCTATGCCGAAAGGAAAAATCATGAACCGCCGCGAAGCTGCCGCTGCCGTTCTGGCGGCCACCGCCGCATCTGTCGCCGTGGTCTCAGCGCGCCCTGCATCCGCGCAGACCCTCGGCCCGGTGCTTGCCGTGGTCAGCCACCCGGTCGCCGATTTCGCCGCCTGGAAAGTGGTCTATGACGAGGCGGCCCCCATTCGGGAAGCGGCCGGCGTGACCGGGGCCGAGGTTTTCACCGATGCGGCCAATCCGCTGACGGTGGTGGTTCTGCACCGCTTCCCCAGCGTCGAGGCGGCGCAGGCCTTCTTCGGCAATCCCGACCTTGCCGCCGCCATGCAGCGCGGCGGCGTCACGGCGCCGCCCGCCGTCACCATCGCCACCGCTGCCTGAGCGGCGCGGCCGGAACGCCGGCCCGCCCGTACCCGGAGACACAGGAGACCTCCATGAAGGACGAGATCCACGCGGCCGGCCGCGCGACGCCGGCCAAGACCCGCGACATCCACAACCACCATTTCGACAGCACGGTGTGGGACGGCATCGCCTTTCGCGACGACGACATCGTCATCGCCACCTATGCCAAGTCCGGCACCACCTGGATGCAGCAGATCGTCTCGCAACTCATCTTCGACGGGGCCGAGGACGTATCGGCCGCCCATCTGAGCCCCTGGGTGGACCTTCGCGTGCCGCCCAAGGATGTGAAGCTGCCCGAGATCGAGGCGCAGACCCATCGCCGGTTCCTCAAGACCCATCTGCCGGTCGATGCGCTGGTCTTCTCGCCAAAGGCCAAATACATCTACATCGGCCGCGACCCGCGCGACGTGATGTGGAGCCTGCATCACCACCACCTGAACGCCAACCAGCTCTGGTACGACGCCCTGAACCGCACGCCGGGGCTGGTGGGGCCGGAGATCACCCCGCCGCCCGCCGATCCGGTGGCCTATTTCCGCCACTGGCTGGCCAACGACGGCGCGCCGTTCTGGTCGTTCTGGGAAAATGCCCGCAGCTGGTGGGCGATCCGCCACCTGCCCAATGTCCTCTTCGTCCACTTCGCCGATCTGAAGGCGGACATGGAGGGCGGCATCCGCCGGATCGCGGATTTCCTCGGCATCGCGCCTGCCAACTGGACGGCGATCCTGGCGCACTGCTCCTTCGACTACATGAAGGCCCATGCCCAGCACTGCGCGCCTCTCGGCGGAGCGTTCTGGGACGGCGGTGCCCAGACCTTCATCAACAAGGGCACCAACGGCCGCTGGCAGGGGGTGCTGCCCGAGGCCGACAGCGCGGCGCTGGAGGCGCGGATGCTGGCCGAACTGGGCCCGGACTGCGCTGCCTGGATGAAGGCCGGCGGGCCGGTCTGAGCCGGCAACAGGGGCCGAAGGTGAAACTGCCCCCGGGCACCGGGCCAATGGCCGTGCCGGTGCCCGGGGCTGACGTTGCGTTGGGCCCGGCGCGCCCACTTGCCCGCCGGGCCGGCAGAAGTCATCCTCTGGCAAGGGAACCCTCCGGCACAGGCGGGACCGCGTCAGGGAGGAGACGGCCATGGAGCCTTTTGCATCGGTCGCCGACCGCGATGCCATCGAAGGCGCGATGCCCTGGGTCGCGCGCAGGCTCGCCCGGTCGATGCATGAATTTCTCGGCCTGGCCAAGGCGCAGCACGGCAACCGCCCGGCGCTCACCTTCCAGCTTCTCTCTGGGCCTGCGACCAAGGCCGAGACGCTGACCTGGACGCAGCTTCATGCAAGGGTGACGCAGGCGGCGAACCTGTTCCATGCGCTGGGCGTGGGGCAGGGCGATGTCGTGGCCTATGTCCTGCCCAACTGCACCGAGACGGCGGTGACGCTGCTCGGCGGGGCCGTGGCCGGGATCGTCAACCCGATCAACCCGCTCCTGGAGCCCGACCAGATCGCCGCCATCCTGCGCGAGACCCGGGCCAAGGTGGTCGTCACGCTCAAGGCCTTTCCCAAGACCGATGTGCCGCAGAAGGTGGCGGCGGCGGTCAGGCTCGCGCCGGGGGTCAAGACGGTGCTGGAGGTGGACCTCGCCCGGCACCTCGCCCCTCCGAAGTCGTGGATCGTGAAGCTGATCCGGCCGAAGAACCCCGTGGCGCATTCGGCATTGGTCAAGGATTTCAACGCCGAATGCGACCGCCAGCCGGCCGATCACCTGACCTTTGCCGACAGCCATTCCGACCGCGTGGCGGCCTATTTCCACACCGGCGGCACCACCGGCATGCCCAAGGTGGCGCAGCACAAGGTCTCGGGCATGGTCTATAACGGCTGGCTCGGCTCGACGCTGATGTTCCGCGACAGCGACGTGGTGATGTGCCCGCTGCCGCTGTTCCATGTCTTCGCCGTCTATCCGGTGCTGATGTCGATGATCGGCGCCGGGGCACATGTGATCTTCCCCACGCCGCAGGGCTATCGCGGCGAAGGCGTCTTCGACAATCTGTGGAAGCTGATCGAGCGCTGGCGCGTGACCTATCTCATCACTGTGCCCACGGCGCTCTCCGTCCTGATGCAGCGGCCGATCAATGCCGATGTCTCCACCCTGCGCGGCGCCTTCTCCGGCTCGGCGCCGCTGCCGCTGGAGCTTTTCAGCCGCTTCGAGAAGGCGACGGGGGTGCAGATCATCGAGGGCTATGGCTTGACCGAGGCCACATGCCTTGTGTCCTGCAACCCGCCCGAAGGGGCCAAGAAGATCGGCTCGGTCGGCATCCCGCTGCCCTATACCCGGGTACGCATCCTGAAGAAGACGCCGGAGGGTTTCCGCGATTGCGGGGTGGACGAGGTGGGGGAGATTTGCGTCTCAAACCCCGGGATCTTCGAGGGCGCGACCTATACCGAGGCCGAGAAGAACCGCGATCTTTTCGCCGATGCGAGCTACCTGCGCACCGGCGATCTGGGGCGGCTGGACAGCGAGGGCTATCTCTACATCACCGGACGGGCCAAGGACCTGATCATCCGGGGCGGTCACAACGTCGATCCGGCGCTGATCGAGGAGGCGCTGATGGGCCATCCCGCCATCGCCTTCGTCGGCGCCATCGGCCAGCCCGACGCGCATGCGGGCGAACTGCCTTGCGCTTATATCGAACTGGTCAAGGGCGCCACCGCGACGGTGGCCGAGATCGAGGACTTCGCCCGCGAGCGGATCCAGGAACGGGCTGCGGTGCCGAAGCATATCGAGATCCTGCCGGAACTGCCCAAGACGGCGGTCGGAAAGGTCTTCAAGCCCGACCTGCGCCGCCGCGCCATCACCCGCATCTATGATGCAGCCCTGGCCGAGGCGGGGATCCCGGCGCGGGTGGAAAGTGTCGTCGAGGACAAGAAGCGCGGCCTGGTCGCGCGGCTGTCACGCGCGGGCGCAGTGGACGAGGCCAGGGTGAAATCGGTCCTCGGGCAGTTCACCAACCCCTGGGACTGGGCCGCCTGACGCCAAAGGTCTTGCAATGCCTGCCAGTTGCGCAGCATTCTCAATCCTGTGAGTCATTTCAGGAGAATGAGGATGAGGGGTCTAGGTCTTGCCGCGTTGGCGGCCCTTGGCTCGCCAGCTTTGGCCGAGACCACGTCGGAGATGCTTTACAGCTACAAGCATTGGGAAGTTGAGTACGTCCAGTTCGACGATGGCACGGTCGCCTGTCTGGCGGAGGTGGATGCCACCACCGACAGTTTTTCCATCTGGTACTATCAGGACGGCCAGTTCCGGCTGCAGTTCTATTCCACCGACTGGGAATTCGGCGACAGCGGCGACACGGCCGATCTGCAGGTTCAGGTGGACCGGCGTTCGCCCTGGTCGTTGACCGGCGCCGACCTCTACAAGAACTCGGTGCTGTTTTATCTGCCCGACAGCGACACCGGGGTGCGCTTCCTCATGGAGATTGCGCGCGGCAACCGGCTTTACCTCTACACAGCCGATGGCGAAGGGGTGAAGGACTACTCGCTGCAGGGCTCGCGGGCGTCGATGGATGTGATGATCGACTGCGGCAACCAGATCAGCTCCGGCGTCAGCGGCGGCAACCCGTTCAACTGACGGCGCTATCCATCCAGATCGTCACCGGCCCGTCGTTGACCAGCGCCACCGCCATGTCGGCACCGAAGATGCCGGTCTGTACCGGCAGGCCTTCGGCGGCCAGAGCCCGGGCGAAGGCCTCGTAAGTGGCCTTGCCCTCGGTGGGCGGGGCGGCGGTGGAAAAGCCGGGGCGGTTGCCGCGCAGGTCGGCGGCCAGGGTGAACTGGCTGACGACCAGCGCCGCACCGCCGCTGTCCTTCACCGAAAGGTTCATCTTCCCGGCCGGGTCGCGGAAGATGCGCAGCCTGGCGATCTTTGCCGCCAGGCGCCCCGGCGCTTCGGGCGGATCGCCCGCCATGGCGCAGACAAGGATCAGCAGCCCCGGGCCGATCTCGCCCACCACCTCGCCCGCCACCGTGACCGAGGCGGAAGCGACGCGCTGGACGACTGCCCTCACAGCAGCTCGTGCGCCCAGGGCGGATTGGCGCCGGGTCGGCTGACGGTGACCGCTGCCGCCCTGGTGCCGAGCGAGAGTGCGGCATCAAGGACGTGATCGGGCAGGGCGGCGACGGCGGATTTGGTCAGAGCCCCGGCCTGGTACAGCGCCGCGAGCGCCCCGGCATTGAACGTATCGCCGGCGCCGACCGTGTCGGCCACCTCGACCTTGGTCGCGGCAACGAAACGGTCCTGCGTGGCCGTCACCGCCCGCGCCCCCTTGGCGCCCTCGGTGATCAGCACCACCTTGCTGCCCTTGGCGATCAGGCCCCGGGCGAGCGTGACCAGATCGTCCTCGCCCTCCAGCCACTTCAGGTCTTCGTCGGACAGCTTGACGATATCGGCCATCGCCATCATCCGCCCGATCCGGGCGCGATAGCCGGCGCGGTCGGTGATGAAGCCGGGGCGGATGTTCGGGTCGATCATCGTCACCCGGCCGAGATCGGCGGCGCGGCCCATGAAGGTCTCGTAGGTCGAGGCGGCCGGGTCATTGACCAGGGAAATCCCCCCGAAGAACAGCGTGCCGATGCTTTCCGGGATCTCCGGCAGTTCGCCCACCGACAGAAGACGCCCGGCGGTGTTCTCGTCATAGAAGGCATAGGTCGCCTGGCCGTTCACCAGTTTGACGAAGGCCAGCGTCGTCGGCCTCCCCGAACGGGCGGCCAGCGAGGTATCTACCCTGGCGGCGGCCAGCGTCTCGATCAGGATCTCGCCCATCAGGTCGGTCGAAAGGCCGGAGAAGAACCCCGCCGGCGCCCCGAGCCGGCCGAGCGCGATGGCGGTGTTGAACACCGCGCCGCCGGCATAGGGCGCAAAGGCGCGTTCGCCCTGCGTGCTCTCGCGCGGCAGCATGTCGATCAGCGCCTCTCCGCAGCAAAGTATCGCAGTCATCGCAGTCCTCCCAAAGCGTTTCGGAAGTCTATATCGGCCCTCCTTCCCCAGCGCAAAGCCCCTCTTGATCGCGGTCAAGGCGCGGTTCCGGAATCTGTGCCAGGAGCGATGCACAACCGAAAAGGGAAGGAGGTTTCCCATGATCGAGAAAGCAATGGGCGCCGGTTTCTGGCCCTCGATTACCGAGCCCCTGCGCGCCTTCGGGGCGCGGATGGCCGACTGGCTGGCCCCCGCGGCAGAGGCGTCGGAGGCCGAGGCGGCCTATCGCATCGCCGTCGAGCTGCCGGGCGTGGCCGAGGAGGATATCCACGTCTCCTGCGAGGAGGGCGTGCTGACCGTGAAGGGCGAGAAGAAGTCCGCCCGCGAGGAGAAGGGAGAGACCTGGTATTTCAGCGAACGCCAGTTCGGTGCCTTCAGCCGCAGCTTCCGTCTGCCGGGAGATGCCAATGCTGCGGGGATCACGGCAGCGATGAAGGACGGGGTCCTGACGGTGACGGTTCCCCGCAAGGCCCCTGTGCCCCCGGCGCAGACCCGCATCCCGATCAACAAGGGCTGACCCGTCCCGGCGCGGGGCGGGGCGCCGATGCTGTCAGCCGATCAGGATGCACAGCCAGGCGACGCCGGCGGCGATGGCGGTCACCGCCACCGCCGCCGAGCCGGCATCCTTGGCCCGACGCGCCCGCTCGCGGATCTCTTCGGAAACGTCGTCCACCACCTCCTCGACGGCGGTGTTCATCAGTTCCGCCGCGAGGATCAGGAGGCCGAGGCCCAGGATCACCGCCCGCTCGGCTCCGCTCAGATCGACGTAGAGCGCCAGGGCGCCGGAGATCAGGTTGGCAAGGGTCCACTGCCGCAGCGACTTTTCCCGCGTCCAGGCGGCGCGCCAGCCGTCCAGCGACCACCGCACGGTATTGCCGAAGCGTACCAGCTCCGCCCTGACGTCGATCCCCATTCCCGCCTCCCCGTTTCGGGCGAGGCTAGCCGCCCGGCGGCTCAGTTTCCAGTCAGCCGCGCCACGGTGGCGCGCACCACCTTCAGCCGCTGGCCGTTGGGGGGATGGGTGCCGAGGAACTGATCGCCCGGATCGGGAAGCCGCTCGAAGAAAGCGGCGCCGCGCAGGGGGTCGAAGCCCGCCGATAGGGCGATTTCCGCCCCGAGCGCATCTGCTTCAAGCTCGAAGTCCTTCGAGAACCGCCGCGCGCCGACGGTGGCGCCGATGTTCTGCGCCGTCTCGATCCCGGCCTGATCCGCACCGCCGATGGCGGCCAGCATGCCGGCGACAAGCGCGCCGGTCATCGCACTTTCCTGGGTCTGCGGGATATGGCCGAGGATGTGATGCGCGGTCTCGTGGCCGACGACGAAGGCGACCTCGTCCATGTTGCGGGCATTGGCGATCAGGGCCGCCGTGAAGCCCACCACCGGCCGCCCGGCAGAATCGAGCGTCTGGAAGGCATTGGGCGGTGCGTCCGGCCGGCCGTCGATGACAAAGCGGAAATCGCAAGGCCGCCCCCGGGTGCGGGCCCGGCACAGCGCCTCGGCTACCGGCTCCACCCTTGCCACGGCGGCGTTGAAATTCGCCGCCGCAAGCTCGGGCGGCAGCGCCGGCAGCGCGGGGGCGACCGCCGGCGGCGGCTGGGAAACCGGGCCTGGATAGGGCTCGTGACAGGCCGACAGCGCCACCGCCGTTCCCAAGGCCAGAAGAATTCGTCGTACCACCAGGACCCCCTGCCTTCCCTCTCGCCCGGTTCCGCCGGGCTTGCCGCAACGCGGCCTCCGGCCTAGGCTCGCCCCATGTTCACCATCGAGCACGAGTTCGACGCCACCGTCATCACGCTGATCGACGAGGCCGGATCACATCTGCAAGAGGATGTGGTGATCTCCGCCTTCGAGGATTGCGTCACGGTCACACAGGTCGATCCCCTGTCGGGCGAGCCGGTGACTGTCACCCTGTCGCTGGCCCAGATCCGCGACCTTTCGGCGGCGCTCGACCTGCCGGAAGGCAGCTACCGGATCGTCGGCAAGGACTGAGCCGGATCTCAGTTCTCCAGCCGCACCAGTTTGTCGCGGCCGGTTTCGCCCCGGACAAGCGTCAGGCGCGAGGGCGCCACGCCCAGGGCCTGGGCCAGCACCTTCAGCACCGCCTTGTTGGCGCGCCCGTCCTCGGGCGGCGCCGTCACCTTGATGCGCAGGAGCCCGTCCGCGTCACGCTCCACCGTTTCGGCACGGGCGCCCGGGGTGACGCGCAGGCGCAGGATCGTGCCGGGGATCGCCAGGTCGCTGAGGTCCATCGGCGCAATCTGTCTTGGCGCGGCGACGGCGGCAAGGCGCTGGGATGCCGGGTGCCGGCGTTTCCTGCCGCCGGGGATCGGCATAGACTGGCATCGACCCCCTCCGCCTGCGAGTCGCCGATGCGCCGTTTCCTGCCCGCACTCTCCCTTCTCGCCCTCCTTGCCGGCTGCGGCACCCCGCAGGAGCGTTGCATCGCCCGCGAGACCCGCGACCTGCGCGCGGTGGACCGCCAGATCGCCGAGGCCGAGGGCAACCTTGCCCGTGGTTACGCGCTGGTGGAGGTGACGGTCTATGAGGACTATTGGGGCTATTGCCCTGCCATGCCGGACACGCCGCCGGCAGAAGGCGAGGGCAAGAACAAGCCGCAGATGAAGCCCTGCCTGAAGGAACGGGCCGTCACCGAGACCCGGGCCAAACGCATCGACCTCGGCGCCGAGCGCCAGCGCCTGCTCGGGCTTCAGGCCGAGCGCCGGGTGCTGGCGCGCGGCGCCGAAACCGCCGTCGAGCGTTGCCGCGCCGCCTTCCCGGAAGAGGGTTGAGCCCGGCTCAATGCGCCGGCGCGTTGACCGCGTCGGCCAGGCTGCGGCCGCCGTCCACCACCAGCACCTGGCCGGTCATGAAGGCCGAGGCGTCCGAGGCCAGGTACTGCACCGTCTCGGCCAGTTCCGCCGGCGAGGCGATGCGGTGCTGCGGCGTGCCCTCGATGACGGCGGCGCGGTATTCGGGATGCTCCTTGATCATGCCCTGCAGCGAGGCGCTCATCACCGAGCCGAAGGCCACGGCATTCACCCGGATCCCCTTGGGCGCCAGCGCCAGCGCCAGCGAGCGGGTCATCTGCTCGATGGCGGCCGAGGCGACCGAATAGGCCAGGAGCGATGGCTGGGTCCGCGAGGCCGCGATCGAGGAGAAGTTGATGATCGTGCCGATCTGCCCCGTCGCCCCGGTCTTCTCCGCCTGGCCGATCATCCGCCGCGCCGTCATCTGCGACAGGCGGAGGCTGGAGATGAGATTGTGCTGCAGCATCAGCTCGACCCCGTCCTTGGCCGGGTCGAGCGGGTCGGAGATCGCAAAGAGCCGCTGGGCATTGACGAGGATATCCACCCGCTCGAACGCATCCCAGGTGGCCGAAAGCAGGTTGGCGATGGTCAGCTTCTCGCGCAGGTCGCCGGCGAAATAGCGCAGGGGACCTTCGGCGCGCGCCTCTTCGGCGCATTCGGCCTCCAGCCGCGCCTCGTCGATATCGGCGCACATGACATTGGCGCCCTTGGAGACGAAGTGGCGGGCGATGGCCAGGCCGATGCCGGAGGCGGCGCCGGTGACGATGGCGGTCTTGCCCTGGATGGATAGCGACATATGGGAGGTTCCCCGGGGGGTTGGACTCAGCGGCGCGGCAGCGGCCGTGCGGCGCGGGTCAGGCGATAGGTGGTATCGGCGCCGATTTCCTCGACCTCGCGAAACAGGCTCACCAGAACGCGATCATAGGGCAGGCCGCGATTGGCCACCAGCCACAGCGTGCCGCCGGGGGTCAGCATCCGGGCAGCGGCCGCCAGGAAGGCAGCGCCCAGGCCCGGATCGGCGGCGCGGCCGCGATGGAAGGGAGGGTTCATGACCGCGAAATCGGCCAGCCTCGGCGGCCGCCACCGCGTCGCATCCGCCCAGTGGAACCGGGCGCGCGGATCGGCGACGTTGATCCGGGCACAGGCCAGCGCCGCGTGGTCGGCCTCGACCAGATCCATCGCCTCGACCCCGGGATGGGCCAGGACGGCCCGGGCGAGAAAGCCCCAGCCGGCACCGAGATCGACCCCATGGCCCCGCAGCCGCGCGGGCAAGGCCCCGGCAAGCAGGACCGACCCGGGGTCGGGGCCATCGGCCGAGAACACTCCCGGGCGCGTCACCCATCCGTCCGCGAGCCGGGTCTCGCCCCCCGCCCATTCGGCGGGCAGGCCGCCGGCGGGAAAGACCGCCAGCCGCCCATGGGCCTTGGCCACCGGCTCGCCCAGCGCCACGAGCGGTTTCAACGCCCGCAGCAGGCTGTCGATCCCCTCGTCCTTCTGCCCGTCCACGATCACCGGCCCGCCCGGCACCACCGCCGCATCGGCCGCCGCCAGCGCCGCCCGCGCCGCCTCGCGCGAGCGCGGAAGGCAGACCAGCGCCCCGGCGAACCGGCCTGCCGGCATTTCGGGAACCACCCGCAACCCGCGCGCCGACAGGGCATCATGATCGGGGCGAAAGCCCTGGACCAGTGTCAGCCGGTCCGCCGGAAGTGCGGCCAGCTCATCGGCCGCCGTGGCGCCGATCACCAGGATCTCGCCTTCGGGGAGGGCAAGCACACCGCTTTCCAGCGCAAGTTGCAGCCGTTCGGATCGCATGGGCGGGCCTGGGTCAGTTTCCTGCCCGGCCCTATTCCTTTTCCATGGTGCACTGCAACGGATGCTGGTGGCGGCGGGAGAAATCCATCACCTGCGCCACCTTGGTCTCGGCCACCTCGAAGGAGAAGACGCCGACCACCGCCACGCCCTTCTTGTGGACCGTCAGCATGATCTCGAAGGCCTGCGCATGGGTCAGGCCGAAGAACCGTTCGAGCACATGGACGACGAATTCCATCGGCGTGTAATCGTCGTTCAGCAGCAGCACCTTGTAGAGCGGCGGCCGTTCGGTCTTGGCCTTGGGTTTGGTCAGCACGCCGGTATCGTGCTCGGGGCGTTCCCGCTTGTCGGCCATGGACGAAGGAATGCGGCTCAAGGACAGCTCCGGAGGGGAGGAAAGGACCAGACGGATTCGGGCAGGGAAAGTTGGCCGCCAATATAGTGAAAAATCCCCTTGCGAAAAGGGTCTTGCCCGGGCAGGCCGGCGCGATGGACCCGATCACCGCCATCGGCTTCGATGCCGACGACACGCTGTGGCAGAACGAAAGCGTCTTCCGCCTGACCCAGGCGCGCCTGGCCGAGCTTCTGTCCGGCCATGCCGATCCGGACCACCTGGCGGAGCGCCTGCTTGCCGCCGAGCGGCGGAATCTCGGCCACTACGGGTTCGGGGTGAAGGGCTTTCTGCTGTCGATGATCGAAACCGCGATCGAGGTCAGCGGCGGTCGCGTGCCCGCTTCGGTGATCGCCGAGATCATCGCCGCCGGGCGCGAGATGCTGGCCCATCCGATCGAACTCCTGCCCCAGGCGCGAGCGGCGGTGGAGGCGGCGGCCGCGCGGTTCCGGGTGCTGCTGATCACCAAGGGCGATCTTCTCGACCAGGAGCGCAAGCTGGCGCAGTCCGGGCTCGGCGATCTCTTCCACGCGGTCGAGATCGTTTCGGACAAGACGCCCGCAATCTATCGGCGGATCTTCGCCCGGCACGGCAGCGGCGCGTCCCGGGGGGTCATGGTCGGCAACTCGTTGAAATCCGATGTCCTGCCGATGCTCGAAGCCGGCGGCTGGGGGGTGCATGTTCCCCACCCGCTGACCTGGGCGCTGGAACATGCCGAGCCGCCGCAGGGACATCGCCGCTTCGCCGCCCTGTCGGGGCTCGGCGAACTGGCGGGATGGCTGTTGGAACGCGACCGACCGCTACCCCTAGCGTAGTCCTGGGCGAGAATCGCTACATCTGGCGGAATTCCCGGTCAAGTGCGTCAATGCCACAGGCGGGGAAATCGAAAAGCCGTTGAAATCAGGGGCTTTTGTCCACGCACGCGCCTGTGCTAGCCTCGGCTTGGTCAATGAAGCGACCCCGGGGCCAACCGGGGCGCGGAACGAGCAGGCAAGGAACAGGCGACGTGGCTTCACTCCGGGGGCTGACGGCCCTTATCACGCTGTGCATCGCACTGGTGTTCGCCGCCGTGCCGGCCCTTGCCGCGCCTTTCGCGGCCTATGTCATGGACGCCCGCACCGGCGAGACGCTCTATTCCAAGAACGCCGACACCCGTCTGCATCCGGCCTCGCTGACCAAGATGATGACGCTCTACATCACCTTCGAGGCGCTGGAGCGCGGCGAGGTCACGCTCGACACCAAGTTCACCATCACCCAGCATGCCGCCAGCCAGGCGCCCTCGCGCCTGGGGCTCAAGGCCGGGCAGAAGGTGGCGCTGCGCTATCTGATCCGCGCGGCGGCGATCAAATCGGCCAACGATGCCGCCGTCGCCATCGCCGAAGGCATCGGGGGCAGCGAGACCGCCTTCGTCAAGCGGATGAACCGCACGGCCAAGGCGCTCGGGATGATGAACTCGACCTTCAAGAACGCCAATGGCCTGACGGCGGCGGGGCATCTGTCCACCGCCCATGACATGTCGATCCTCGGCCGCCGGCTGTTCTACGACTTCCCGCAGTATTACAACATCTTCTCCCGCCGCACCGCCGATGCCGGCCTGGCGCAGGTCGCCTCCACCAACCGCCGCTTCCTGGACAGCTACGAGGGCGCCGACGGGATCAAGACCGGCTATACCGTGGCCGCAGGCTTCAACCTCACCGCCTCGGCCCAGCGCGGCAACAAGCGCATCATCGCCACGATCTTCGGCGGCACCTCCACCGCCAACCGCAACGAGCGCATGACCGAACTTCTGGACATGGGTTTCGGCAAGGCGCCGAAGAACGCGCCGGTCGATCCGCCTGACGCGCCGGTCTATGCCGATGTCGAGGAGCCTCCGCCTCCGCCCGAGGATGTGCCGATGGCCTCGGTGGATGTCGAAACCGACAATGGCGCCGGCAAGACGATTCGCCTGGTCACGACGATGAAGGTCTCGCCGCGCCCGCGTGCCCGGC
This sequence comes from uncultured Rhodobacterales bacterium, assembly GCA_964602115.1. Classification (GTDB taxonomy): domain Bacteria; phylum Pseudomonadota; class Alphaproteobacteria; order Rhodobacterales; family Rhodobacteraceae; genus JANOGU01. The sequence continues at coordinate 15,443 of CAZRQN010000045.1, forward strand.
CGAGCGAGACCGAGCTTGCCGCCGCCACTGCCGCCGCCAGCGCTGCCATGGCAACGGCGGCAACGGCGGCGCTGGCCCCGCAGGTGCCTGATCCGGCGGCCGGGACCGAGGCCGCCGTCGTCGCCATGACCGACGACATCGCCGGGGCCGTGGCCCAGGCCAACGCGCCGCTGCCCTTCGCGCTGGCCGATGCCGCGCCGGCGGAGGCGCCGCCCGCCCCCGGAACCGAGGATGCGGTCGCGTCCAGCTTTGTCGCCGCGCCGGCGCTGATGCGGCCGCAGGCGCGCCCGGCGGAGGAAACCGCCGTTGCCGTGGCCGCCGCCGCGCCCGAGCCGGAAGCGCCGTCGATCGACATGGCCGCCACCGATGCCGCAGTGGCCGAGGCGCTGGGGCTGGAGCTCGCCGGGGCACCGGCGGAGGAGGGGACCACAGCCGAGGTCGCCGCCGTGGCGGCGGAGACGTCCCCCGTCGCGCTCGCGGACGCACCGCCCGCCGATGCCGTCCCCTTCGAGGTGATCGACGCACCCCAGGCCGGCGAGGCCGGGGCGTTGCCCTTCGCCGTGGCCACGGCCGAGGACCTGCCCGCCGAAGGGGAGGAAGCCCCCTTGCCGCAGCAGGCCGGGATGCTGGCCTTCCTCGCGCCGTCCCCGCGCCCGGTCGCGCCCGCGCCGGCGCCGGAGGCGCAGCTTGCCGTCCTGCGCCCGGCCCCGGCGCCGGACGCGGCGCCCATTCTCGCCGCCGAACCCGAGGTCGTCACCCGCGTCTCCACCTCCGGCGGCCGGCACTGGGGCGTCTCGCTCGGCCGCTATGCCGCCCAGGCCAAGGCCGAGCGGGTGCTGATGAAGACGATGCTGTCGGAAAACGCCGCGCTCGGCGACGGCCTGCGCAAGATCGTGCAGCGCAACGGCGAGTTTGACGCCACGATCATGGGCCTCAGCGAGGACCAGGCCGCGCTTGCCTGTCGCCGGCTGATCGCCCGGGCCCTGGAATGCGAGCCCATCGGCCCCTAGGATCGGCGCCTTGTCCTTTGCCGCTTCAGTCGGGCTGGCGCAGGATCGGGGCGGGACGCGCCGCAAGCGAGCGGCGGGAAAGCAGAAGCCCGGCGCCGAGCGTCAGGCCGATGCCGCCCGCGATGATCGCCAGCGCCGATTCCGGCACAAAGGCATAACGGCTTTCCATCACGAAGGTCATCACCCCCCAGCCGGCGGCCGCGCCCGCGCCCAGCGCCACCGCGCCGGCCGCCGCCCCGGTCAGGGCGGCGCGCAGGGCGAAGCTCAGGCGCAGGGTGCGGCGCGAGGCGCCGAGCGTCTTCAGGATCGCCGCCTCCTGCTGGCTGCGCCGCGCGCCGGCCGCCGCCGCGCCGATCAGCACGACGAAGCCGGTGAGCAGGGCGGCGGCCGAGGCCCAGCTGACCGCCGCCGCGATGCCTTCCAGCACCTCGCTGACGCGGTCGATGGCCTCGCGGACCGGGATCGCGGTGACATTGGGATAGGCCCGGGTCAGTTCGCGCAGCAGCGCCGCTTCTGAGGCCGGTTCGGCATAGACGGTGGCGATCCACGAATGGGGCGCGCCACGCAGCGCCGACGGGTTCACCGTCATCACGAATCCCATGCCCGCGCTGGAGAAATCCACCACGCGGAAGCTGGTGATCTCCGCCTCGATGTCGCGGCCGAGGATGTTCAGCGTCACCCGGTCGCCCAGGTGCAGGCCCATCTCCTCGGCCTCCTCGGCGGCGAAGCTGACCTGCGGCGGGCCCTCGTAGCCCTCCGGCCACCAGGAGCCGGCGGTGATCTTCGCCGTGCCGGGCGTCTCGGCATAGGTGACGCCACGGTCGCCGCGCACCACCCAGTGGTCGCCGGCGACCTCCTCGGCCGGGCGGCCGTTGATCCGGGTGAGGACGCCGCGCAGCATCGGCGCCGCCTCCACCCGCGCCACGCCGCGCTCCGGGGTCAGGCGGGCGCGGAAGCCCTCGATCTGGTCGGGCTGGATATCGACGAAGAACCAGGTCGGCGCCCGTTCCGGCAGGTCGCGGACGATGGCGGCGCGCAGATTGGCCTCGACCTGCCCGACCGAGGCCAGGACCGACAGGCCAAGCCCGATCGCCAGAAGCGCCGAGGTCATCTCGCTGCCGGGGCCGCCGAGCGAGGCCAGCGCCAGGCGCAGCGCCACCCGCCCGCGCGCCAGCCGCGAGCGGGCCAGCCCCCGGGCGGCGCGGCGCAGCCCGGCGGCGACCAGCGCCAGCACGACGAGCGCCGCGACCACGCCGCCGACGGACCACAGCGCCAGCTCCGCCACCCCGGAGAACCACACCGCCCCGCCGGTCAGCGCAGCGAAGACGAGCCCCAGGGCCAGCCACCAGCGCAGGCGCGGCCAGCCGGCGGCAGCCCCCCGGTACAGCGCGGCGGCGCGCACCTGTTCGGTGCGGGCCAGCGGCCAGAGGGTGAAGAGAAGTGCCGTGCCGAGGCCGTAATAGGCCGCCTCGGCCAGCGGCAGCGGGAAGAGACGCAGGGACACCGGAAAGGGCAGACGCGATTCGAGCCAGGGCGCGAGCAGGAGCGGCAGGCCGGCGCCAAGCGCCAGGCCAAGGGCGATGCCAAGGACCGAGAGGGCTGCGATCTGGATCAGATAGACCGAGGCGACCATGCCTGATCCGGCGCCGAGCGTCTTCAGCGTGGCGATGGTTTCGGTCCGCCCCTCCAGCCAGGCCCGCACCGCCGCCGAGACGCCGACACCGCCGACCGCCAGCCCCGCAAGGCCGACAAGAACCAGAAACGATCCGATCCGGGTGACGAATTCCTCCACCTGCGGCGCGGCATTGCGCCGGTCCCGCCATCGGCCGCCCGTTTCCGCGAAGGCAGCTTCCGCCTCGGCCTTCAGCGGCGAGAGGTCGGCGCCGGCCGGCAGGGCCATGCGGTATTCGGTTTCAAAGATCGTCCCGGGCTCCAGCAGGCCGGAAGCCGCAAGATCGGCACGGCGCACCAGGGTGCGCGGGCCGAAGGCGAAACCCGAAGCTGCGGCATCCGGTTCGCGGGTCAGGAAGGCGGAGAGGACGAACTCCTGCGCGCCGAGGCGGAAACGGTCGCCCGGGGCCAGCGCCAGCCGCTCGGCCAGCACCCGGTCCATCACCGCGCCCGGGCGCCCGTCGCGGCCCTTCATCGCCTCGTCCAGCGGGACGGGCGGGTCCAGTACCGCCGCACCGGTCAGGGGCCAGAGGTCATCCACCGCCTTTACCTGGGTCAGGGCGCGGTCCTCGCCCCCCTCCGGTCCCGCGACAGCCATGGAGCGGAATTCCACCACCTCGCTGACCGCCTCGGCATGCTCCGCCATCCAGCCGCGTTCGCGGTCATCGGCAAAGCGGTAGGTGAACTCCAGCCGCGCGTCTCCGCCGAGGATCACCGCACCCTGCTCGGCAAGCCCCGCGACGATCGCTGCGCGCAGGGTGCCGACGGCGGCGATGGCGGCAACTCCGAGCGCCAGGCAGGCCAGAAACACCCGGAACCCGGAAAGGCCGCCGCGCAGGTCGCGCTGCGCCAGGGCAAAGGCGACCGGCAGGCCCGACCTGCGGCTCATTCGGCGGCTTCCGCGAGCGGGGCGGCGGCGGGATCCGGCGCGCGGCGCGCCTCGCCCTCGACACGCCCGTCGCGCAGGCGGATCACGCGGTCGCAACGCGCCGCCAGTTCCGGCGCATGGGTGACAAGCACCAGCGTGGCGCCGTGGCGGTCGCGCAGGCCGAAGAGCAGGTCCATGATCGCCGCGCCATTGGCGCCGTCGAGATTGCCGGTGGGTTCGTCGGCGAGAAGGATCGACGGCCGCGGCGCCGCCGCACGGGCCAGCGCCACGCGCTGCTGCTCGCCGCCCGAAAGCTGGCGGGGATAGTGGCCGATCCGCGCGGCCAGCCCCATGGCGCCCAGCTCCGCCTCCGCCCGGGCGAAGGCATCCGGCGCTCCGGCAAGTTCCAGCGGCACGGCGACGTTCTCCAGCGCCGTCATCGTCGGGATGAGGTGGAAAGACTGGAAGACCACCCCCATATTGCCCCGGCGGAAGCGGGCGGCCTCGTCCTCGTCCATCGCGGTCAGATCCTGGCCCAGCGCCCGGACCTCGCCCGAGGTGGCCCTCTCGAGTGCGGCCATCAGCATCAGGAGCGATGACTTGCCCGATCCCGAAGGCCCGACCAGCCCCAGCGCCTCGCCCTTTGCCACGTCGAGCGTGATGCCGCGCAGCACCTCCACCGTCCCGGCTTTGCCGGCAAGCGCCAGCCGCGCATCGCGCAGCGACAGGATCGGCTGGTTCATGGCTCGGGCCCTTCGCTGCGGATTCCTTCCGGCATATGGCGCTGCGCGCGTCCTGCGCAATGCCGGGCTGGCGCTGGCGATCACGTTCGCGTCAGTCCCGGCGCCGGCGGCGGCCGGGCCTGTGACCGTCGCGGCGCTGGGCGATAGCCTGACGCAGGGCTATGGTCTGCCGCCCGAACAAGGCTTTGTGCCGCAGCTGCAGCATTGGCTGGAAGCGAACGGTGTCGAGGCCACCGTCCTCAATGCCGGCGTCTCCGGCGATACCACGGCCGGCGGGCTGGCGCGGCTCGACTGGACGCTGACGCCGGAGGTCGATGCGCTGATCGTCAATCTCGGCGGCAACGACATGCTGCGCGGCATCGATCCGGCGGTGTCGCGGGCCAATCTGGAAGCGATCCTCGCCGGGGCCGAGGCGCGCGGACTGCCGGTGCTGCTGATCTCGCTGGCCGCGCCGGGCAATTACGGCGCCGACTACAAGGCGGCGTTCGATGCGATCTTTCCGGAGCTGGCGGCCAAGCACGGCGCGCTGCTGGCGCCGAACTACTTCGCGCCCCTGGTCGATTCCGCCACCCGTCGCCTGGACCCGGCGCTGATGCAGGACGACGGCATCCATCCTTCGGCGGCCGGGGTGGCGCGGACGGTCGAAGCGCTCGGCCCACTGGTGCGCGATCTCGTCGAGCGGGCGAAGGCGGCGGCCCCGGCGCCCTGAGAAGCCGGATTTCGTCTGGCGTGCCGCCCCCGCGCAGTGGCAGGTAAGGGGGCGCGAAAGGCGGAGCCCCGACATGTCCCTGACCGACGACCTCGCCGCGCGGATCGGTGCCGAGCAGGTGCTGACCGGGCCGGCGATGGCGGCCTATCTGCCTGACTGGACCGGCCATCACACCACCGCGCCCCTGGCCGTGGCCCGGCCCGGAAGCACTGAGGAGGTCGCCGCCTGCATCCGCCTCGCCGCAGCGGCCGGCGTTCCGGTCGTGCCCGCCGGCGGCCGGACCGGGATCACCGGAGGGCTGGAAACCCGGGGCGGTCTTCTCCTGTCGCTGGAGCGGATGAACCGCATCCGCGCGGTGAAGCCCGAGGCCCGGCTGGCCGTGGTCGAGGCGGGGTGCGTCCTGTCCAGCCTGCATGACGCGGCCGAGGCGGCGGGGCTCTACTTCCCGCTGTGGTTCGGGGCGCGCGGCTCGGCGATGATCGGAGGGGTGCTTTCGACCAATGCCGGCGGATCCAATGTCCTGCGCTACGGTTCGACGCGCGGCCTGTGCCTGGGGCTGGAGGTGGTCCTCGCCGATGGCCGGGTGCTCGACCTGATGGGCGAGCTGCACAAGGACAATTCCGGCTATGACCTGAAGCAGCTGTTCATCGGCGCCGAAGGCACGCTGGGGGTCATCACGGCGGCGGTCATGCGCCTGGTTCCGAAGCCCGCCGCGCATGCCACGGCGACGCTGGCACTTCACCGGCTGGAGGATGCGCTGGGCCTGCTAAGGCGGCTGCAGGCCGCGACCGGCGGGGCGGTGGAGGCCTTCGAATACATGTCGCCGAGCTTCATGCGGCAGCTCGCACGCTACCGCCCGGACATCCGCCAGCCCTTCGACCCGATCGCTCCCTGCACCATCCTGGTCGAGATCGCCGCCCCGACCGCCGAGGCGGCCGTGCCGGACGGCGAGGGGTCGCGGCCCCTCGACCATATCCTGCAGGCGGCCCTCGCTGCCATGCTGGAGGACGGCACGCTGGTCGATGCCGAGATCGCCGCCTCGGAAGCGCAGCGGCTGGCGATGTGGCGCCGCCGCGAACTGGCCGCCGAGGTGATGTTCTCCCGTCAGGCGCATATCGACACCGACATTGCCTTGCCGCTCGACCGCGTGGCGGTGTTCCTGAACCGGATCGCACCGCGCATCGACGCACTCGACCCCGGCGCCGAGCCTCAGGCCATCGCCCATCTGGGGGACGGAAACATCCATTTCACCGTCTATCCCACCCGGGCGGATCCGGCGCTGGAGGATGCGGTGATCGAGCAGGTCGAGGGACTTGTGGCCGAACTGGGCGGCAGCTTCTCTGCCGAGCACGGGGTCGGGTTGTCGAAACTCGCCTCGATGGCACGGCGCAAGAACCCGGTGGCGCTGGAGGTGATGCGTGCGGTCAAGGCCGCGCTTGATCCCGGCGACCTGATGAACCCCGGCAAGGTGATCCCGCCGCGCCCCTAGGCCGGTCAGAACCGGCGCAGCCAGGCCAGTGCGAGCGGCACCGCCGCCGCC
>CAZRQN010000046.1:0-21895 GCA_964602115.1 uncultured Rhodobacterales bacterium
AGAATGGCTCAACCTCCCAAATACCCTCAAAAAGCAGGGAGTCGTGTAGCATGGGGTTTGGCAGGGAATGTGGCGGCGTTAACGCCGCGCTCGCTGCCCCGAACGGCCGTCAGAGATGCGCGAGCACCGAGCGCGCGGCGCGCAGGCCCGGCGCCTCGCCGCCCCGGCCGAGGCGCTCCATGGTCAGCTGCATCGCCTCTTCCTGGGCGCGCCGGGCCTCGGGCTCGGTCAGCAGCCGCGCCAGCGCCGGGGCGAGGCGGGCCGGGCGACAGTCCTTGCCGAGGAACTCCGGCACGGCACGGGTCTCGCTGACAAGGTTCACCAGCGTCACCGTTTCCACCCTGGCCATGCGCCGCATCAGCCACAGGGTCAGCGGGTGCATGTCATAGGCCACGACCATCGGGCAGGCGTTGGCCGCGAGTTCCAGCGATACGGTGCCGGAGGCGGCCAGCGCCACGTCGGCGGCGGCGAAGGCGGCGCGTTTGCGGGCGGGGTCGGTGACGATCTCGGGCCGCACCGGCCAGTCCTTCACCAGTTCGCGCACCAGCGGCAGCACGCCCGGCACCGTGGGCAGGGCGACGCGCAGGTTGGAGAACCTGGGCCGCAGGAGCGCCAGCGTGGTGCCGATCACCGGCGCGAGCCGGGTCACTTCGCCCTTGCGCGAGCCGGGAAGCGCCAGCACCAGCGGGCCGGTGCCATGGAAGGCGTTGGCTTCCTGCGGGGTGGCGCGCGGTTCGGCCACCACCGGATGGCCGACGAAATCGCAGCTCATCCCGGCCTCGGTCATGTAGGGCGGCTCGAAGGGAAGCAGCGCCAGCACATGGTCGATGACCCTGGCCATCTTGGCCGCCCGGCCCGGGCGCCAGGCCCAGACCGAGGGGGCGACGTAGTGCATCGTCCGCAGGCCGGGCCGCGCCGCCCGGACGATCCCCGCCACACGCAGGCAGAAATCCGGGCTGTCGATGGTGATGAGCGCGTCGGGCGGATCGGCCAGCACCGCCTGCGCCGTCTGGCGGATGCGGGCCTTGAGCGAGCGGTAGCGCGGCAGGACCTCGGCGATGCCCATCACCGCGATCTCGTCCATGGGAAAGAGGCTTTGCAGACCCTCGGCGGCCATGGCCGGGCCGCCGACTCCGGCGAAGGTGACGCCGGGGGCGAGGGATTTCAGCCCCGCCATCAGCGCCGCGCCGAGGCGGTCGCCCGAGGGTTCGCCGGCGACGAGGAAGAGCCTCATTCCCGCGCCCAGAGGAAAAGGCCGGCGGCGCCGGCCTCGGCGATCGCTTCCGCCCGGTCCAGGAGGAGGACGCCGCCGGCCTCCCAGGCGATGCCGGCAAGCCCGGCGCGGGCGGCGGCGCGCACCGTTCCGGGCCCGAGGGCGGGCAGGTCGATGCGGCGGTCCTGCCCGGGCTTGGGAGCCTTGTAGAGGGTGCCGCCGCGCGGGGCGGGACGCAGCCCGGGGGGCAGCGCCGCGACCGTGGAGAGCATGTGATCGGTGCCGGGCAGCGCCTCGGCCGCGAGGCAGAGCCCGCCCTGGACCACCGCGCCCTGCCCGACATCCGCCGCCCCGAGTGCCGCGACCACGGCGGCGGCCCGGGCGGCGTCGCGCTGGTCCTGCGGGCCGGGGGTGCCGCAGAGGAGCCCGGGGCCGGGGATCAGCCCGGGGGCGACCTCGGCCAGGCCAGCGACGGCAAAGCCCTCGTCCTCGAAAAGCGCCACCACAGCGCGCAGCGTGGCGTCGTCGCCCTGCCCCATGGCCGCCATCAGGCGCGGCAGCAGCACCGCCGTCGCCGGATCGATCAGCGCCGGGTCGAGCGCCGCCGGGCGGCGAACGGCACCGGCGAAGACCACGCGGGAGACGCCGGCATCGGCCATGGCCCTGAGCGCCGGGGCCAGGCGTTCGAGGCGGAAGCTGAGGTCGGGGGTCAGGCCCTCGGGGGCAAAGCCTTCAAGGGCGGCGACGAAGGGCGGCCGCTCCGTCTGGCCGCCAGGGGCCGGCACGGGGCGCTCCCCTCCCCCTTGTGGGGAGGGAGAGGGTGGGGGGCCCGACGGATCGCCCCGGGCGCCCCCGTCCCCGCCCGGGAGAGGTGGGGAGCCCGGGGCGCCTGTCGCGCCAGAGAGTTCCGCCACCAGCGCCGCCGGCAGGCGGCCCGCACCGGCAATCACGGCGGTTCGGGTCATTTCGGGGTCAGGAAGCTGCGGTCGGAGGCGCCGAGAATGAAGTCCGTCACCTCGCGCACCGGGGTGCTGGCGGTGGTCTCCGCGAGATGGCGGGCACGATCGAGGAAGGTGCCCTCGCCTTCCTTCAGGGCCTGATAGGCCTCGCGCAGCGCGGTGATCTCGGCGCGTTCCATCCCCCGGCGCTTGAGGCCGACGAGGTTGAGCCCGTCAAGCTCGCCCCTCGACGCCTGGACGAGGCCATAGGGGATCACGTCCTGCGCCACCATGGTCAGCGCGCCGATGATCGCGCCCTTGCCGATGCGCACCCATTGGTGGACGCCGGAGAGCCCGCCGACGATCACGTCATCGCCGATCACGCAATGGCCGGCGATGGCGACATGGTTGACCAGGATCACCCGGTCCCCGATCTGCGCATCATGGCCGACATGGGCGCCGGTCATGATGAGGCAGTCGTCGCCGACCCGGGTGATGCCGCCGCCGCCCTCGGTGCCGGCGTTGAGCGTGGCGCCCTCGCGGATGCGGCAGCGGGCGCCGACCACCAGCCGGGTGCGCTCGCCGTGATACTTGAGGTCCTGCGGCACGTCGCCGACGCTGGCGAAGGGCCAGACGGTGCTGCCCTCGCCGATCTCGGTCCAGCCGGTGACGACGGCATGGGACTTGACGGTGACGCCCGGGTGCAGCGTCACCTCCGGCCCGATCAGCGCATAGGGCCCGACGAAACAGCCGGAGCCGATCTCGGCCCCGTCCTCGATCACGGCAGTGGGATGGACAACGGCCGTGCCGTGGATGGCCATGCCTCAGCCCTTGGACAGGTCGAACATGGCGGTGAAGGTGGCCTCGGCGGCAAGCTCGCCCTCGACGATGCCGCGGCCCTCGAACTTCCACACCTTGCCGCCGCCGCGCAGCGCCGTGACATGCAGCTCCAGCACGTCGCCGGGCACGACCTTGCGGCGGAACTTGGCGTTCTCCACCCCCATGAAGAAGACCTTGGCGCCCTTGTCGGCCAGATCCATCGTCAGGCCGACCAGCACGCCGGCGGTCTGGGCCATGGCCTCGATGATCATCACCCCGGGCAGGATCGGCATGCCGGGAAAGTGGCCGGTGAACTGCGGCTCGTTGAAGGTGACGTTCTTGATCCCGACACAGGACGTGCCGATCACCACATCGCGCACCTTGTCCACCAGGAGGAAAGGATAGCGGTGCGGGATGATGCGCTGGATCAGCGTGAGATCCGCGCTGGTCGGCGGTGCGGCGCCGGTGTCTGGCATGCTGTTATCCCCCGTCTGGCGCAGGCCCGCAGCCCCGGACCTGATGCGTCACTAGCAACTCGCCTTGGACCGGACAAGCACCGGCGCTCACGGCGGGGGCGCTCCGTCCCCATCCGGAGCGGGCGCGGACTCTCCCTCGCCCTTGCCGATGGCCGCGTCGATGCGGCGCACGGCATCGGCGGTGATGTCGATGGCGTCGAGGCTGACGACCACGACCTGCTGGTCGAGGATGACCGTCGCGCCATGCTCGGCCATGATCTGCGCCAGAATCGGGATCGCCGCCTTGAGGAAGCGCTGGCGGTCCTCCTCCAGACCGCGGGTGAGATCGCGGGAGCGGGCGTCGCGGGCGCTGCGGATGCCTTCGACCTTGGTGTCGAAAGCCTCGGCCAGGACGCGGAATTCGTCGGCCGGCAGGGTGGCGCGCTTGGCGGTCAGGTCGCGCTCCTCGGCTTCCAGCGCTGCCTCGAGCGTGCGGTTCTCCTTCAGAAGCTCCTGGCTGGCCGCCTCGAAACGCTCGCGGGCGGCCTTGCCGAAGGCGGAGCTATCGAAGAGCGCATCGCGGCGAAGGACCAGCACCGGCGATTGCAGCGCTCGGGCCACGGGCCCTTCTGCCGCAGCCGGGGCATCCTGCGGCGGAGGCGCGTCCTGCGCGGCGGCGGTGGCGGCGAAACACAGCGCCGCCACACCGGCCCACCGGGCAGCGGCAGGCATCAGAAGCTCGTCGAGATCGTGAGATCGAAGCTCTGTTCCTTGTCGTAGGATTCCTTCTTGACCGCCCGCGACAGGTTGAAGCGCAGCGGGCCGATGGGCGTATCCCAGAACAGGGAGACCCCGACGGCCGAGCGCAGGCGCAGGCTGTCATCGACCTGATCCGCACCCAGGGGGCCGCCGGCGACATTGTCGAGACCCCAGACGGAACCCATGTCGAAGAACAGCCCCCCGTGGATCCCGTATTCCTCAGGCAGGCCGATGGGGAATTCCGCCTCGAAGCGCAGCGCGGCAAAGTAATTGCCGCCCAGCGCATCAAGGTTGTCTGCCGCCAGATCGCGCGGGCCATAGCCGTTGGGCTCGAAGCCGCGCACCTTGCCATTGCCGAAGAAGCGGTTGGTCACCCGGCTGTCGCCGTCGATCATGCTGATCGCCCCGGCCTCGAAGACGGCGCGCAGGGTCACTTCCTCGTTCAGCACCCGACGCTCGGCCAGGGCCAGCGCCGAGGAGGAGATATAGCTGACATCCCCACCCACGCCGGCGAAATCCTGTCCGAAGCGCAAAAGGATGCCGCCGTTGGGATTGAGTCCCGTCTTCCGGGTGTCATAGCTCAGCATATAGCCGATGCCGGAGGACACCAGCGCGCCCTTGGCCGCCTCCTGCACCAGGATGTCGGAGCTGCCGCTGGCGAGACGGAGAATGTCGTCCTGCGCGATCTGGTAGTGCAGTTCCAGCCGCGCATTTTCGCCGACCGGGAAGGTGATCGACGGTTTCACCCGGATCGACCGCGTATTGTAGCGCGCATTCGCCTGGTTGGTCTCGGCATAGGAAGCATCGAAGCCGAAGCGCAGGTCGCGGTCGAGGAAGGCCGGCTCGGCGAAGCCGAAGCTGAACACCGAATTGTCCGAGGCGGTGGAGAGGTTCACGCTGACGGCCTGGCCACGTCCGAGGAAGTTCGACTCCGAGAAGTTGATGTTGAAGCCCACGCCCTGGCTGACGCCGTAGCTGACGCCAAAACCGAGCGAGCCGGTGGGCTGTTCCTCGACATCGACATTGACCACCACCTGATCGGCGCCGCTGCCCGGCTGGGCATCGACATTGGCGGTCTTGAAGAAGCCGAGCGCACGGATGCGTTCCGCAGCCTGGCGGATCTCGCGCGGGTTGAAGGCATCGCCCTCGGCGCTCTTGAACTGGCGGCGCACCACCTCGTCGAGCGTGGTCGTGTTGCCTTCGATGTCGATGCGCTCGACGAAGACCCGGTCGCCCTTGACCACGGCGAACTCGATGTCGAGCGTGCGGGTGCGCTCGTTGCGGGTGATGCGCGGATCGACGCGGACGAAGTTGAGGCCCTGCTTCAGCGCGACATTCTCCAGCCGCGCCACATTGGTCTCGATCACCGTCGGCGAATAGGTCACGCCGGAGCGAAGACGCACCTGCCGCTCGAATTCAGCGGCATCGACACCTTCGACTTCGGAAACCGTGGTGACATTGCCGATCGACCACTGCTGGCCTTCCTGCACGGTGAAGGTCACGGCGAAAGCGTCACGCTCGCGCGACATCTCGCCGCCGCCGTCCAGCACCTGGACGTCGATATAGCCACGCGAGAGGTAGAAATCGCGCAGGAGCTGCTTGTCGAGCTCGATCCGGTCGGCCAAGAACGTGTCGCGCTGGATGAAGGTGCGCAGGATGCCGGCCTGCTTGGTTTCCAGGATCTGGCGCAGGCGGCGGTCGGAGAAGGCACGGTTGCCGATGAAGGCGATGCGCTCCACCTCGGCGACACGGCCCTCCTTGATCTCGAAGACCAGATCGACGCGGTTGCCGTCGCGACGGATGATCCGGGGCTCTACCGTGGCGGCGAAGCGGCCGCCTTCCTGATAGGCGTCGGCGATGGTCTGCGCGTCGCGCTCGGCCATCGCGGGAGAATAGACCCGGCGCGACTTCGATTCGGTGATCGTGGCCAGCGCCTCGTCCTTGAGGCGCTTGTTGCCCTCGAAGTTGACGATGTTGATCGTCGGATATTCCTTGACGGTGATGACAAGCGTGCTTCCGCTCGGCGCGGCATCCACCAGTTCGAAGAGGCCGGAGTTGCGGATGCGCTGAATCGCGTCGTTCAGTTCCCCCGCCGACAGCTCCTGCCCGCGGGCGATTCCGGCGAAGCCGAGGATCGTCGCGGCATCGACGCGCTCGTTCCCTTCGATCACGACGTTCGAAAAGGAATAGCTCTGCGCATAGGCCGGCGTGAAGGGTACGGCCGAAAGCATTGACGTGCCGAGGAAAAGCGCCACGGCCATCGACTTAGGCCATTTCGGACCCAACATCTTGCGGCCGTAAGTCGTCGTTGCCGCTACATCCATCGGTCCGCCTCGCCTGCAAGTCACTGTCCCGTCTGACTAACGAGAAGCTTCCGGCTTGTCAAAAGCGGTAAGGAGGCCTCTCAGCCGTGGATGATGACCGAGCCGAGGAAGGCGCCGGCGAGCAGGCCCACGATGATCGTTCCGATGCTGAAAAGGCGGTCGGCATTGAGCGTCACGAGAAGCGACAGGCCGCGATATCCGTCCATGACCGTCTGCATCGGAAGTCCCGCAACAAATGCCGGCACCCTGCCGGTACGCTCCGGCGTAGGCAGGAAATGTGGCGCCAGTTTGGCGCCAATCTGGCGCAGGCGGGCCGGCGGCGGCAGGCCGCTCAGGGGCAGAAGAGGTCGTTGCCGAGCGCGAAGACCATCAGCGACAGGATCAGCGCCAGGCCCACCGACATCATCGCCTTCAGCGCCCGCGCGCCCGGGGGCCGGCCGGTCAGCGCCTCCCAGGCGTGGAAGACGAGATGGCCGCCGTCGAGCACCGGCACCGGGAAGAGGTTCAGAAGCCCGATTCCCGCCGAGAGCGTGGCGATGAACAGCACGAAACTGTCCGCTCCCTGGCTGGCCATGGCGCCGGAGGCCTCGGCAATGCCGAGCGGGCCCTGGAGGTTGCAGGACGAGATGGCCCCGGAGACGATGTGCCAGAGGCCGGAGAGCGAGGTCGTCACCACCGACCAGGTCTGGCTGAATGCCATGCCCGCCAGCTCCAGCGCGCCGGGCGCCCGGGCCTCGGGCACGAAGACCAGCCCGCCCGACAGGCCGAGCAGCCAGCGCGTCTCGAACCCGCCCTCGGCGCGGGGCAGGTCCTGGCGCTTGGGCGTCACGGCGATGTCGAAGCTTTCGCCGGCGCGCCAGACCGTCAGGAGAAGCGTCCGCCCGCCGGAATCGCCGGTAAGCTGGCGCAGCTCGCCGAAGGCGTGGATCGGCTTTCCGTCAACGGCCAGGACGAAGTCGCCGGGCTGCAGGCCCATGTCGCGCGCCGCCGATTTCGGCGAGACGGAATCGACGATCGGGGGAAAGGGATAGGGACCCTCGACCTCGCGGCGGGCGCCATCGCGCTCCACCGTATAGGTGACGGTCTCAGCGGGCGCGAGCCCGTCGGCGGCGGCGACCAGCGCGGTGAAATCCGGCGTCGGCACCCCTTCGAGCGCGACGACGACATCGCCGGGCAGAAGGCTCTCCCCGGCGAAGGGGGTGGTTTTCAGGCTGCCCACGGTCGGCCGATCCGTCGCCACGCCGGTCCAGAGGAAATAGCCGGCGAAGATCAGCACCGTCAGGGCGAAGTTGAAGAAGGGCCCGGCGGCCACCGTCAGCGCCCGGGCCCAGACCGGGGCCCCGTGCATGGTGCGGCGGCGGTCGGATGCGGCCAGACCCGCCATCGCCGCCTCGTCGCGGCCCGAGGCGGCATCGGAATCGCCGAGGAACTTCACGAAACCGCCCAGCGGCAGGAGCGCCACCTGCCAGCGCGTCCCGCGCCGGTCGGTCCGGCCCCAGAGCGCCGGGCCGAAGCCCAGCGAGAAGGTTTCGGCATGGATGCCGCACCAGCGCCCGACGATGTAATGGCCGTATTCGTGCACGGCGACGATCACCGACAGCGCCACGATCAGTGCCGCAGCGGTCCAGCCGAGATTGCCGAAGGTCGGGATCAGGCCTGTAAGGTCCAAGCGTCAGGTTCTCCCGCGATGCGCCATCACCGCCTCGGCGGCACGCGCCCTGGCGACATGGTCGGTCTGGAGCACCTCCTCAAGGGTTGCGGGGGCAATTTCAAGGCGTGTTTCCGCCGAAAGCCGGGAAAGCGTCGCCTCGACCACCGCCGCCATGTCCGGAAAGGGCAGCGTTCCGCCGATGAAGGCATCGAGCGCCACCTCCTTGGCGGCGTTGAACACCGTCCCCGCCCGGCCGCGCAGCGCCATGACCTCGCGGGCCAGGCGCAGGGCGGGGAAGCGGGCCTCGTCCGGGGCCTCGAAGGTCAGGCGCGAAAGGCGGGCGAGGTCCAGCCGCTCGACCGGCAGATGCGCCCGGCCGGGATGGTTGAGCGCATAGCCGATGGCATGGCGCATGTCCTTCGGACCGAGATGCGCCATCAGGGCGCCGTCGGAAAAGCCGACCAGCGCATGGACGATGGACTGGGGATGGACAACGACCTCGATCTGCCCGGGCTCGAAACCGAAAAACTCACGGGTTTCAATCAGTTCCAGCGCCTTGTTGAACATGGAGGCGCTATCGACGGAGATGCGCTGGCCCATGGTCCAGGTGGGATGGGCGCAGGCCTCGCGCAGCGTCGCCGTGGCCAGGCGCGCTGCCGGCCAGTCGCGGAAGGGCCCGCCGGAAGCGGTGATGATCACCCGCTCGACGCTGGCGGGATCCTCGCCGGTCAGCGCCTGGAAGACGGCGGAATGCTCGCTGTCCACCGGCAGGATGGTGGCGCCGTGGCGCCGCGCCGTTTCCAGAAGCAGCGCCCCGGCGGTGACGAGACTTTCCTTGTTGGCCAGTGCCAGCGTGCCGCCATGGGCCAGCGCCGCCATCCCGGGCGCAAGGCCGGCAGCGCCGACGATGGCGCTCATCACCCAGTCGGCCGGGCGGGCGGCGGCCTCGACCACCGCCGCCGGGCCTGCGGCGGCCTCGGTCCCCGAGCCGGCGAGCGCGTCGCGCAGGTCGGGCAGGCCCGCCGGATCGGCCGTGACCGCGATCTCGGCGCGCAAGGCGCGGGCCATTTGGGCCAGGCGCGCGATGTTGCGCGCCCCGGTCAGGGCCACGGTGCGGAAGGTATCCGGCCCCCCCGCCCGCATAAGCAGGTCGAAGGTGGATTCGCCGATGGAGCCGGTGGCCCCGAAGACCGAGATGCGGCGCATCCTCAGGGTGCCCCGGCCCCGGGCAGGGGCAGAGGCACGAACAGGCCGAGCAGCATGACCGCCACCGCCGCACCGGTCATGGCATCGAAGCGGTCCATCACCCCGCCATGGCCGGGGATGAGCTGCGAGGAATCCTTCACTCCGGCGCGGCGCTTGATCCAGCTTTCGGCGATGTCGCCCATCTGCCCGGCGAAGGCGACAAGCGGCGAGAGCAGCAGGAGACCGGCCCCGGCCTTGCCGGCAAGCACAAAGCCAAGCCCGACCAGCGCCGCCCCGATCCAGCCTGCGACGGTACCTGACCAGGTTTTCTTCGGGCTGATCGCCGGCCAGAACTTCGGCCCGCCGAGGATCCGGCCGGCGAAATAGCCGGCGAGATCCGAAAGGACGACCACCAGGATCAGCCACAGGAGCGCGGACAGGCCCTGTTCGGCGCGCAGGATCACAAGGGCGAAGCCCGAAACCATCGCCGCCGCCGCCCATCCTGCCGACAGGGCCGGGTCCCGCCGGGGGGGCAGCGCCAGGAGCAGCGCCGGCGCGACGAGCAGCGCCGGGACCAGGCGCCCGGGCAGCACCAGGGCCGCCGCCAGCGCGGCAGCGCCCGCCGCCGCCAGAACCAGGGCGGAGATCCCGCGCCGGTCGGGCGCGGTGATCGTGGCCAGTTCCCAGATCATGGCGCCGGTCAGCAGCACCACCAGATACATGAAGACCGCGCCACCGAACCAGATCGCCGCCGCGCCAACCGGAACCATGACCAGCGCGCTGAGCATCCGGGCTCGCAGGTCAGTGAACTTGCCCGGCAGGGCGGGCTGATCCGTCATCAGCGTTGCGCCCCGCCGAAGCGGCGTTCGCGGTTGGAAAAGCGCCTCAGGATCGCGGCGAGGTCGTCGCGGGTGAAGTCGGGCCAGAGGACCGGGGTGAACTCGAATTCGGCATAGGCGGTCTGCCAGGGCAGGAAGTTCGACACCCGCATCTCGCCCGAGGTGCGGATCACCAGATCGGGATCGGGCAGGTCGCGGGTATCCAGCGCCAGGCCCAGCGAGGCCTCGGTGATGTCCTCGGGATCGAGCCGGCCCTCGGCCGCCTCGGCCGCCAGATGGCGGATGGCGCGGGTGATCTCGTCACGCCCGCCGTAGTTGATCGCCACCGTCAGGTGCAGAAGGTCGTTGCCCGCCGTCCGCGCCTCGATCCCGGCCATCAGCTTCTGCAGCTTGGGGTCGAGCCTTGTGCGGTCGCCGATGAACCGCAGGCGCACGCCCTCGGCCGACAGCCTTTCGGCCTCGCGCCGGATATAGCGCGAGAAGATCGCCATCAGGCCGAGGACCTCCTCGGTCGAGCGTTTCCAGTTCTCGGTGGAGAAGGCATAGATCGTCAGGTAGCGGATGCCGAGGGAGGGCGCGGCCTCGACGATCTCGCGCACCCGTTCGGCGCCCCTCCGGTGGCCGACAAGACGCGGCCAGCCGCGCGAGGTGGCCCAGCGGCCGTTGCCGTCCATGATGATCGCCACATGCTCGGCAGGGCGGGTGCTGGGGTGATGGGCGACCACCTGGGCCGGTCCTCCGCGAGGCAGGCCTAGACCTGCATGATTTCCTGGCTCTTGGCTTCGAGCGCCTTGTCAACGGCGGCGATGGCCTTGTCGGTCAGCGCCTGGACTTCCTCGGAATACATCTCGACATCGTCTTCCGAGAGGCCGGCCGACTTGGCGCGCTTGATCTGGTCCATCCCGTCGCGGCGGACGTTGCGGATCGCCACCTTGGCGCTTTCGGCGTAGTGGCCGGCCACCTTGGCCAGTTCCTTGCGGCGCTGCTCGTTCAGTTCCGGGATCGGCAGGCGGATCAGCGGACCGTCGGTCTGGGGATTGATGCCGAGGCCGCTGTCGCGGATCGCCTTTTCCACCTTCGCGATCATCCCCTTGTCCCAGACGTTGATCACCACCATGCGCGGTTCTGGCACGTTGACGGTTCCAAGCTGGTTAATGGGCGTCATCTGGCCATAGGCCTCGACCTGGATCGGCTCCAGCATCCCGGCCGAGGCACGGCCGGTGCGCAGGCTGGCGAATTCGGTCCGCAAGGCCGCCATCGCGCCGTCCATCCGCCGCTGCAGCGCGTCCAGATCGATCTCGGTGTCGTCCTTGGCCATGGGGCGGGTCTCCGTCGTCGTCGGGCAGCTGTTTAGCAGGCGGTCGGCGGGATGGGTAGGGGGCAAGCGGTGCATCATGTCAGACCCCTCGCGTAGTTTGCCGCAGACGGAGTGCCTAGCGGGCTTGCAAAATGAATTGTGAAGCGGCTATCTTTGCGCCATAAAGATCGGGGGGATCATATGCAGTTTTCAGTGAATTCTCGGCACCCCAAGGCACTTCGTTTACAGAATGCCAGGGCACATTGGGACGCAAGGGGTAGTCGAATTCTCAGGTATACCGTCGAGGCGACCAATGTCCAACTAAACCTACATAAATCAGTATCTGCGCCTGATATCGCTAGTCTCGAAATCAAGCTGCAGGCAACCGTTGACGGTTGGGACGCGAAGATTGACAAAGGCCTAGAAGCAAGCCGACTCGGCAACGAAAAGCGCAGCGTTGAACAGCAAGCACTTGAGGCAGAGGGTTTGCGCCAAGCGTTTCAGCAGATTCTTCAAGGCACACTTAAGCGAGATGATCGGATTGCGTGGGATGTACTCAAGTCGAAAGAGATATTCAGGCAAGCGTCCTTTCCGCAACCTGCACCCCAGTCTCCTGTGCCTCCCGTAGCGCCGCCGGGACCCATGCTTGAGGAAGTTGGCTTTTTCTCCTCACTTTTCGGCGGGAAACGAAAAGCACGGGATCGCTACGAATCTAGACTGAAGAGTCACGAGAGCGTGCTTGCGTCACTTGAGCAACGCGCTTCTGAGCAAGAAGCCCGATACAGGGCGGCTTTGAAGGCATGGCAAGAGGCGAGCGAAGGGTGGCAGGCGGAACAGGAGGCGCGGATGCGCGCGTCCTTGGAAGTGCAACAGGCACAGCACCAGAAGGTTGACGCGCTCCGTGAATCATGGCTGGCCGGTGATCCGAACGCCATAGTCGAGCATGCGACGCTGGTGCTGGACTCCTCTGATTATGGCGGACTGCTTCAGCCAGATTTCGAATTGAATTGGGTAGAATCCTCACGCATCCTTGTTGTCAATTACCGCCTACCATCAATAGACTCAATTCCCGATATGAAGACTGCTCGCTTCATCGCTTCAACCGGGGAAATCAAGACAACCCAGATAACGGAGAAGCAGCGAGCGGAAATTTATGACGCAGCCTGCTATCAGATTTGCTTGCGCACACTGCACGAACTGTTTGAGGCGGACGAGCCAAGCCACTTTCAGACTATCGTGTTCAATGGGATTGTATCCTATGTTGACCGGGCAACCGGAAAGGACGCTACAGCTACGATACTCTCAGTTGCCGCCAGTCGATCGGACTTCGTTTCAATCGATCTGGGGCGTGTCGATCCGAAGGCTTGCTTCAAGTCGCTCAAGGGCGTGGCGGCGGCTTCACTTGCAAACATGGCCGCCGTTCCTCCTGTGATGACTTTGAATAAGAGCGATCCAAGGTTTGTGGATTCGCGGACAGTCGATCTGGACGGATTAAATTCCCAGAACCTCGCCGCGATGCCTTGGGAGGATTTCGAGCATCTCATTAGACAACTGTTCGAGCAATTGTTTTCCGGGCGTGGCGGCGAAGTCAAGGTCACGCAAGCAAGCAGAGATGGTGGAGTCGATGCGGTCGCCTTCGATCCTGATCCCATCGGCGGCGGCAAGATCATCATTCAGGCCAAGAGGTATACCCGAACAGTCGGTGTGTCGGCCGTCCGAGACCTGTTCGGAACGGTGATGGCCGAAGGAGCGAACAAGGGCATCTTGGTGACCACTGCGGACTATGGACCTGATGCCTACCGATTTGCTCAAGGAAAGCCCCTGACCTTGTTGAGCGGAGGGAACCTTCTGCATCTTCTCGGGCAGCATGGTGTGAATGCCCGCATCGACTTGGAAGAAGCTCGTCGAGCACAAGTTTAGTGTTCTGACTTATTTCACAACCGTAAAGGTTCCGCTCCCCGCCAGTATGCCCCTGAAGCCGCCGGGCTCGTCGAGGGAGAAGACGATGATCGGCAAACTGTTGTCGCGCGCCAGCGCGATGGCGGTGGCATCCATGACGCCGAGGTTCTTCTCCAGCACCTCGTCGTAGCTCACCCGATCGTAGCGGCGGGCATCGGGGTGCTTCTTGGGGTCCTTGTCATAGACGCCGTTCACCTTGGTGCCCTTGAACACCGCCTGACAGGCCATTTCCGAGGCGCGCAGGGTCGCGGCCGTGTCGGTGGTGAAATAGGGGTTGCCGGTGCCGGCGGCGAAGATGCAGACCCGCTTCTTCTCCAGGTGGCGCACGGCGCGGCGGCGGATATAGGGCTCGCAGACCTGGTCCATCGGGATGGCCGAGATCACCCGGGTGAAGATGCCCATGGCCTCGAGCGAGGACTGCATGGCCAGCGCATTCATCACCGTGGCCAGCATGCCCATGTAATCGGCGGTGGTGCGCTCCATCCCCTGGGCCGAGCCCTGCAGGCCGCGGAAGATGTTGCCGCCGCCGATCACCATGCAGATCTCGACGCCGAGGGCATGGACCGAGGCCACTTCCTCGGCGATGCGGCGGACGGTGGGCGGATGCAGGCCATAACCCTGGTCGCCCATCAGGGCCTCGCCGGAGATCTTCAGCATGACGCGGCTCATCGTCGTTCCGGTCATGCGGTCTCTCCACGGGTTGCCCGATCCTGTCGGGCGGTTCTATGTCGCAAACGCGGAGAGGGTTCAACGGGGCGCGGCATGACTATGCGAAAGCTGATCGCCGGCCTGTCGCGGGAAAGGCCGGTGCTGATCGCCGGGCCCACCGCCTCGGGCAAGTCGGCGCTGGCGCTGGCGATTGCCGAGGCGCAGGGCCGGGCGATCGTGAATGCCGATGCACTGCAGGTCTGGTCCTGCTGGCGCGTCCTTTCCGCCCGGCCCTCGGCGGAGGAGGAAGGGAGGGTTCCGCATGCGCTTTACGGCCATCTCGCCCCCGGCGCCGCCTGGTCGGTGGGGCACTGGCTGCGGACGGTCGGGCCGCTTCTCGGGTCCGCGCCGGTCATCGTCGGCGGAACCGGCCTCTATTTCACCGCGCTGACCGAAGGGCTGGCGGAAGTGCCGCCGGTACCGCCGGAGATCCGTGCCGAGGCCGACGAGCGGATGGTGCAGGAGGGGGCGGCGGCGCTGCTCGCCGAACTGGACGCGCGGACCGCCGCGCGGATCGACCGGGCGAACCCGGTCCGCGTCCAGCGCGCCTGGGAGGTGCTGCGCGCCACCGGGCGCGGCCTGGCCGACTGGCAGGCCGAAGGTGGTGCACCCGTCCTGCCGCTGGCGGGCGCCGAGGCCCTGCTTCTTGATGTGCCGCGCGACCGCCTGGCCGAGCGCATCGACCGGCGTTTTCTCGCCATGCTGGACGAGGGAGCGATTGACGAGGTGCGCGCCGTCCTGCCGCATTGGGCCCCCAGGGCGCCGTGGGCGCGGGCCATCGGCGCGGGGGAAATCGTCGCCCTTCTGCGCGGCGAGGCGAGGCCGGAAGAGACGGCGGCGCGGGCCCAGGCGGCAACGCGGCAATATGCCAAGCGGCAGCGAAGCTGGTTCCGCGCCCGGATGAAGGACTGGCGCAGGTTCGATCCGGAATAGCCTCGGCCGCACCTGCGCCCTGACCGTGCCAACTTTTCGCTTGGGTTGTGCGGGATTGGCTGCTTAAATTAAGGGTCTGCCGACTCTCCCGAAAGGTGCAAGCCGATGCCTGGCCCCTCGTCCGCGCCGTCTGCCCGCGTGCTGCCGATCCCGCGGCTGGCCGTCGGCGGACGCTGGCGGGTGGAGGCGATGCGCTCGATCTCCGAGCCGCTGCTGCTGTGGTTCACCAAGGGCCAGGGGCGGGTCACCGTGGCGGGAACGACGCGCGGCTATACCGCCAACAACGCCATCTTCATTCCCGCCGGGGTGATGCACGGCTTTGAGGTCGGCCCGCAGGTCTATGGCACGGCGGTCTATTTCGGCCGCAACACCTCCGTCGCCCTGCCCCGCCAGCCGCTGCACCTGCGCATCCGCGAGACCTATGCGGCGCAGGAGATCAACGTCACGCTCGACGCGGTACAGCGCGAACTGGCCAGCCAGGCGCCGGGCGCGGCGCGGGCGGCCAATGCCCATCTCGGCCTGCTCGGCGTCTGGCTGGAGCGGCAGGCGGAAAAGGCGCAGGGCGACACCCAGGCGCCGGACGCCACGCGGCGGCTCGTGGCTCGCTATGCCGCGCTGCTGGAGCGCGAGTTCCGCTCGGGCATGGGGGTCGGCGATTTCGCTGCCGCGCTGGGCGTGACGCCCACGCATCTGACCCGCTGCTGCCGCAGCGCCTGCGGCAAGCCGGCCAAGGACCTGCTGCAGGACCGGGTGATCTTCGAGGCGCGCAAGCTTCTGGCCGAGACCGACATCCCGGTCGGCCGGATCGGCGAATCGCTCGGCTTCGCTTCGGCGGCCTATTTCACCCGGGCATTTCACCTCCGCACCGGCCGCTCTCCGACAGCCTTCCGCCGGGCGCCGCAGGCCGGACCGAACTGATCTGACGATTTCGCCAAGCGATGTCGCTTTCGATCCCTGCAGCGGCGAAAGCGTGCGTTGACGGGGCGGCAATTTGAGTGCCGAATGCCATGCGCACGGGGGGCCTTGGACGGCGACGCAAGAACAGCCGCGAACCCCGGAATTTGGCACGTCCGTTGTCGGGCGGGCCGGGATTTGTACGAGAGATCGCCACAGGGAGAAGGCTGATGACTCACGGGACTTCGACGGACGGACTGCATCCGGCCGCCATCATGTACGCGGACGAAGTGCGCGCCGGCAAACTCAGCCGCCGCGAATTCCTGACCCGCGCCACGGCGCTGGGTGTGACCATTCCGGCCGCCTACGGGATGCTGGGCCTCGCCGCTCCGGCCAAGGCCCAGGAGGCCAAGGTGGGCGGCGTGCTGCGCGTCGCGATGGAGGTGAAGGGCACCAAGGATCCGCGCCTGGCGGACTGGCCGCATATCGCCAACGTCTATCGCGGCTGGCTGGAATACCTGATCCAGTACAACGAGGACGGCACGTTTACCGGCCGGCTCCTGGAAAGCTGGGAAGCCAATGCCGATGCCACCCAGTACACGCTGAAGCTCCGCTCCGGCGTGACCTGGAACAATGGCGATGCCTTCACCGCCGACGACGTGGTGCGCAACTTCGCCCGCTGGTGTGACGGCAACGTCGAGGGCAACGCCATGGCCTCGCGCTTCCCGGGCCTGGTGGACGAGGCGACCAAGACCATGCGCGAAGGCGCGGTGGTCAAGGTGGACGACTCGACGGTGCAGCTGAACCTCTCGGCCTCCGACATCGCGGTGGTGCCGAATATCGCCGACTATCCTTCGGCGGTGGTCCACTCCTCGTTCAAGGATGGCGACGATCCCTCGGCCAATCCGATCGGCACCGGCCCCTATGTTCCGCAGGAAGTGTCGGTGGGCCAGAAGGCCGTGCTCGTCCGCGCCCCGAACCACAACTGGTGGGGCGGCACCGCGCCGCTGGATGAGATCCACTACATCGACTTCGGCACCGATCCGGCGACGATGGTGAACCTCTTCTCCTCCGACGAGGTTGACGCGAACTACGAGACCACCGGCGAGTACATCGACCTGCTCGACGGCATGGGCCTGAAGAAGCTGGAAGTGGTCACCGCCGCGACCATCGTCATCCGCATGAACTCGGCGACCTCCGATCTCTACAAGGAGAAGGCGGTTCGCCAGGCGGTCCAGCTGGCCGTCGATCCGGCGGTGGTGCTGGAGCTGGGCTACAACAACCTCGGCAAGACCGGCGAGAACCATCACGCCTTCCCGATCCATCCCGAATACCCGACCCTGCCGGCGCAGGTGATCAACCCGGCCGGCCTGGTTCCGGCGCTGGAGGCTGCGGGCCTGAAGGATGCCGAATTCGAGGTGATCTCGCTCGACGACGGCTGGGAGGCGGCCACGACTGCGGCGGTTCAGGCGCAGCTCAAGGACGCCGGCATGAACATCAAGCACACGGTCATGCCGGGCTCGACCTTCTGGAACGACTGGCAGAAGTATCCCTTCTCCTCGACGACCTGGAACCACCGCCCGCTGGCGGTGCAGAACATGTCGCTCGCCTATACGACCACGGGCTCGTGGAACGAGACCGGCATGTCCAACCCCGAGTTCGATGCGCTGATGGTGCAGGCCCTGTCGCTGGCCGATGCCGAAGCGCGCCGCGAGCTGGCGGCGAAGATGTGCGCGATCCTCCAGGACGAGGGCTATCTCATCAACCCCTACTCGCGGTCGCTGTTCCAGCACCACAAGGAGGGCGTCGTGGGGATGCTGCGCCATCCGTCGAACGAGCACCACCACTACAAGTGGTCGCTGGCCTGATCTGATCGAACGGGCGCGCGGCGGGGGATTGCCGCGCGCCCGACCTGCTGCCTCCCCGAATAAATTCGGTCACCGCGCGTGGCGCCAGCCGCGTAGCCCTTGCGAGGGGAACGAGAAGTCATGCTCAAATTCGTAGTGAGGCGCTTGGGAGTCATGCTCCTGACCGCGCTCGTGCTGACCTTCGTGGTCTTCTATCTGACCAACCTGCCACCCAACCTGGAAAAGCTGGCGCGGACCGAAGGTTCCGTGCGGATGACCGACGAGGCGGTGGCCGACTGGATCCAGCAGAACGGCCATGGCGGCTCGATGCTCGGCCGCTACGGCCAGTGGCTGGGCGTGGTCCCGGGCTGGACGCTGACCGACGAGAAGGGCGTGACGCGCGGCAGGTGCATCACCGGCGACCTGACGGCGGAAACAGCGCCGAGCTTCTGTGGCATCCTGCAGGGTGACTGGGGCTTCTCGACCTTCTTCAAGGCGCCGGTTGCCGGTTCGCTGGGCGAGAAACTGGCGGCGACCGGCTGGCTGATGCTCGCCGTGATGCTGGTGATGGTGCCGGTCTCGCTGTTCCTCGGCGTCCTTTCGGGAATGCGCGAGGGTTCGGTGCTTGACCGGACGCTCTCCACCTTCTCCATCGCCACCACGGCGACGCCGGAATATGTCTCGGGCGTCATCCTGGTGGCGGTCTTTGCCACCGCCGCCACGGGCGTCTCGCCGCTGCTGGCCGGCTACGGGCTGATCGAGGCGAAGAAGACGCTGTTCCTCGCCTCCTCCACCTCGGCACTGGATGACATCACCTTCTGGAACTTCACCCTGCCGGTGATGACGATCGCGCTCTACGGCATCGGCTATATCGCCCGGATGACCCGCGCCTCGATGACCGAGGTGATGACCCAGCAATATATCCGCACCGCCCGGCTGAAGGGCGTCTCCTTCCGCGCCGTGGTGATGAGGCATGCGCTGCGCAACGCGCTGATCGCGCCCTTTACCGTGATCATGCTGCAGTTCACCTGGCTTCTGAACGGGGTGGTGATCGTCGAGACCCTGTTCAACTACAAGGGCTTCGGCTGGACCCTGGTGCAGGCGGCCTCCAACAACGACATCCCGCTGCTGCTGGGCTGTTCGGTGATCGCGGTGCTGGTCGTGCTCGTGACGCAGCTGATCTCCGATATCGGCTACGTCTATCTCAATCCCCGCATCCGCCTTTCCTGAGGGAGAAGACCAATGGACGAGACCATGCTCTCTTGGACAGGCAGCGCCGGGCAGTTCCTGCTCCCGGCCCTGCTGGCGGCCGTGGTGGTGCTGGCGCTGGCGATCCTTGCCCGCATCGTGCTGGTGCTGGCCGGGGCGGGCGAGCCCGCCCTGCCGGCGGCGGACGGCACTGTCGCCGCCGGCCGCACGCCGGTGGAAATCGCCGATCAGGTGGTGCGTTACGCTTTCCTGGCCGCCCTCCTGTTCGTCGTCTGCATCCTTGCCTCGGGCGCGGTGATGCCGGGGGTCGAGCAGGCCGGCATCTTCGGTGCCATGGCGGTGCGGTTCTGGCCGGTGTGGCTGGCGCTGGTCGCCACCTATGTCCTGTCCTTCCGCTACCGCCGCAAGCTCGGCCTCTACGGCAAGCTCTTCGACTCGACCGTGGGCATGATCGGCTTCGGCATCGTCATGTTCTGGGTCTTCACCGCGTTTTTCGCCGGCACCATCGCCACCCATGACCCGCTGGTGCAGCTGACCGGGCTGAAGAACGCCGCACCCGGTTCGCAGGCCGCAGAAAGCGCCTTCGGCTGGTACCTGCTCGGCGGCGACCATCTGGCACGCGACGTGTTCTCGCGCATGGTGATGGGCGCCCGCGCGGTGCTG
Source organism: uncultured Rhodobacterales bacterium (assembly GCA_964602115.1). Lineage (GTDB taxonomy): Bacteria > Pseudomonadota > Alphaproteobacteria > Rhodobacterales > Rhodobacteraceae > JANOGU01. The sequence goes on from CAZRQN010000046.1 coordinate 19,694, forward strand.
CAGATCGCGCCGGCGGCGACGCTCTTCGCCTTCATGGTCGGCATCACCCTCGGGCTGCCGGCCGGCTATTTCGGCGGGCGGATGGATACGGTGATCTCCTTCATCGCCAACCTGGTGCTCGCCTTCCCGGTGATCCTGCTGTTCTACCTGCTCGTCACCCCGGAGATCCGGCTGACCCCGATCCCCAAGGTCCTGGCGGGGCTGCTGTTCATCTTCCCGGTGATCTTCGCCTGCGTGCTGCTGAACAGCCGCTTCTTCACCAACCCGCCGAAGCGCAACCTCTATGTCGGCGTGGCACTGGTGATCGGCCTCTGGGCCTATGCGGGCCTCGCGTTCAACGCCGATCCGCTCGGCGTCTGGTCGATGGAGCCGAACCTGCTGAACGTCTTCGTCTCGGTGGTGTTCGTCAACTCGCCCGGCGTGTTCCGTATCGTCCGGGGCCTCGTGATGGACATCAAGGCGCGCGACTATGTCGCCGCCGGCCAGACGCGGGGCGAGGGCCCGTGGTACATCATGCTGTGGGAGATCCTGCCCAACGCCCGGGGGCCGCTGATCGTCGATTCCTGCCTGCGGATCGGCTACACCACGATCCTCCTGGGCACGCTGGGCTTCTTCGGCCTCGGCGTCTCTCCCGACAGCCCGGACTGGGGTTCGACCATCGATGACGGGCGCAAGCTCCTCAACCTCTTCCCCCACCCCGCCGTCGTTCCCGCCCTTTCCCTGATGAGCCTCGTGCTCGGCCTCAACCTGCTTGCAGACGGCCTGCGCGAAGAAAGCCTGAAGGACTGATCCCATGGCCGAGACGCTTGCCTCCAAACCCTGGGACCCGTCCCAGCCGATCCTCGAGATCGAGAACCTGTCGATCTCTTTCTTCACCCGTCTCCGCGAGATTCCGGCGGTGATGGACTTCTCCTGTACCGTCTGGCCCGGCGAGGCGATGGGCCTCGTGGGCGAGTCGGGCTGCGGCAAATCGACCGTGGCGCTGGCGGTGATGCGCGAGCTGGGCAAGAACGGCAAAATCGTCGGCGGCTCGATCAAGTTCAAGGGCCGCGACCTGACGAACATGTCGCAGGAGGAGCTGCGCTCGATCCGCGGCTCCGAGATCGCGATGATCTATCAGGAGCCGATGGCCAGCCTGAACCCGGCGATGAAGATCGGGGCGCAGCTGGCCGAAGTGCCGATGATCCATCAGGGCATGTCCAAGGAGGACGCCTGGAAGCTCGCCCGCCAGATCGTGGCGGACGTGCGCCTGCCCGACCCCGACCGGATCGTCAACGCCTATCCCCACCAGCTGTCCGGCGGACAGCAGCAGCGCATCGTCATCGCCATGGCGCTGATGTCGAAGCCGGCGCTCCTGATCCTTGACGAGCCCACCACCGCGCTCGACGTGACGGTGGAGGCAGGCATCGTCGATCTGGTCAAGGATCTGGGGGAGAAATACGGCACCTCGATGCTGTTCATCTCCCACAACCTCGGCCTGATCCTGGAGACCTGCGACCGTCTCTGCGTGATGTATTCGGGCGAGGCGGTGGAGACGGGGAACGTGGCGGAGGTCTTCGAGACCATGCGCCATCCCTATACCCAGGCGCTTTTCCGCTCGATCCCGCTTCCCGGGGCGGACAAGAACACAAAGCCCCTGATCGCCATCCCCGGCAACTTCCCCCTGCCCCACGAGCGGCCGCGCGGCTGCAACTTCGGACCGCGCTGCGACTATTTCCTGCATCACCGCTGCGATGCGCAGGACGTGCCGATGGATGCGGTGCCGGGCGACGACCGGCACGAGACGCGCTGCCTGAATTGGAAGGAAATCGACTGGGCCGCCCCGCCCAAGGCGCGGCAGACCAAGGAGAAGCTGCCGCCCGGCCGCGTCGTCCTCAAGATGGAGGATCTGCGCAAGTACTACGCGGTCTCGGGCAGCGCCTTCGGCGGCGGCGCCACGAAGGTCGTCAAGGCCAACGAGACGCTGAGCTTCGAGGCCCGCGAGGGCGAGACGCTGGCCATCGTGGGCGAATCCGGCTGCGGCAAATCCACCTTCGCCAAGGTGCTGATGGGGCTGGAGACGGCCACCGACGGCAAGATCATGCTCTTCGACGAAAACGTGCAATCGACGCCGATCCAGCAGCGCAATGCCGATACGATCTCCTCGCTGCAGATGGTGTTCCAGAACCCGTTCGACACGCTGAACCCGTCGATGACGGTCGG
>CAZRQN010000047.1:0-21119 GCA_964602115.1 uncultured Rhodobacterales bacterium
CGGGATCGAAGTCGCGCTCATAGCCCGCCAGATTGCACCAGGTGCTCTGTACCCCCTCTTCCCGGGCCACATAGTCGAGAAGGCGCTTCAGCTCGTGCGGCGTTCGAGCACTGCCGCCGGCAATGCGCTTGACGACCGACTGCCAGCCGCGTGGTCCACCCGCGTTGCGCAGAAGCGCCCGGGCCTGACGTTCCTTGCGCGTGCCGAGACGGGACGCGGCACCCTCGCCACCGCCGCGCCCACGACGCCGGTCGTCAAGAACATGACCGAGAATCAGGTCCTCGACGGAAGGTGACCGGGTCATTTCGGCGCCTCGGGAGACGCGTCAGTAGCAGAAGCGAAAGGAGAGGTTTGATCGCCAAGTCCCTGCTTGGCCCTCAGCGCCGAGAGAAGGTGGACAACCTCTTCGACAAGGTCATCGACCCGCGCTCCGACTTTGCGCACCATGGCGGTATCGCGGGCATTCCAGGTCAAACGGCCAACCGCCCCCAGACGGGCGATCTGGTTGAGGTTGTTGCCGACGGCCGACAACTCCCGCCTGGCTGCAGCGATGGCATCCAGCTCGTCTGCCTGGATGGCCAGACGATCGCTTGCCTGTCTGACCAGATGCCGGACTGCCTCGGAAACCGTCAGACCGCTTGCCTTCGCAACTGCTTGGAAGGCTGCATGCTCGTCTTCCGTGACGCGGATGTTCAGCTTCACCGAAAGCCGCCGCACCTCCTTCCGGTCAAGGCTTCCCTTGATGCGTGACAGCGCCTGCCGGGAACGGCCCATCGACCTCGCCACGGCCACGACGCTCTCGCCAGCGAGGAGCCGCGCCTTGATGGCGGCAGTCTCAGCAGAGGTTAGGCGTGAGCGTGGCATTGCATCATTCCATGTGTCTTGCAGTCATTGCGCATCATGTACCACACATCACCGTTCCTGCCAACCGTCCTCACCGGCCGGTTTCCGCTCCTCCGAAGAGGAGCCCGCCTGCGGAAACCGGACAGCCGGTGAGGACTCATTATGGCGTCAGGGGTCGGCGGCTGGCCCGCCGACTGCATCCCTGCGCCCCGGCCGTCAGGCCTCCGTTTGACACGAGACCAAACGGGTCGAGCGCCTTGAAAGCTTGGCCTTTCCAGAAGTGTACGGTTCCTCCACGAGGGACTGTTGGGACGGGCACGACAGTCTGAAGGAAGGGCTGTCCGGGAGGGGAAGAGGGGCGGGGGAATTGGTCTCCGGATGCTTCTAGGCCTGCCCATGGCGGAAAATGGCAGACTTTGAATGGCTTTGGGCATGAAGCCACAAGCTGGATCGGCGCAGCGTCAACCCGGCACTGGGCGAACTGGCAAGCAGGCCGACAGGCACGCCGGCAGATTGTCCGGCATGCAGACGGTTGGGGGGTCAAGTTCGGGATCGTTCCCCGTCGCAGGCCTGCTGTCGCCTTGCCTTCGGACCAGCCATGCGGACTGGTTCCAGGGCAGATGCGCAGCCTATCACTTATGCAAGCATGCAGACATGCAAACCGTCATACGGGCCGGAACGCAGATAGCCTCGGATGCGGGTAGGCCGAAGGAGTGCTCCGACGCCGCGCCGCAGAATTCTGATTGCGGGAATCCTTAAGAAACATGAAGGATCGGGCGCTGTGCTACAACTTCCGGCACATCCCATTTGACGTTTCTGCAACCTTATGCCTAAACGGCGCACCGGACGCCGGACGGATTAGTGACGCCTTTACAACGGCTTCGCTCTGCCTTGCCTTGCTTTCGGTGCATCGTCTTCCGCAGCGTCATGAAAGAGCGCCGGGCGTCGGTGCCAGGGGTAGTGAGTACCGTTTGTGGAGGCGTCATTTCATGCAAGTCATTACCATCGTGCAGACCAAGGGCGGCTCGGGCAAGACCACGACCGCCATGCTTCTCGCATCTGCAGCACTGAACCTCGGGCGCCGCGTCACCCTGATCGACGGCGACGTCAATGCGCAACTCGGCCGTTGGCGCGACAGTTTCGAACTGGCCACCTGGGAAGGTGCGCAGAAGCCCGACTGGCCAGAGAGCCTGGCGATCCTCTCGCCACCGGAAAGTGTTGAAGGGCTTCTGTCGCTCCTCGAGGCCGAGGAATCGCGTGGCGTCGATCTCGTCGTGATCGACACCCGGCCGGGCACCCACACCGACACTGAGGACTTCTGCCTGATCTCCGACCTGGTGCTGATCCCTGCGCGCCCCGTCAATGCCGAATGGGAAATGACCCATCGCGCCGTCCTCTGGATGGACGACCTCCGCGCCTCGATTGCCGAAGGTGAACGCTTCCCGGCGGTCCGGGTCCTCGTCATGGATGCCGGGCCGAAGATCATCGATGCCGCCACCCGGGAAGGGGGAATGGCGCAACTGCCGAAACGCGACCAGGACGTTCTGCAGGAGATCCTGCGTCTCGACCATCTCGACGTGATCGTCCCGCATTCGCGAATCCTCGAACAGCTGGGCTACCACGGCCCGCTTGGACCGGCGGCCCGCGCCAACGCCAAGGCCCCCGGCGGTCGGCTGATGGCAGACGCCATCAAGCGCCAGCTCGAGGTTGCAGAACTCGTCCTGACAGGGATCGACGAGGTGATCCCTGCATGAGCCGTTTCCGCCTTCCTGCACGTGTCGCACCCTCCCCGGCGGCGGAAGAGCCGGGCCTGCAGAACTCCGCAGCGCGGCTGCGGTCGTCGCGCGAAGTTCAGTCGCGCATTCTCGCCGAACGGCGAGCGCCAGAGGCCGGGCTGCCAGCGGAGAACAACGAGGACCAACTCCCTGACTTGCCAACTTCGCCCCTGACGGAAGCGGGACTAGCCGGGAAGAGGGAAGGGGAGAAGGATCAGCCGCCGTCCCCGCCTTTGCCACCCGATGCTCCCGCTGGTGTGTTGGTGAAGCCTCGGAAGGAGAAGCTGGTGGTTCTGTTTCGGCTTCCGTTGGCGACCGAGAGGCTTCTGGAGCAGATCCCGGGTGCGGGCGAGGTGACCTCGGCCTACATGCTGCGCGCCTTTGCCAAGGAAGCCCGTGCAGAACTGCGGCGGCTCTTGGCCGAAGAGAAGATCATGCCGCATGCAGACGAGGCGAGACGCATCTTCGCCATGGCGGCAACAGACATGGCGGTCGGTGAAGCGATGACCGTCTACGCCCAAGGCCCTGCGATCCGGGCCATGCATGCAGCCCTTGGTGATCCCTGGCAGATCGAGCCTCGGGCGACGATCGTTGGTGCCTTCCTCGCCGCCATAGCGTCGCGGCTCATCGAGGCGCGACGCGTCAGATAGACCCGGACCATGCAACAGAATTCGATGAACTGCCTGCGGTCACTCGCAGGCAAGGTCGGGCAGCGGCGCTGTCTCGAAGGTCAGGCTGTCAGCGCTTGTAACCAGCGCGAACTCGCCGCCATCGCGGAAGGTCGCAACCATCTTCGACCAGTCCGCAGGGTCAACCGAGGCCTGTGCGGCAAGGCCATTCTTGACTGGCAGGCGGGCCTGTTCACCGGACTTGGCGAGAACAACGACCATGTCTGGCGCCGCATCTTTGTCGAAGCCGACCAAAAGCGCACCGTTGGGCGTCGGCCCGAAGACGCGATCTGGATCGCAGACAAGGCGCACCTCACCCGCCTCGGTGGTGAGCGCGTAGGTCGGCAGGCCACGCTCGACACCGACCGCCCAGGCGTCAAGCGCGTGGACGGGAACAGACATCGCCGCAAGCGCGGATAGAGCCAGAACGGGGGACAGAACGTGCATCGACAGAAACGCCTTTCGTGGTTCGCGTGGCGACAGCAAAGCACCACTTCTGATGGCAGTAGATATGTTCTGATGGACTTCATGTCCATGACTGCAGCGCGACAACGGTTTATCGGGGGCAGGAATGGGTGACGTCGTCCGAAGCAGTGCCAAGCAGTCGATCATCGATCGTCGGCTGTGGCGGATCGACTGCGGGAACCGGGAACTTGTCGCGGAGCGCTATCGCACCGTGAGCGGTCGCTTCAGGACCGTGTGGCTGGTCCCGGAAGAAACACTGCGCGGAGTTCTCTGGGTCGAGGTTGTCGAAGGACCACCGAACGATCCACCGCCATGACCCATCAGCTTTCTGAATCGGACCGCCCGGATCGATTCAGAAAAGCAATTGGACTTGGAGGGCGGCAAGGCGGAGTCTGTGCACGGGAGGACCGCCATGGCTCTGGCACATCTGCATCGCATCAACTCTGAGGCCAACATGGCGCGGTTCTACTGCATCGATGTTGCGGCGACGCTGTTCGGAGACGTCTCTGTCTTGCGAGCCTGGGGCCGGATCGGGACCCACGGTCGGACGAGCATCGAAACCTGTGCTTCCGTTGAAGAGGCGGAGAGAGCGGCATCCCAGACACTCCGACAGAAGATGCGGCGGGGCTATCTGCCTGCCGACCAAATGCCGCCGCCAGACCTTGCGGTGTGATATCTGTCAGGCCTTCCGCTGAAGCCTGCCTTCCAACTCGGCACCGGCCTCGATGGCGATCCGCTCATGGGTGACATCGGCCTGCACGACCGCACTCGGCGCGAGCTGAACGTTTCGCGCCGAGATCATGCCCGAAACCGCCCCATGCACCACGAGGTCGTGGGCGACGACGGAACCTTCAACACGACCTGAACCAGCGACGGTGATTTCCGGCGCCCGCAGTGAACCAACGACATTGCCTTGGACCTCGATCGGTCCACTGGAAGAGGCATCGCCTTCGATGACAAGGTCCTGCGCGAAAACGCTGCGGCGGGCGCTTGCGACGGCCGGGTCCGGCCAACGGTCGAGGTCGCCATTTGGGGTCTTCATCGTGTTGCCGCCTCAGCTCAACTTCGTGCCGCACGACTGGACCAGAAGCGAAACGAAAGGGCAACGCGCGGCGCTGTGATCGGCGAAGAAGCGCGGCCGGACAGCGGCCCTGAATCGAGTCGCATAATTTTGATTATGTAATATTTTGATTGGTTGATCCGTCGACAGACGAGACATGTATAAAGGCTCTGGCTCATGGGAAATGGCGAAGACTGTCTCGTTTCAGCGCCTCGCGGCCGCGAATCCTGTCGGCTATCTTTTCGGCGACCATGATGATCGGTGCGTTGACGTTGGCGGTCGGGATCAGGGGGAGGACGGACCCATCGACGATCCGAAGGCCGGAGAGCCCCCGCACGCGCCCTTGGTCGTCGGTGACCGCCATGGCGTCGGTCCCCATTCTGCAGGTCCCGACCGGGTGGTGTTCCGTGTTTCCGATCCGCCGCATCCAGTCCAATGCTTCGACGCGCGAGCGTACATCAGGCCCCGGTGCTATCTCCGTGCCGCCCATGGCCTGCCAGGGTGCCTGGCGCGCCATGTCGCGGGTCTGGGCCAGGCCGTCGAGCATTTCCTCGACATCGGCGGGGTCGTCGAGGTAGTTGAAGACGATCTCGGGATGGGTGTCGGGATCGGCGCTGCGCAGGCGCAGCCAGCCGCGGCTTTTCGGGCGCATCTGGCTGAGGAAATACTGATATCCGTGGCCGATGCGCACGCGGCCGTCCAGGAAATCGGCCAGAAAGGGCAGGAATTCGTGCTGCATGTTGGCATAGGCCGCGCCCGGCCCGCTGCGGAAGAAGGCGCCGACTTCGAAAAAGCTGGTCGCGCCGAGGCCGCCGCGGGTCAAGAGCCATTCCAGCCCGATGCGCGGCCGGTTCCAGAGTGCGAGATCCGAAGCAATGCTACGGGCACCAGAGGTGCGGAAGGTCAGCGACGCGACGAAGTGATCTTGCAGTCCCTCGCCCACGCCCGGAAGGTCATGGCGGACGGCAACACCGTGGGACTGAAGATGGTCGGCAGGTCCAATGCCGGACAGCAGCATCAGATGCGCCGAACCGATAGTCCCGGCGCAGAGGATGACTTCGCGGCCTGCGTTCAGGGTCCTGATCTCTATGCCCTTGCGCAGGGCGACCCCGGATGCGCTACCGCACTCCAACTCCACGCGGTCGGCGCGCCAGCCCGTGAGAACCGTCAGGTTGGGCCGATCTGCGACCGGGTGAAGATAGGCCACCGCCGTGCTTTGCCGCCGCCCGTTGTGGATCGTGGCCTGGGTGACATGCAGGCCCTCCATCCTGTCGCTGTTGTAGTCGCGCGCGACCGGCAGGCCGTAGGCTTCGCCTGCCCGCAGGAAGGCCTCGTAGAACGGGTGCGCGGCCCGGCTGCGGGTGATCTTCAGCGGTCCGCTGCCTCCGCGGTTGGGATCGGCGCCGCCTTCAAAGCTCTCCATCTTCTTGAAGTAGGGCAGGCAGTCGGCAAAGGACCAACCCTCCAGCCCCTCCGCCGCCCATTGGTCATAGTCCGACGGATGACCGCGCACCCAGACCATGCCGTTGATCGACGAACTGCCGCCCAGACCACGCCCCCGCGCCTGCCCGAGGGTGCGGCCGTTGAGATGCGGCTCGGGGCCAGTGACGTAGCGCCAGTTCCAGGTCTTGCTCTCGATCGGCATGGTCAGCGCGGCCGGCATGTGGATGAAGAGACTGCGGTCCTGCGGGCCGGCCTCGATCAGGCAGACCCGGGTTTGCGGGTCCTCGGTCAGACGTGCGGCCAGGACGCAGCCAGCCGATCCCGCACCGACGATGACATAGTCGTAGTCGCCTTTGGGCCAGCCGCTCTGGATTGGCATGGCCTCATTCCCCCGTGGTGATCTTCTGCGCGTTCAGGAAGGCGGCAGGTTCGAAGCCGCGCGCAATCGCAAGTGGAATGACCAGGAACTGCACAGGCAGGATTTCCAGAACCGGCAGCAGACCCGCTGGTACCTCGGGGAGGGCGACAGGGTAAACGGTCGCCGAGGCAGGTGCGGGAGTCGTGCCGATAGTCACGACGCGACCACCCAGGGCCGTGATGCGCCCGACCAGTGGTTCGGTCAGTGGCCGCGCAGCGCCCTCGCCCGGGTAAACGACAGCGCGAAACCCCTCGCGCACAAGCTCCAGCGGCCCATGGCGGAACTGGCCGCCGGTCAGCGCCTCGCAGGGCAGCTTGGCCGCCTCTTCGGTCAAGAGCGCAGCCATCGCCGCAGAACCGTAGCTGTCGCCCCGCCCGATGAAGGTCAGGGGGGCGGTGTGGCCAAGGTGACGGGCCGCAGCCTCCGCCTCGGCCGGAAGGCGTTCGAGCAGGTCGGCCACCTGCCGCGACAGGGCCTGCACATCGGCCGCGGCGGCCTTGCCGTCTCCGGTCAGGTAGGCGACCACCAGATGCGCCGCCGCGACGCCCGCCGTATAGGTCTTGGTCGAGGCCGTGCGCTCCGGCCCCGCATTCGTGGCCACGGCGATGTCGGCCCAGCGGGCGAGCGCATTGTCCGGCGCGTTGGTGATGGAGATGACGCAGGCCGGGCGGGAAGCCGCCTCGGTCAGGCGCCGTACCTCTCCGCTTTCGCCGGATTGCGAGATGGCGATAAGAAGCGTCCGGGCCGTCACCGCGCGCGGTGCCTGTTGTGTCAGCTCGCCCGATTCCCAGAGCAGGACAGGAACGGACAAGGAGCGCGTCAGCGTCAGATGTCCCGGATGCGCGCCGTGCAGCGAGCCGCCCATGCCGGTCAGGATCACCCGGTCGAACCGTCCGGCGCCCAGATCGGCGCGCACCCGGGTCAGTGCCCCGCCCCAACTGGCGTCAAAGTTCCGCCCCAGACGGTCGATAATCCCCGTTTGTTCGGCGATTTCCGCGAGATAGGCTTCTGACATGGCTTTGTCCTTATTGTTCAGGGGGTAAGCGCGGCCAAACCCGCGCCGATCATACCCGCGTCATTGCCCAGCCGGGCGAGGGTCAGGCGGCAATGCGCCGCAAGGAACGGAAGCGAACGCGCCTCGGCGTGGTCGCGGATCTGGTCGATGAAGGGTTGGCCCAGCACCGACAGCCCACCACCAAAGACGATCAGATCGGGATGGAAGCTTGCCCGCCAGCTGGCGACGGCCATGCCAAGCCACTGGCTCATCCGCGAGATCAAGCGAACGGCGCCGGGGTCGCCCGACAGGGCGGCCTGGCAGGCCGTGGCGGCGGATACCTCGCCGGTTGCACTGGCTCTTGCGGAAAGGAACGGGCTTTCCCCGGTCGTCGCAAGTTGCGTTGCGTCACGCATCAGCGCTTCGGCGGAAGCTACGGATTCCAGGCAACCCGAACACCCCTGCCGACATTTGTACGTACCGCCCGGGTCAACGCTGAGATGGCCGCTGTCGCCCAGAGTCCCCCCCGCCGTCTCAAGCGGGCGCCCTTCGACAATCATCGACACGCCAACGCCCGTGCCAAGTGTGACCATGAGCATCCGACCCAAGCGGCCCTCGTCGTGGTGGCGGCATTCGGCCAGAGCCGCGGCGTCGGCGTCATTCAGCAAGGCTGCCCGTCCGGCTTTGCCGCCCAGTTCGGCCGCAAGCGGCTGGCCGTCGAGCGCCGGGACGTTCGAGTTCAAACCGTGACCCTTCGTGCGGTCGATGTGTCCGGGGTAGGCAATGCCGATGGGAAGCGTCGTGGCGCTCACTCCGAATGACGCGATTGCTTTGCGATACTCGGCCAGTACTTCCGGAAATGCTGCCCTGGCGGCCAGGACTACCCGGCGGCTGTCAAGCAACTGCCCGTCGGCGTCGATCAACCCGATCTTGGTGCTGCCGCCGCCGATGTCCAGTCCGATTGCTGCGCCCTTGGCCATGTCGCGGTCACCCCCAGCCGATAGCGCGCGACGCGCAGCGAGAAGCCCGGGCGATAGATCGACCGCACACGCTCGAAGACCTTGTCTTCGGCGGTCACGGTGACCCGCCAGGCGACCAGAACCGGGTCGTCTATTTCAATGCCGAGAAGCCCTGATACCTCGACCGACGCCCGGTCAGGTTCAATCAGCGCATCGGTCCATTCGGGTTCAAGTCCCCAGCGGTCGGCCAGGAACGCATAGAGCGAGCCGTCGTCGAAATCGCCCGGGACGAGGTCGGGGAACAGCGATTTCGGCAGCCAGGCATCCTCAACAGCGATCGGAACATCGTCGATGAACCGAAGCCGCCGGAGATGCACCTGCGCCCCGTCCTCCGTCGCAGCCACGGAGAGCTTCTTCGTCAAGAACGAGGGAAGACGATCAACCTCCGAAGTCTCTAGGATTCGCGTGCCGGGGGTCTGTCCGTTGCGGCGGACTTCCGAAGTAAAGCTGTGGAAACCGGAAATGCCCTGGACCCTGGGTATGGTAGGAAACGAGCCCCGCCCTTGCGATGAGTAGACAAGACCCTTGGCCTCAAGGCATTTTAGGGCCTGCCTAACAGTGATTCGCGACAGTCCGTACTGGCGCGACAAGTCAACTTCCGAAGGCAGCGCCCTCGCCCTTTCCGCATGGGTGAGTGAGGCGATCTGCTGTTCGAGAATCCCGGCGAGCTGCGAATATGCAGGCTCGTTGCTACTCCTCCGGATGGCCTGCCGTTCCTTCGTTTCGGTCGTCATGTCCTGCTCCGCGCTTTGTCCCGTTCCGGCCATATGACGCCGAGAAAGAAGATTGCGCCAGTATCAACGATGTGTTAATCGGACATTAGCATGTCATAACAACCTGTCAACCTGATGACTAATGAACCGGACGACGACATGCCGCAACGGAGGTACATCCCATGAAGACACGACTTCTCGCCGCCGCGCTGATGCTGTCGGCAGCGGCACTCGCAGGCCCTGTGGCCGCCTTCGACTGGCGCCAGGCCGAGGGCACCGAAATCACCCTTCTCGCCAGCGAACACCCCTGGACGGCCGGGGTGCGTGAGCATCTGGCCGCATTCGAGGAACTGACCGGGATCAAGGTCAACGTCACGGCCTTTGCCGAGGACCTCTACTTCGACCGCGCGAACCTCGCGATCCGGTCGGAAGAGCCGGTGGCGGATGTCTACATGTCCCTGATGGACGCCGCCATCTTCGAACAGTGGAACGTCAAGGGGGTCGCCTCACTGACGCCGTTCCTGAATGATGCGGCGCTGACGGACGCGGGCTACGACTTCGCCGACTTCTCCCCGGCCCTGCTGCAGGGTGCAAGCTTCCCGCCCGGCGACCCGGCGGCCGAACAGTTCGCCATCCCGATCTCGATGGAAGCCTATATCCTGTTCTACAACAAGGAACTGGTCGACAAGTATCTCGGCGGGACTCCTCCAGCCACCTGGGATGACATTCTAGCGGGAGCCCAGAAGGTTACCGACGAGGGCGCGGGCGAGGCCTTTGGCTCGGTCATGCGCGGTCAGCGTTCGGGCAGCCTGGTCGACACCATGACCGGGATCGTGCTGAACGCCTGGGGCGAAGCGCCTGCTCCTCTGCCGCAGAACATCTGGTTCGACGCCGACTGGGAAAAGCCCCGCTTTGATGACCCGCGAATTGCAGCAGGCCTGTCGCACTATGCGGGCCTTCTGAAGGCCGGCCCGGAGAACGCCCTTTCCTTCGGCTGGGAAGACGCCAGCCGCTACTTCGCGCAGGGCAAGGCCGCCTTCTTCGTCGATGCGAGCGTTTTCGGTCCGGGCTTTGAGGATGCCGCAAACTCTGCGGTCGCGGGAAAGGTCGGCTATGCCGTGCTGCCTGCCGGAGAAGACGGCGTCAGCGTCAGCGGACACTGGGCCTGGGGCCTGTCAATGGCGGAAAACTCGCAGAATAAGACCGCGGCCTGGCTCTTCATGCAATGGGCCACGTCCAAGGAAATGGACAAGGCAACCGGTCTCAAGACCGGCGGGGCGACCCGCACCTCGACCTGGGCGAACTCGGATTACGTTGCGGCCTTCGCGCCGGGCTATGTCGAGGCGGTCAGCAAGCAGCTTGAGCACTCACGCCCGACCATGGTGTTCCGCGAAGGCTGGGGCGAGGTCGTGCTGGTGATCGTCGATGCGATCCACGCGATCTACGCCGGTGAAGACCCGGCATCGGCAGTGGCCACGCTTCAGGCCGTCGCCCCCGAGGTCTTGCGCTGACGCCAGCGCCCCGCCGCGCGCTCCCCGCGCCGGGGCGTCCCCTTTCCAGCCGAAAGGATCGCCAGATGGCCCAGACCATCGCCCCGTCCCAGCCGAACCTGTGGCCCTACATCCTGCCCACGGTCATCGTTCTCGGCGCCTGCACGCTCTACCCGATTGCCACGGTCCTGTGGATGTCGCTGAACGACTGGACCTGGGGCGGAGACTCAGTCTTCACCGGCCTGAAGAACTTCAAGCTCCTCTGGCTCAAGGGCTCGTTCACCGTGGCCCTGCTGAACACCATCACCTTTTCGGTGTCGGCAGTTCTGGTCGAACTGGTGCTGGGGATGATCCTCGCTCTGGCGGCAAACCGGATCACGACCGGCGCGGGCATCTTCCGCGTGCTGATGATCCTGCCCCTGATGGTCTCGGGCATCGCCGTCTCGCTGGTCTGGAAGGTGCTTCTCGACCCGACCTTCGGCGTGATCAACGCAACCCTTGGTTCGGTCGGGCTGCCGCAACCGAACTGGCTCGGTTCCACTACCTCCGCCATGCCCAGCCTGGTGATGGTCGAAACCTGGTGGCAGACCGGATTCGTCTTCATCATCCTCGCCGCTGCCTTGAAAAGCCTGCCGGAAGAGCCTTTTGAGGCGGCAAGGCTGGAAGGCACCAGCGGCTGGCAGACCTTCCGCTACCTGACCCTGCCGATGCTGCGCCCGGTGATCGTCACCATCGTTGTCTTCCGCCTGATCGACACGCTCAAGGTCTTCGACCTGGTCTTCGGTCTGACCGGCGGCGGGCCCCTGAGGGCGACCGAGGCGGTGCAGACGCTGACCTACCAGACCGCCTTCAAGTTCTCGAACTTCGGGGAAGCGGCGGCCATCGTGGTCATCTTCTCGGCCATGATCTTCGCGATCTGCACACTCTATGGCGCGCTTGACCGCCGCTTGGGAGGTTCGGAATGACCCGCGCGCAACGTGCCACGATCCTGTCTTATGCAATCCTCATCGTCGCGGGCTTTGTCAGCATCTTCCCGATCCTCTGGATCATGGGCATCTCGCTGAAGACCCAGACCGATGCCTTCGCCATGCCGCCTAAGCTCATCTTCGTGCCGATCTGGGATCACTATGCCAAGGTCTTGGCGGACGCCGCCTTCATCAGAGGATTTACGAACAGCGTCCTCACAGCGCTCCTTTCAAACCTCCTGGCCTTTGCCATCGCCGTCCCCGCGGCCTTTGCCCTTAACCAGCGGCGCGTGCCCGGGCGCGGCGTGATCCTGGCCTGGCTTCTGCTGTCCTACATGCTGCCCGAGTTCCTCTTCGTCATCCCGATGTACGGCCTGTTCCAGGCGACCGGGCTCTACGACACGGTTTTTGGCCTGTCGCTGGTCTACCTGACTTTCACGCTGCCCTTCACCATCTGGATGATGCGCGCATTCTTCGCCGAAGTGCCCTTCGCGCTCTACGAATCCGCCCGCCTTGAAGGCGCGAAAAGCTGGCAGATCCTGCTCAGGGTCTACCTGCCGATCGCTGCGCCCGGCATCGCAGCAACCGCGATCCTCAACACTATCCGCATCTGGAACGAGCTGGCCATCGCCCTGGGTCTGACCTTCGACAAGGCGCAGACCGTGACGCTCGCCGTCGCCGCCTACCGCGGCTACGCCTCCATCGACTGGGGCGCGTTGTCCGCCGCGGCCATCACCTCGATCCTGCCGATGCTGATCTTTGCGATCCTGGCGCAACGTCAGATCGTCGGCGGCCTCAGCCTTGGGGCGGTCAAATGACAAACGATATTGCGCGGGAGGGCTAGCATGGCGGCCGTCGAGTTCCAGAACGTCGACATCACCTTCGGGAAGGTTCCGGTGGTGCGGAACCTGTCGCTGACCGTCAACGACGGCGAGTTCGTCGTGCTTGTCGGCCCGTCGGGTTGCGGCAAATCCACCATCCTGCGCTCGATTGCGGGCCTTGCGCCGGTCAGTGCGGGCGACATGCGGATCGGCGGGACGAGGATGAACGACACCGACCCGGCCCAGCGGAATGTCGCGATGGTATTCCAGAGCTACGCGCTCTTCCCCAACATGACCGTGGCCGGCAACCTCGGCTTCGGTCTGAAGATCAGGGGCGAGCCGAAGCCCGAAATCGACCGCAAGGTCGCCGAAGTGGCCGCAGTCGTCGGCCTGTCCGACCACCTGCACAAACGCCCCGTAGCTCTGTCGGGCGGCCAACGGCAGCGCGTGGCCCTGGCCCGGTCGATCCTGCGCAGCCCGGGCGTCTTCCTGTTCGACGAACCGCTTTCGAACCTCGACGCCGAGTTCCGAAGCGCCATGCGGGCCGAAATCGTCCGCTTCCACCGCACCCAGAAAGCCTCGATGGTCTATGTCACCCATGACCAGACCGAAGCCATGACGATGGGCGACCGGATCGCCGTCCTGGCGCCCCTGGCCGCCGGGCATGCCGCGAACCTGATGCAGTACGGCGCGCCCGACGAGGTCTACAACAGACCCGCCAACCTCTTCGTCGCCCGCTTCATCGGCACGCCGCGCATGAACGTCGTGACCCTGCCGGTCAAGGATGGCGCGATAACCTTCGGCACACAGGGCGTTGCGCTTCCCGATGCCGCCAAGCGGCTTGGTAAGATCACCCTAGGTCAACGACCCGAACACCTGTTGCTTGCAGCAGACGGCAACGATCAGGGCCTGGCCGGTTCCGTCGAGCACGTCGAGAACCTCGGCCACGAGATGATCCTGACGCTGGCCACCGATCTTGGCCCGCTCGTGCTGCGCGAAACGCGGTCCGGAAAGGTGCCGACTCTGGGTCAGTCACTTCGGATCCGTCTCGACACGGGCAATCTGCACCTGTTCGACCCGGCAACGGAACTGCGCGTCGGGTAGGATCTGCGTCCCCGCTCCATCCGCTCGCAAACCGAAGCAAGCGCCCGGGTGCGGTTCTCCCTTGTTCTGTGGGTCGCTTTCGTTTTGTTGGGGTCGAGCGCCCAAGCGGATGCTTCGAGTACCGTCATCGAGACGGACTTTCCTTGAGGAGAGCTTGAATGTGGTCGTGCCTCCGAAAGCGGGAGCCTAAGCCCCCGCTGCCAGACGGTAGACCGGGATGCCCATCTTGCGGGCCTTGTCGGCCAGGTTTTCCTGAATGCCGGTGCCCGGGAAGACCACGACGCCGATCGGCAAGCAATCCAGCATCTGGTCGTTGCGCTTGAAGGGTGCGGCCTTGGCGTGTTTGTTCCAGTCCGGCTTGAAGGCGACCTGTGGCACCTTGCGGTTGGAGGCCCAGGTGGCCGCGATGCGCTCAGCGCCCTTGGGTGATCCACCGTGCAACAGCACCATGTCGGGGTGCTTGGCGTGGATCTGATCGAGACGGTCCCAGATCAACCGGTGATCGGTGGTGTCTCCGCCCGAGAAGGCAACCTTCGGTCCCGGAGGCACCAGGCTCTCGGTCTCTGCGCGTTTCTTGGCGGCGATGAAGTCGCGGCTGTCGATCATCGCGGCGGTCAGGTGGCGGTGGCTGGTGCGCGAGCCCGAACGCGGTGACCAATGGGTGCCGGTGGCCTTGAGGAAGAGGTCGGCAGCGGTTTCGCGGAAGAGTTCCATGCTCTCACGCCGGTCGATCAGGCCCTGGCCGATGTCGATCAGGGTTTCAAGCTGGACGGATTTCACCTCGGAGCCGTCCTGTTCGCGCTGAAGGCGTTTCTGCGCTTGCTCGTTGTCGTCGAGCTTGGTCTCGATCCGCTCTGCGGCGCGATGGAAAGTGTTGACGGTCGACCACAGGATTTCGTCGAGGTCGAAATCGAGGCTGGTGTCGGTCATAGTGGAAATCAGGGCGTTGAAGATGTCGGCGACGGCGGTCTGGATGACCTGATCGTCGGGCGTGACCCGGGGATCGGCCTCGCCCGCCGCGGGACGGTAGCCGTAGAGCTGCAGACCTTCGATCATGGTGTCGGTCGGCGAGGAGGTGTGATCGGGTTCGAAGTCGGTTCGATCAAAGTCGGGGGCGTACATGGGCTGCTCCATCGTCTGGACCGCGACCGTCGCGGCCTTCATGGCGACGAAAAGCCGACAAGCGGGCCGGTCTGGCAGCCCGAGCCTCTTGCGAGGGCCTCGATGGCAAAGCCCGACTATTTTGCCTCGCGATGCAAAGGCGGGGTCTCCCCCGCCGGCGGAAAATAGTCGGGCGCCGCCATTGCCAGACCGGACCGCTTGTGGGCCGCTCGCCCCCTCTCGAAGGCCGAAGCGCGGTCCCGCTGATGGAACTGCAGCCTCGTATGCCCATGATGAAGTCGGACCTCTGGGATCACCCGCTCCGACGGGTCAACTGATCCTGCGTCATGAAGCGGCTGACGTCCTCTGGCGCGAGTTGCACCCGGATATGCGCCCGAAGTGCATCCAGACCGCGGATGGTCAAATCGTCGTTGAAATCGCCCAACATGGACGAAAGCGTGATCGCCTCGATCCCGACCTCGTGGGCCCGGGCGACCAGGCTATCCCTTGCACCGTCCCCCGCCGGATCGTTGTCGCGGACGATATAGAGCCTGCGCAGATTTGCCGGAAAGAGGAGGGCTGCGAGATGTCCGGCCGACAGCGCGGCAACCATCGGCATCTTGGGCAGGGCCTGTCGGAGGGAGAGCACAGTCTCGATCCCCTCCCCCGCTGCCATGACCTCTTTGGCCAGCCCGAACCGGACCGCGTGGCCGAGCAAATCCCCCATTGCCTTGCGCTGTGTGTCGACAGGTGCCTTTGAGCTGCCATCGCGCGCAAGCCAAGTGCGGTGCACCCCGGTGACCTTGCCTGCGAGGTCGGTGACAGAAGCGATCATCGCGGGCCAAGTCTCGGTCTGATCCTCGCCCTGCCCCCAATAGTAGCAGTTCGGGTGGAACTTCAGGGCGCTTGTGTCGCGGAGTTCTGTGATGCCACGGGACCGTAAATAGGTCGCCGCCAGCGAACCTTTGAGCGGACTGGACATACTGAGGAGCCGCCGCGCCGCTTCTGACGATCCAGAGGGTGTGGGCGCGAGTTTTGGGGTTGGGGTGTTTGGGATCGGTTCCAGCTGCGGCAGGCTGAGGAAGCGGCGGGCCTCCTCGAGCACGTCGGCGAAATCGCTGAGCCCAAGGCTTTCGCGGATGACGTCGAGGAGGTCACCGTGAGTTCCTTCAGACGGATCCTGCCATTTGCCAGCGGCACCCTTGCCTGAAGCGGGGCCGGTGAGGCGAACGAACATCGAGCGCCCTGCCGTGTTGCGGACATCGCCAACCTGCCAATAGTTGCCCTGTCTGCGCCCATTGGAGAGATAGGTTCGGCAAACTGCCTCGGCCTGTCCAGCCAGACCTCTTGCAAGCTCAGCGGCATCGTCTCGAGACATCAGGCAACCTCTTTCATGGAAATTCTCCCGACCGCGATCCCATGGGACAGCCAGGGGGACAGGGCGGGGACGGGGCACTCTCTGACACGCCACAGCCAGATAGGCTGCAGCCGACCTCTTCCTCTCGAGCCAGGGATCGTCGCCCGAATGGGTGGAGACTGCCGCGGGCTGGCTCCAGTCCGAAGGACCAGGGCCCGGTCCCGGCTGATTGCCGGGAGGCGCCCCGTATCCTGTTCTCGGCTAATCAGGAAAGCGGTTTCGGCCCAAAGCAGCCGGCTCGGAGTGCGCAGTTGCTTCAGCGCGACTTCTCGGAAGCGGTCGTTCGTGGCAAAATGCGAAAAATCCGATAACTAGGTGTCATCAAAGCAAAGGCAGCGAATTGTCATCAAAGGTCCGTCCATGTTGACGGCCATGCCGTCATCAGGTCTGCTTCGGCTTCAAAGCTAGGCGATAACATGGTCCACGAGCTGAGACTCTTTTTCACGGATTACCCTCGGCAGATCCTCGAGATGCAGGGGGGGAGGCCAGCCGAGCTGCCCGCGGGCCTGATGGATCAGCTATTGGACTATCGGGAGCGCTCTCTCGCCATCCTTGAGGACGCCCAGGTCTTCCGGATCGATATCGATGCCTACTGGATGATGAGCGAGCTGGTCAACGAGATGAAGCGGGAAGGGCTGGACGAGCTTTTCTCCCAGGTTCAGCTGCCATTTCCGACCATGATCATCATGCCACCTCTCGTGGGGGCGGATGGGATCATGCGACAGAATGACGGCTCCGTCTTGGGTCTCGTCACGCAGGTCGAGGAGGAGATCTACACCCAGCGTTTCGCCATTCGCCAGAACACCGTCGGCCCAAGCGCCTGCTGCATGATCACCAAAGGCATGGGAGCCTCGGCCGTCCCGACGCCCACCCAGAAGCTGTTCGAAGCTGTGGGCATGCCAGTTTCGGATGGCATGATCGATGAAGAACTCGCCATGAATCGAAGCTTCCTTGGGTCGGCCGTCGCGATAGCCACCCTGCTGCGCCATGATGGCATGCTAGATTTGCAGAAGGTGTCGCTCCACCCCAGGCACGAGAGGCGCCAAGCTGAGCGGTCCGGCAAAGTGCTTCCTGACACACTCATCACGAAGATCGCCCTCGGCAATGCCGGACGCGGCCAAGTCGAGGCCATGAAGGACGACGCGTCGATTGATGGCCGTGAAGGCATGCCTCGAAGAACCCATTGGGTCAGGGGGCACCACATGAAAAGTAGGTCTGGCAAGCTCGTCTGGCGCATGCCCCATCTTCGCGGCGCCGGCCCGCTGGTCCCTCAGCTGCGACATGTGACTAGTCCTGCCTCAGCCAGCGGCTTAACGACAACTCCTCAGCTTGATGATACTTAGACAGTCCCTCGGGCTACACCTAGCGCATTCTCGAGCCCGCCCAGTGCGGACAGTCGAACTTGTCACGGTGCTGCGGAGCCGCGATCCGCATAATTGCCGTCCGCGTAGCGCAGCGGCGTCTTACTGTGGGCGCCGGAGCAGACCTTGGCGTTCAAAATCTGATCCCAAAGAGGCCACCGTTCGGCTCGTCGGAAAGCCGAGTATCCATGATGAAATTGGATGGATCGAAAATAACCTCGCCACTCACTTCTTCCTCGTTTTTAATCTTTTGCAGATCGTCCGAGTTCATGGCGACTATGTACTGAACGCCCAGCTTTTCACACTTAGCCCTTGCCAGGCTCAGCGCTAGCCCAATCTGCCTTCCGTCAACACCATCGAAAATGTGGCTGTCGTGCACAAGAAAGCCAGGAAATCGATCATTCTTTATCGCTGCTTCAACTAACAACCAATCGAAGCAGAAAACTTGCATATGGTTCTTACCACCACTCTTCTTACCAACAATATCCGTTTCAATGGATAATCCAGCCACGCCGCTAGATTTGCCGATGATAAGCTGACCCGGCTCATCATAGAGAAACTGCGAAGTCTCCGCAAATATCTGGACTGCAGCCCTTCTCGGCCCTTCACGCTCTAGGACATCTTGCCCAATTAGATCAACAAGATCGCTTATCTCGCGCCCTAACCGCTTTCGGTCTTCTTCAACATTCCTAAAGCGCGGAAGCTGTTGGCGTAGGTCCGCCTGTTCCGCCTCCAGCCGATTTAGGTCAGACTGCAATAGCGTGAGGCGTTCGATCGCCATGCCGGAGCGCAGCAACGCCAGCTTGTCCTTTAAGCTGACTTGAAGTTCACTTATCTGGTTTTTGCGGCTTGCGAGGCGCTCAGTTGCACTCTTTCTTTCGCGCCTCAGGTGCGCTTCCCGGTTTTTTTCCACTTGTTTATGAAATGCTTCGACTTGCTCGAATCTTTTCTTAACTTGGCCTGAGAAGAAAATTCCAACTTGCTCGTACATGCTTCTGAGGTCCGCAACCGAAGCGTCTTCAACTTCTTTAAGGGCAAGATCGATATTCTCAACAAGGTCAAGATCTTCTAGGTTCGACTCATTCAAGTCGCGAATACGACTGGTGAGATCGTTCGCAGTGATCTCATGTCGACGATAGCCGTCCACCACGGACGCAGACGCAACTTCTTTGCGTTTTCCTTCGATTTCGGTATCCAGAAAGTCAAGACGAGCCTGCATCTTGTTGACGTCAAGCGACCCATCAGTAAGATAACCTCCCTTAATCATTTTCGCCAAAGTATCAGCGTCTTTCTTCTGATCCTTCTTGACCTGCAACTGCTGCGGGAGCCGCCAGTCAAATCCGAGCAGATATGACTATCCCAACCCTGTTGGGCGGTGCTGTTCATTACCGGGCTAGCAAAACCACCATTCCGCTCTTTCCGCACAAAGTACGCAAGCAATGCGCCAAACTTAGGTCCATAGGTTGGCGCCGACTCCTCCTCGCTCAAGCTGAACCAACGCAAAGCCAACTCTCTACGCAAGTTCTTCGGCGTAATGTCTTGCCCGTCTTTCGATAGGTCATCGGCCTGGGGATTGCTCTTCTTGCAAATTACAAACTCTGAGCCGCCATCAAAGAACTTACCACAGAATTGTGATCCAATAATCTCAGACTTGTGAAAGTCATCGTCTGCATTGCGCTTCTCGGCCATCAGGTAATGAACTAGCTCGATAAAACTGGTCTTGCCAGTTCCGTTGCGTGTCTCTTTCGCACCGGAGTTTTCATGGCGTTCTGCAACAAGGATGTTCAGGCCAGCCTTGAACCGGAGTGACTTGAACGTATCTAGCGTGCTTGATATTTCAATTATCATTGGTTCATCTTCTTTATCAAACCAGATTCAAAACGAACCGCACCAACAGCAAAGAGGAAGTCAATAGAGAGCAAAAACCAGTCAAAGTGAAGCGTCGAGAGTTCATTTTCTCGCCGACCCGCCTGCAGATCATGAAATAGTCTCGATGCAGTTTTATCTCTGTCGAGGAGCGATAGGATTTCTGCCCCAACACCTATCAGCGCGTTCTCCGTCTTTATGTGCTTTGTTGGCATCAACATGGCGCATCCTCCGGAACGTTCTCGAACACGTCGCAAGCATCAAGGTAGTATGCGACAATCACATAGGCAGCAGCTGCAACAGTCGCATTCTCAGCGCCACCGCAAAAGATCAACAACTTTCCTAAGGTGTCGTCGGCGTCATATCCGAGGTCTTTCAGTTCTGCATATTTTGCGCGCATTTCAGCCTGCAAGATAGATGCATTCTGTGGATTGCTCATGCCTGAAAGATAACGGTCAACAACATCAATGTGTGGCCGTGCCCGGCGAATGTTGTGCTTCGAGTCGGGGCTAAGCTTGTTGTAGTCAAGCTTGGCCTCATCTGGAATATCCCCAAAGGTGTTTGGCTCAGGATCGACTGTCCTTGCAGCGATTATGCGCTTTAAAAGTGGTCTGATGTGTTCCATCTGAACGTCATTGAAATTTAGGCTTGCCGACGGGTAGATGTCGATCAATTGCTGGAGGGTCAGCTTGTCGTGTAGTTCATCTTTCAGGAAGTTTCGCGTACCTGTCAGTACTTTGATTGCGGGGTACTGCCTTCTGACTTCCTCTAGTTCATCGCTTACTGCCGTTGTAATGCCATCTGCGTTGTTATGAACAAACATCCACTCCTTCAGACTTGGCCAGAAACCTACTACCTCTGGAAAGCTGTCTGCGATTTTGGCCTTTGCCTTAGTTGCAAAAGTCGCGGGCGACTCTGGGGCGTAGCATTGGAAGATGGTTTCTGTCGAAATTCGTCGTCCATCGCTCTTTTTATCGCCACTCTTTCCGCCGGCCTTGATCAGTTCAAAGTCGTTGCCATAGACCCGGGAAGCCATCGATGCAAACCAGCCTTCAAACTTGGTCTGGTTCATGGTGGCGAATGAGTTGTCGAAGTAGGTATCGAAGTCGGTTTTCTTCATACTCAAGTTGTGCCTCTCCTTCGCTGGATCACCACATCTTGTGCTCGGACGACCTCTTGGCAACCTTAGTTGGTTATGCAGTAGATGTGCAGAGTCGGCAATATCCGTTTTCGGTGCGTCTGCAGTGCTTCGGCCAGCCAACATGGCTACTGGTACATGAACGCGGCACCATCGAAACTCGGCTTGTGGCAACGCCTGCTATAGCTTCGCTGCAGCCTCGCTCGCCTGTTCCCCATCAACCACGAACAAGCCCCCTCAATCAGCGCTCGAGGCTTGTTCAATGGCTGCTTTCGCCGGGTGCTGCAACCGCCGTGCGCACCGGCATCCGTCCGCTCTCCTCGTTCGCGTCGGAGTCCGTTCGCTCGGCGGCCGTCTGAACCCATCGGCCCCGGTCTTTTGACCGGGGCCGTGGTGGTAGTGGTCAGTCGCCGCGGCGGGTGGGGCGGGACCAGATCAGGCTCGAGCCCTCGCCGTCC
>CAZRQN010000048.1:0-20344 GCA_964602115.1 uncultured Rhodobacterales bacterium
GGGCGCAAGACGGGGCAGGCGCTGCGGCCGGGCACAAGAGCGGTGCGGGGATGCAAAGGGGGGCCATGGCCCCCCTTTGCCTGGTCCCGCGCGGCGAAGCCGCGCGGGAGGGCATTCGCGTCGCTCAGCCGCCGGTGACGACCCGCATCTTGCCGCCGCGCCCGGCCTCGCCGGAATTCGCGTCGATGAAGGCGAGGACCAGAGGCCGGATGTTCAGACGCCAGCTCTTGCCGGCGAAGATGCCGTAGTGCCCAGCCTCGGGCTCCAGATGCTGGGCCTTCTTCTCCGGCGGCAGGCCGGTGAGCAGGTCGAGCGCCGCGAGGCACTGGCCGGGGGCAGAGATGTCGTCGTTCGCGCCTTCGACCACCTTCACCGCGACCTGGGTGATGGCGCCGAAATCGACCTGCTTTCCGGCCACGGTGAAGACGTTGCGGGCGATCTCGCGCTCCTTGAAGATGCGCTCGACGGTGGAGAGGTAGAATTCCGCCGTCATGTCCATCACCGCAAGATATTCGTCGTAGAAGCGGTTGTGGTGATCGTGGTCGGAAGCCTCGCCGCGGGCCGCGCGCAGAATCTGCTCGGTGAAGGCCTTGGCATGGCGCTCGGCGTTCATCGAGATGAAGCCCTGCAGCTGCATCAGGCCCGGATAGACCAGCCGGCCCGCGCCCTTGTAGGTGAAGCCGACGCGCTGGATGGCCAGATTTTCGAGCTGGCCCATCGTCACGCGGCGGCCGAAGTCGGTCACTTCGGTAGGCCCGGCATCGGGATCGACCGGGCCGCCGATCAGTGTCAGCGTGCGCGGCTGGGCCGAGGGATCCTCGGCGGCGAGATAGGCGGTGGCGGCCAGCGTCAGCGGCACCGGCTGGCAGACCGCGATCACATTCGTCTCCGGGCCAAGCGCCCGCATGAATTCGACGAGGTAGAGCGTGTAGTCCTCGATGTCGAATTTGCCCTCCGAGACGGGGATGTCGCGGGCATTGTGCCAGTCCGTCACGAAGACGTCGCAGTCCGGCAGCAGGCTCTGCACCGTGGAGCGCAGGAGCGTGGCGTAATGGCCGGACATGGGCGCGACGAGAAGCACCTTGCGGGCCATCGCGCCGCGCCGGCGGACGCGGAACTGGATCAGCGTGCCGAAGGGCTTCTCGATGACCGGGACGATATCGACAAGATGGTCCTGGCCGTCCGGGCCGACGATCGTGCGGATGCCCCAGTCGGGTTTGGCGATCATCCGGCTGAAGGAGCGTTCGGTCACATCCCCCCAGGCCCGCAGCAACGGCAGCACCGGGTTCATCGACAGCGCGAAGGCCGGGTAGGAAGCGAAAGCGCGCGCCGAGGCGCCCATCCACTCTGCCGTGGTACGGGCGCTTTCCATCGCGTCATATGTCGCCATATACTTCATCACGTCTCCTGACCCCGGCGGAACACCGGCACCTGTCGCCTCGCGTTCCTGTCGCTCCGGCGACGATGCCGTGCATCGTGCGGCAAGGCAATGCTGCACAGCGGCGACGATAGGAGGGAATCGTTAACGTGACAACCGAGGACACGGACCCTGCCGAACGGCTCGCCCGGCTCAACGCCAATCTCAAGCGGCTTGAGGCATTGTCGCAACGCCTGACAACCGCGCTGTCGCAGCGCAAGCCTGCGGATCCTGCCCTGAGCGGTCCCGGGTCGGAGGTCTATGTCAAGGCGGCCGCCGCGATGATGGCCGAGATGATGCAGAACCCGGGCAAGGTGATCGAGGCGCAGATCGGTTACTGGGGCAAGACGCTGAAGCACTACATGGACGCGCAGCAGTCGCTGCTGAAGGGTGAGTTCAAGCCGCCGTCCGACACCGGCCCAGCCGACCGGCGCTTTGCCAATCCGCTCTGGGACAGCCATCCGTTCTTCAACTACCTCAAGCAGCAGTACCTGATGAACGCCGAGGCGGTGACAAGCGCGGTCGCCGGGCTCGACACGCTCGATTCGGGAGACAAGCGGCGGGTTGAGTATTTCAGCCGCCAGATCGTCGATATGTTCGCGCCGACCAATTTCCTCGGCACCAATCCCGATGCGCTGGAGAAGGCCGTTGCCACCGATGGCGAGAGCCTGGTGCAGGGTCTGGAGAACCTGGTGCGCGACATCGAGGCCAATTCCGGCGAGCTTCTGGTCACGCTGGCGGACAAGAATGCCTTCAAGGTCGGCGGCAACATCGCCACAACCCCCGGCGCGGTCGTCTATCGCAACCGGATGATGGAGCTGATCCAGTACGCGCCCACGACCGAAAAGGTCCATGCGACGCCACTGGTGATCTTCCCGCCCTGGATCAACAAGTTCTACATCCTCGATCTCAAGCCGCAGAATTCGCTGATCAAATGGGTCGTCGATCAGGGCTTCACCCTCTTCGTCGTCTCCTGGCGCAACCCCGACCCGACCTATGCCGCGACAGGGCTCGACGACTATATCCGCGACGGCTACCTGCGGGCGATGGCCGAGGTACGGCGGATCACCGGCGAGAAGCAGATCAACGCGGTGGGCTATTGCATCGCCGGCACGACGCTGGCGCTGACGCTGGCGCATCTGCAGAAGGCGGGCGACAAGTCGGTCAAGTCGGCCACGTTCTTCACCACGCTCACCGATTTCTCCGATCGCGGCGAGTTCGAGGTTTTCCTGACCAATGACTTCCTGGATGGGATCGAGCGCCAGGTGGCCCAGGATGGGGTCCTCGACAAGAAATTCATGGGCCGCACCTTCAGCTTCCTGCGCTCCAACGACCTGATCTGGCAGCCGGCGATCAAGAGCTACATGCTGGGCGAGGCGCCGCCGGCCTTTGATCTTCTGTACTGGAACGGCGACGGGACGAACCTGCCGGCGAAGATGGCGGTCGATTACCTGCGCGGCCTGTGCCAGCGCGACGAATTCGCCAAGGGCAGTTTCCCGGTCTTCGGCGAGCCGGTGACGCTGGCGGAGGTGAAGATTCCGGTCTGTGCCATCGCCTGCGAGACCGATCACATCGCCGGCTGGAAGGCGTCGTTCAACGGCATCCGCCAGATGGGATCGGCGGAGAAGAACTTCATCCTCTCCGAGTCGGGGCATATCGCCGGGATCATCAACCCGCCGGGCAAGGTGAAATACGGGCACTGGACCAACGACGGTCCGCTGACCACGCCGGAGGAGTGGCTGGCCACGGCAACCAAGCAGACCGGGTCCTGGTGGCCGCGCTGGGCGGCGTGGCTGGCCGAGAAGTCCGGCAAGATGGTGGCCGCCCGCCAGCCGGAGGAGGTGCTCGCCCCCGCGCCGGGCACCTATGTCGGCAACGCGACAGCGACGGCGGACGCTACCGTCTGACCCGTTTTGCCCCATGCGTCCTGCGCATGGCCGCTATGCGCGGGAAAATGCTGCACTGCAGAAAGAGAGCTTGATTTTCTGCGGTGCAGCGTCTATCTCGGTGTCATCCCGAAACCAGTGGCCGTCCGAACACGGCGATGGAGATGAAGATGACCAAGACCCCCGACCTCACCAAGCTCGTTCAGGACATGATGGCCTCTTTCCCGGTTGACGCCTCGGCGTTCCAGAACGCGTTCAAGACCAACGCCGCCTTTGGCGAGAAGATGTCGAAAGTGGCGATCGAAGCCGCCGAAAAGTCCACCGAGATCTCGGCCGCCTGGACCAAGGCCACGCTCTCCAAGCTGGGCGATGTCTCCAAGGCCAAGCCGGAGCCGACCGACTACACCAAGGCGATGACCGATTTCGCCTCGGCCACGGCTGAAATGGCCGCCGAGCACATGGCTGCCTTCGCGGAAGTGGCGAAGAAAGTGCAGATGGAAACCGTCGAGCTGATGCTTGCCGCTGGCAAGGACCTGTCGGAAGACGCCACCGCTGCGGTGAAGAAAGCCACCGCCGACGTGCAGACCGCTGCCAAGAAGGCCGCGGCCGCCGTCGCCAAGTGAGACCTTTCGCGTAAAGAGTTCGGCCGGCGTCGGCCTTCCTCCTCCCTGTCGGATCGACGCGCCGAGTTGGGCGGGCCTTGTGCCCGCCCTTTCTTTTTCGCAACCGCTCGCATAACCTTGCCGCACCTGCGAGGAGGGTACGCCCATGGCCGAGACCGACAAGCCGCTTCTCATCAAGCGCTATGCCAGCCGGCGCCTCTACAACACCGAGACGTCGGACTATGTCACCCTGGAGGACATCGCCGGATTCATCCGTGCCGGGCGCGAGGTGCAGATCATCGACCTGAAGTCGGGCGACGACCTGACGCGCCAGTATCTGCTGCAAATCGTCGCCGAGCATGAATCCAAGGGCGACAATGTCCTGCCCATCACCGTGCTGACCGATCTCGTGCGCACCTACACGACCGAGATGCAGTCCGTGGTGCCCTCGTTCCTGCAGGCGTCGTTCGAGATGCTGCGCGACGGGCAGTCCAAGGTGATGGAGAACCTTGCCGCACTGCCGAATCCCCTGGTGGCGATGCCGGGATTCGAGGCGATGCGGAAAAGCCAGGAAGCCTTCATGAAGACGATGATGGCGGGGCTGCCCGGCTGGAACCTCGGCGGCGCCAAGACGCCCGAGAGCAAGGACGAGGACATCGCCCAGATCAAGAAACAGCTCGCCGAACTGCAGGCCAAGCTCGCCAAGCTCTGACGGCCTCAGGCGAGATCGGGATCGCGTGGCAGGTGGCGTTCGGGGTCCATCGCCTGGTGGAGGACGCGCGCCACGGTCATCGTCCCGGCCTCCGGGTCCACCCTGAGGACGAGAATGTGCGACCTGACGCTGACACTGGCATAGCCGCCGGGAAGCTCGCGGAGCCTCCGCTGCCCCGTGGCGACGCCGCGCGCGGCATCGCGGATCGCCTTGAGATAGTCGATGGCGACCCGCCCTCCCCAGTGCTCGACCGAGTACTTCCGGATCGCGCGCAGATCACCCTCCGCACGCACCGTCCAAAGCAGTTTCATCAACTGGGATCGATCTCGGCAATGAAGCCGTCGATATCGAAATCTTCGGCGATGCCGCTGGCCATGCCCTCATCGGCCAGCGCCACGATGCGGTCGAGCCAGCGCTGCTCCCGCTCAAGCCGCCGCAGCCCCGCACGCACGGCCTCTGACACGTTCTCGTAGTGCCCTTCGGCCACCAGCCGCAGGGCGATCTCCTTGGTCTTGCCGAGGTTGACGCTCGCCAGCCCGGTCCGTTCCGCCATGGCCGCCTCCCTGATGTGCTACAATGTAGCACATCAGGGAGGCGGAACAATCACCCGATCTCGGCGAAGACCCGGTCGATGGCGCGGCCGAGCTTGGTGAAGATCTCGTCCAGATGCGCCTCGGTGCAGATGAAGGGCGGGCAGAGCACGATGGCCTGGCCGAGCGGGCGGCAGATCAGCCCCTCGTCGGTGCAGGCATTGGCGACGCGCTCGGAGACCGACATCGAGCCCGGGAAGGGCTCCTTGGTGTCCTTGTCCTTCACCATCTCCAGCGCGCCCATAAGGCCCTTGCCGCGCCACTCGCCGATGTTCCTGTGTTCGGCCAGCCGCTTCAGCCCCGCCTCGAAGGACGGGGTCAGCGCCACGACATTCTCCACCAGCCCCTCGTTCATCACCACGTCGATGGCCTTGAGCGCAATGGCACAGCCCACCGGATGGCCCGAGGCAGTGAAGCCATGCGGAAACTCGTCGAACTTGCCCGAGGCCGCCTGGGCCCGGTCGGCCAGATCGGGCCCGAGGATCACCGCGCCCATCGGGAACAGGCCGGCGGTCAGCACCTTGGAGGAGATGATCGCATCGGGCATGAAGTCATAGGTCTGGCAGCCCCAGAGCTTTC
Organism: uncultured Rhodobacterales bacterium; assembly: GCA_964602115.1. Lineage (GTDB taxonomy): Bacteria > Pseudomonadota > Alphaproteobacteria > Rhodobacterales > Rhodobacteraceae > JANOGU01. The sequence goes on from CAZRQN010000048.1 coordinate 5,787, forward strand.
CGGTGCGCCCGAAGCCGCAGATCACCTCGTCGGCGATCAGCGGGATGCCGTATTTCTTCAGCACCGGCTGGATCGCCTGGAAATAGCCTGCCGAGGGCGGGATGACGCCACCCGCGCCCATCACCGGCTCGGCGAAGAAGCCGGCGATCGTGTCCGGGCCTTCCTTGATGATCGTCGCTTCCAGCTCCTTCGCCATGCGGGCGGTGAACTGCGCCTCGCTCTCGCCGTCCTTGCCGAAGCGCCAGTAATGCGGGCAGCCGACATGGATGAAGCCGGGCAACGGCAGGCCGAAGACATGGTTGTAGGGCTTGCCGGTCATCGACGCCGCCACGGTCGTCACACCGTGGTAGGAGTTGATCCGGGTGATGATCTTGCGGCGCTGCGGCTGCCCCTCGGCCCAGCCGATGAACCACAAGAGCTTGCACATCGTATCGTTCGCCTCGGAACCGGAGTTGGTGTAGAACACCCGCCCGCGTTCGTAGGGGGAAACCTCGATCAGCTTCTCCGACAGCATCACCGTCGTGTCGGCCATCCGGCCGAAAAAGGCGTGATAGCCGGGGAAACGGTCGATCTGCGCCTTGGCGGCCTCGGCAAGGCCCGGATGGTCGAAGCCGGCGACCATGTTCCACAGGCCGGAGTTCGCATCCAGATAGCGCTTGCCGTGGACGTCGAAGATATAGGGGCCCTTGCCATGCGTCAGCACGGTCGAGCCACGGGCTTCGATCGTCGGCAGGTCGGTGAAACCGTAGAGAGAATAGGTATCGGCGCGCGATTCCCAGGAATTCGGTGCGTCGTCACGCATGATGTTGACCTCATGGATGCGGAATGGCGCACCCTATCCGGGCGCCGCCCATGCGACAACACCCGCCCGAAGCGGCGCCCGGCACTCTGACCGGATGGACCGGCGTTATGCTGCGCCGCGCTCGACCTTTCCGGCGTTCTGCCGCACGCGGGTCGCTGCGGCGACGATCGCCTCGGCCAGAAGGTCGCAATCGGCAGGGGTCAGGCGGGCCGGCAGGCGGATGTCGCAGGCGCGCATCAGCATGGCGCGGGTCTTGGGCAGGTCGGGCTGCGGGCCGAGGAATTCCCAGTTCCAGAAGGCCCGGGCATTGCCCTCGGAAAGGCCGAAAACCGAGACCGGCGCCCCGAGCGCCCGCGCCTCGGTCTGGAAGGCCAGCGCCTCGGCATCGCTCCAGACGCCGCGCAGCAGGAACTGGAAACTGTCCGGGGCGCGAACCTCGTGCGGCAGGGCGGGAGGAACAAGGAACATCGGCAGGGGCGCCAGATGCGCGGCCACGCGATCGTGGTTCACCAGTCCCCGGCGGGCGCGCAGCTCGACCAGCGGAAGCTGCGGACGGATCACCGCCGCAGACAGGTTCTGCATGCGCAGGTTGTACAGCGGCAGCTTCTTCTGCCACTTTCCGGCGACGTCCTTCAGCCCCGGATGGGTTTTCCAGTTGGCCTCGTAGGCACCCGACATGATCGCCGCCCGGGCGGCGATCTCGGCATCGTCGGTGATCAGCATGCCCCCTTCGCCGGCATTGACCAGCTTGTAGGACTGGAAGCTGAAACAGCCCGTCGCGCCCAGAGTGCCCAACGGCCGCCCGCGCCAGGCCGCGCCCAGCGAATGGGCCGCGTCCTCCACCACCGGGATGCCGAACTCCGCCGCACCGGCGAGGATCGCGTCCATGTCGGAGGTATGGCCGCGCATATGCGAGATCATCACCGCCGAGGCGCCAGGCAGCTTGGCGCGGAAATCCTCCAGATCGACGCGCAGGCTGTCATCGACCTCCACCAGAACCGGCTCGCATTCGGCATGAAGGACCGAGGAAGGCACCGCCGCGAAGGTGAAGGCGGGGATCAGGACCTTCGCCCCGCGCGGCAGGTCCAGCGCCTTCAGCGACAGGAACAGCGCCGCCGAGCAGGAGGAAACCGCCAGGGCGTATTTCACCCCCATCAGAGCGGCAAACTCGGCCTCCAGCTTCGGGACCGGCGCCTTGTCGGGCGTGGTGTAGCGGAAGAGATCCCCGGAGGTCAGCAGGCGCTCGATCTCGGCCCGCGCCTCGGCGGGGATCGGGTCGGCTTCCTGAAGATTGATGTGCATGGCGGCAGGTTCCTGACCCGAGCCGTCGTTCCACATGATTTCCACCCCCGTTGCGTTGTCGGCAAGTCTTAGGCCGGCGCCGATCAACAATCCAGCGCCGCGCGGCGGGGCAGGCCGGCCTTGCGGCGGAATGGCGCTGCCCTCACAGGCCCAGCCGGTCGCGCATCGCGTACCAGCTCATCGCCAGCACAAGGACCGGCCAGCGCAGCAAAGTCCCGCCCGGGAAACGCGGCACGGGAAGCGAGGCCATCAGATCGAAGCGCTCCGAACGCCCCGCCACGGCCTCGGCCAGGACCTTGCCGGCCATGGTCGCCAGCGCGACGCCATGGCCGGAACAGGAGGAGGCTGCGAGCACATTCCGCGAAAGCCGCAGGTAGCAGGGCATCCGGTTCACGGTGATCGCCAGCGTCCCGCCCCAGGCATAGTCGATGCGCGTCCCCGCAAGCTGGGGATAGACCTCCAGCATCGGGCCCGTGACCACGGACCGGACATCGGGGAAGCGCCAGCCGTAGCTTTCCCCGCCGCCGAAGAGCAGGCGGTTGTCTTCGGAAAGTCGCCAGTAGTTGACCACGAATTTCGAATCCTCCACCGCCACCGGCTCTGCGAGGACCTCCTGCGCACGGTCGCCCAGCGGCTCGGTCGCCAAGATGAAATTGTTGATCGGCATCACCCGCGCCTCGTATTCGGGGGCGAGCCCGGCGAGATAGCCGTTGCCGGCCAGGATCACATGGTCGCAGGCCACTTCGCCGCCATCGGTCCGGACCACGGGCCTCGCACCCGGATCGATCCGCTGCACCTCGGCGCGTTCGTGGATGCGCACCCCCGCCTTCGCCGCCGCCGCCGCAAGCCCGAGCGCAAAGCGCAGCGGGTGCAGGTGCCCTGCCCCCCGGTCGAGCGTGCCGCCGACAAAGCGCGGCGAGCCGATGAGCTGTCTTATCCCCGCCTCGTCGAGCGACTCGATGCGGTCATAGCCATAGGTCCTGGCCATATGGTCGGCCAGGCGTCGGGCGTGGTCGCGCTCGGAAGGCTTGCGGCAGGCATGGGCCACGCCGGGGCGATAGGCGGCGTCGATCCCGTGGTCTGCGATCAGCGCCTGCACCAGCGCCTTGGCCTCTTCGGCGAAATCCCACAGCCGCCGCGCGGTCTCCACCCCATGACGCGCCTCCAGCTCGTCCTGGCCGCGCCGCTGGCCGGAGCCAACCTGACCGCCATTGCGCCCGGAGGCGCCGAAGCCCACCCGCTGCGCTTCCAGCAGCACCACGTCATAGCCGCGCCGGGCCAGGTGCAGCGCCGCCGACAGGCCCATGTAGCCGCCGCCGACGACGCAGACATCCGCCTTCGCCGCACCGCGCAGGGGGGCAAAGGGCGGCAGCGGCGCGGCGGTCGCCGCATACCAGGACGGAGGATATTCGCCCGGCCGGTCGTTGGCGTGGAGAAGCTTCATACGTTCAGGAGAAGGTGCTCGCGTTCCCAGGGGCTGATGACCTCCAGGAACTCCTTGTATTCGTTGCGCTTCACTGCGTCATAGACGGCGCAGAAATGCTCGCCCAGCGTGCTGCGCAGCGCGGTGTCCTCCTCCAGCAGGTCCAGCGCATCGCCGAGGTTGTAGGGCAGATCGCTGTCGCTGCTATAGGCATCGCCGGTGAATTCGGCCTCGGGCTCGATCGCCTCCTTCAGCCCGAGATAGCCGCAGGCGAGCGAGGCGGCGATGCCGAGGTAGGGGTTGCAGTCCATCCCCGCGAGCCGGTTCTCGACCCGCCGCGCCTCGGCGCCGGAGACCGGAACGCGCAGCCCGGTGGTGCGGTTGTCGCGGCCCCATTTGAGGTTGATCGGCGCCGAATGGCCCGGGACATAGCGGCGGTAGCTGTTCACATAGGGGGCGAGCAGCGCGATCGCCCCCGGCAGGTGGCGCTGCATGCCGCCGATGAAATGGCCGAAGGCCGGGGTCTCCGCACCCTTGCGGTCGGAGAACAGGTTCTTGCCCGTCTTCATGTCCACCACGGAATGGTGGATGTGCATGGCCGAGCCCGGCTCGCCCTCGATCGGCTTGGCCATGAAGGTCGCATAGGTCTCGTGCTTCATCGCCGCCTCGCGGATCGTCCGCTTGAACATGAACACCTGGTCGGCGAGTTCGACCGGGTCGCCATGGGCGAGATTGATCTCCACCTGCCCGGCCCCGCCCTCCTGGAGGATGCCGTCGATCTCGAACCCCTGCGCTTCGGCGAAGTCATAGATGTCGTCGATGACCTTGCCGTATTCGTCGATGGCACTGACCGAATAGGCCTGCTTGGCCGCCGCCCGCCGGCCGGAACGGCCCATCGGCGGGATCACCGGCATGTTGGGATCGGTGTTGCGGGCGACGAGGAAGAATTCCATCTCCGGCGCCACGATCGGCTGCCAGCCGTTTTCCTTGTACAGATCGACGATCCGCCTGAGCACGTTGCGCGGTGCGGTCGGCACCGGCGCGCCTTCCCTGTCCTGGGCGTCGTGGATCACCTGCAGGGTCACGTCCGCCGTCCAGGGCGCCGCCGTGGCGGTGTCGAAGTCGGGGACCAGGATCATGTCCGGTTCGGTGAAGTCGCCGTGCGGATTGTCCGCCCATTCGCCGGTGATCGTCTGCAGGAAGATCGAGTTGGGCAGGAAGTAGCTCGTCTGCCTGGCGAATTTGGACGCCGGCATCGCCTTGCCGCGCGCCACGCCGGCGATATCGGCGATGATGCATTCCACCTCGTCCACCCGCCGTCCGCCGATATAGTCGCGCGCGGCGTCGGGAAGTCTGTCGGTCCATTTCGACATCTGGTTCTGCTGCTTGGCCGGGCGGGGCCGGTCCCCGCGGGCTGGGAGAAAGGGAAGACGCGGCCCCGGAGCCGCAGGCGGCCGGCGGGCCGCCCTTCGATCCGGCCGTCAGGCGGCGGGCCTGGCCACGGCACGCGGCGCCTTGAAGAAGGCGGCGATCCGTCGCGCCACCACATCGGCGTCGATCCGGTCGTCGTGCCGGCCCCGCGCCGCCTCCATCCGATCCTCCGGCACAAGGCCGGGACCGCGCGTCCGCATCAGGCCCTCGACGAAATCCGTGCTGAATTCGGGGTGCGCCTGCACGGTATAGATGCTGTCGCCATAGGCCAGCGCGGCATTGCGGCAGAAACTGTTGCTGGCCACCACCTCCGCGCCGGGTGGTGCCTCCACCACCTGGTCGCGATGCCAGGCGTTGAGCGTCAGCCGTTCGCCGCCGAAATCATAATCGGTCGGACCGACCTGCCAGCCGGCGCCAAAGCGCTCGACCTTGCCGCCCAGGGCCTGGGCAATGATCTGGTGGCCGAAGCAGATGCCGACCAGCGGCACGCCGGCAGCCTTGATCTCGCGGATCAGCTTTTCCAGCGGCTTGATGAACGGGTGGTCCTCATAGGCACCGTGGCGCGAGCCGGTGATCAGCCAGCCGTCGGCCGCCTGCGGGCCGTCGGGAAAATCCATCGCCTCCACATGCCAGGTGCGGAAGGTGAAGCCATGGCCGTCGAGCAGACGGCGGAACATGTCGGGATAGTCGCCCGACTGGGGTTTCAGCGCGTCGGGCGCCTGCCCGGTCTGAAGGATGCCGATCAGCATGGAATGGGTCCAGGGTTTCGGTTCACCCAAGATAGGCTTGCGGACGGGGGGCGGGCAAGGGGGAGCAGGCGCAAGTCTCGGCCCGGGCCGCTTTCCCCTTGCATCCACCCCGTCTCCGGGCGGAGATTTGGCGCGAAAGGCGGTGCTGCGATGCTGGAAATCAGTCCCGAGAAAGTGGTTCAGGTGATCTTCCTCGCGCGGGAGGAACACCGGGGCGAGGCCGAGCTTGCGGCCTTTATCGGAGGCCTGAACGATGACGAGAAGGCCCATCTGACCGCGCTCGCCTGGGTCGGGCGCGGGGCCTTCGAGCCGGAGGATTTCCTCAAGGCGGCGGAGAACGCCTATGCCGAGGCGACCGTCCCCACTGCCGATTACCTGATGGGCATGCCGCACCTCGCCGAGAACCTGGAGGCCGGGCTCGATGCGATGGGCGTGGATGTGACCGAGGTGGAGGAGAGTTTCCTCGGGCGGGGATGAGGCTTGAGAATGCGCGCGGCTGGTCGCTAGGCTTCCAGGTTTCGCAGCCTCCCAATGAGAAGGGGCACGCCCGTCTCCCGCCACCAGCGCGGATCGACCATGCCGTTGGACATCCCGCCCCAGTCCTGATGCAGCGCGGCCACCGGGACCGGCGCGTCGCCTTGCCAGTCCTGGCCGACCACCGCGCGAAACGCCCGTGCAACGTCGGCCAGAAGCGCTGCTTCCCCCCTCGGCAGGGGGGAAGCGGCGAAGGTCTCGCGCATCGCCTGCCACAGATGCGGATCGCCGCGCAGGCCCCAGCGCGGCGGCGGCGGGTGGAACAGGTCGCGGAAGCCGGCCACGATCACACAGCGTCGAGATAAAGTTCCACCTGCTCCTCGGCGGTCAGTTCGTTGACGTAGTGAAGCTCCTGCCGCTTGGTGAGCACCAGGTTGCGGATCAGTTCCTGCGGCAGGATGCGGGGCATGATCGGGCTGTTCTCGAACGCGGCGATCGCCGCGCCCCATTCGGTCGGGATCTGGTCGATGTTCTCGGCGGCATAGGCATTGCCGGTGACCGGCGGCGGCGCGTCGCGCCCGTCCTCGATCCCGGTCAGCGCCGCGCCGAGGATCACCGCCAGCATCAGATAGGGGTTCACGTCGCCGCCGGCCACCCGGTGCTCGATCCGCCGCGCCGCCGGATTGCCGGCCGGAATGCGGATCGCGGCGGTGCGGTTCTCGTAGCCCCAGCAGATGCAGGTCGGCGCATGGGCGTCGGGCACCAGCCGCTCGTAGCTGTTGGAATGGGGCGCGAAGACCAGGGTGGAGTCCGCCATCGCGTTCAGGCAGCCGGCCACGGCCTGCTTCATCATCGCCGTGCCCTTGGGCCCGCCCGAGTCGAAGACATTCTCCCCGTCCTCGTCCAGAACCGAGAAATGCGTGTGCAGGCCCGAGCCGGAATATTCCGGATAGGGCTTGGCCATGAAGCTCGCGGCAAAGCCGTGACGGCGGGCGAGCCCCTTGACTAGCATCTTGAACAGCCAGGCATCGTCGGCCGCGCGCAGCGCATCGTCGCAATGCATCAGGTTGACCTCGAACTGGCCGAGGCCGGTCTCCGAGGTCGTGGTGTCGGCGGGAATGTCCATGGCCTCGCAGGCGTCGTAGAGATCGGTGAAGAACACGTCGAAGGCGTCGAGTGCCCGGATCGACAGCGTCTCCGCCGCCTTGCGCCGCTTGCCGGAGCGGGGCGAGGGCGGGACCTGCAGGGTCTTGCCCGAGTCGTCGATCAGGAAGAATTCCAGCTCCATCGCCACCACCGGCGTCAGCCCGCGCGCCTTGTAGCGGTCCACCACCGCGCGCAGCGCATGGCGCGGGTCGCCCTCGTAGGGCTGGCCGTTGTCGCGGTACATCCAGATCGGCAGGAGCGCCGTCGGCGCCTCCAGCCAGGGCATGGGCATGAAGCCGCGCTCGGTGGGTTTCAGGATGCCGTCGGCATCGCCCTGATCGAAGACCAGCGGGCTGTCGTCGATATCCTCGCCCCAGATGTCGAGATTGAGCACCGAGAAGGGAAAGCGCGTCCCGTCCTTCAGTGCCTTGTCGGCAAAGCGCGCCGGGATGCGCTTGCCGCGTGCCTGGCCGTTGAGATCGGCGGCCGCCACGCGGATGGTGCGCACCTCGGGGTGCTTGCGGAGCCAGTCCTTCATCGTCATCGAGATCACCTGAAAAGCTGCATGCGGGGACGCCCCACGCGCGTGTTGGCCGGAACGTGACGGTTCAGCCGCCGGCCCACCCTGCCGAAAACCCAGGTCAGGATGAGCGTCAGGCAGACGAAATAGACCGCGACGATCGGATAGGGAAGGAAGGGATTGAAGGTCTTGTCGGCGAAATAATTGGCGTAATAGAGCGCGTCGCCGCGCTGCTGGAAGGCCGGGAAGCCCGAGAAGAACACCAGCGTCGTGGCGTGAAAGAGAAAGATCGCCTCGTTGGTATAGGCCGGCCAGCCCAGGCGCAGCATCGTCGGCCATTCGATCCGCCGGAACCTTGCCCAGCCGGTCAGCCCATAGGCCTCGGCCGCCTCCAGGTCGCCCTTGGGGATCGAGCGCAGGGCGCCATGGAAGATCTCGGCGGAATAGGCGGCGGTGTTGAGGAACAGCACCAGCAACGCCCCGGCCCAGGCCTTGGTCATCCAGTCGGTCGCCAGCGTGATGCCGAGGATCTCGACCCCCGTCCGCGGCAGCATCACCAGCGCCTCATAGGCGAGGAAGAACTGGATGAAGAGCGGCGAGCCGCGGAAGACGAAGACGAACCAGTCCGCCGGCTTGCGCAGCAGGGGATTGGACGAGGCCCGCGCCAGCGCCAGGGCATTGGCAAGGAAGAAGCCCGCCGCCAGGGCCAGGATGCCGAAGTAGAGGTTCCAGATCAGGCCGGAGCCGATCAGGGTGACGTGCTGGCAAAGCGTGAAGTCGGTCTTGGGCAGCAGCCGCTCGCCATAGCCGAGCGAGCGGAAGGCATAGGCCGCGATGGTCTCGCCGCAGGTCATGCCCCCGCCCTCCGCATCGCTTCGCCGGCCGCCGTCGCCTGCCCGCGCGACAGGCGGCGGGCGATGCGGGCGAAGACCCTCTCCGACAGGCTGGTGAAGACGAGATAGAAAACCAGGAGCCCGATGAAGTACCACAGCCGCCAGTCGGGATGCGGGTATTCGAACTGCTGGGTCTTGGACCCGCCCAGTTCACGCGCCCAATAGACGATGTCCTGCACGCCGAGCAGGAACAGGAGCGGCGTCGCCTTGATCAGGATCATCCACAGATTGCCCAGCCCCGGCAGGGCATAGACCCACATCTGGGGCACCAGAACCCGCCTGAAGGCCTGGCGCGGCGACATCCCATAGGCTTCCGCCGTCTCGATCTGCGCCTTGGGCACGGCCTGCATCGCCCCGTAAAGCACATTGGCGGCAAAGGCGCCGAAGACGATCGAGAAGGTCAGGACCGCGAGGCCGAAGCCGTAGAGCTTGTGCCAGATCTGCGCCGCATTGCCCGGCGGCACCTTGGCCTCGGGGCAGACGCGGAACTCCAGCCCGTTGCGGATCGGTTCGGTCCAGTCCGGGCAGCGGATCTGATGCACCATCCACTCGATCCCCTGATCCAGCGCGATGACGAAGAAGAGGAAGAAGATGATGTCCGGCACGCCCCGGATCATTGACGTATAGCCCTTGCCGAGGATGCGCAGCGGCAGGACGGACGACCGGGCGGCCATCGCCCCGCCGAAGCCGAGCGACAGGGCCACAGGCGCCGTCACCGCCAGCAGGACGAGGACGATGACGAAGGACCAGTAGAAATCGAAATGCTTCCCCGTGGTGAGGTAGCACGTCAGCCAGGTCAGGCCCTCGATGGCCTTGGGGTCGGCGCAGGCCGCAAACATGATGTCAGGCGGGGGGCGGTTCGCGCCCCCCGACGCTCCCTAGGGTCAGAAGGTCTTGGCCGCCTCGCCGAACCACTTCTTGATCATGGCGTTCAGCGTACCGTCGGCCTTCATCGCGCCGATGGCGGTGTCGAGCTTGCCGATCAGCTCGGTATCGGACTGGCGCAGGCCCATGCCGACGCCGCCGCCGAGCGGGATGTCCTCGCCCACGAAGACCAGCGCCCCGCCGGATTCGTTGACGAAGGGCTCCAGATACGACTTGTCGGCAAGCACCGCATCGGCCTCGCCGTTCTTGACCGCCGCGATGGTCTCTTCCGGTGTGGCATATTCCACCAGTGTCGCGCCCGTGGAGGCCACATGCGCCGCCTGGATCGTGCCGGTCTGCGCCGCGATCACCCCGGTGGCCGTATTGGCATCGGCCGAAAGCGCCAGATAGGCCGAGGATTCCGGCGGGATGTAGTTCTGGGTGAAGGAGATCACCTTCGCCCGCTCCTCGGTGATCGACATGCCGGCGATGATGGCGTCGTAGTTGCCCGACTGCAGGTTGGGGATGATCGAATCCCAGTCGTTGACCACCCATTCGCAGGTCAGCGCGGCGCGCTTGCACAGCTCGTCGCCCAGCTCGCGCTCGAACCCGTCCACCTCGCCCTTGTCGTTGATGAAATTGTAGGGCGGGTAGGCGCCCTCGGTTCCCAGCCGCACGGTCTGGGCCAGCGACATGCCGGCACTCAGCGCCAGCGCGGCGGCGGTCAGGATCAGTTTCTTCATCGTTCGTCTCCCGTTGGTTGCATCGTTCGCGGGGCGATCCCCATCTTTCCGTTCACATCATCCAGCGTCCGGCAATCTCGTCAATGGTGCCGTCGGCGAGCATGCCGGCCAACGCCGCGTCGATCTGGCGCAGCAATGCCTCGTTGCCCTTGCACAGGGCCATGGCCGTACCCTCGTCGGGCACGTCCTCGGACCAGAGCCAGTCGAACCCGTCCTCGGCGACCAGCCGGTCCGGCCGGTCGCCGGTGAAGATGCCGAAGGCGAGATCGACCATTCCCGCTTCCAGTGCATCGAGCACCTCGCCCTCGGTACCGAAACGGGCATAGCGCCGCCCGGTCTTGCGCAGGTGGTCCTCGTAGATCGTGCCCGACTGCACCCCGACCCGCGCCTGCGAAGGCTCCGGCGCCCCGGGCCGGCCAAGGAAGGACGCGGAATCGGCGCCGTTGTCATAGGCGATGGAGAAAGCCACCAGCTGCCTGCGTTCCGGGGTGACGGCGATCCCGGCCATGGCGATGTCGAACCGCCCCGACTGGACGCCGGGCAGAAGCTCGTCGAACCGCGCGGCCTGCCAGACACAGGTCAGCACCGCCCGCCGGCAGACCTCGTCGCCCACGTCGCGCTCGAAACCGACGATCTCGCCCCGCGCGTCATACTGGGTATAGGGCGGGAAGGGCACTTCGGTGCCGATGGTCACGGTTTCCGACGCGGCGAGCGTCAGCACGGCGCCCAGGGCAGAGATCGCGCCCGAGCAGACCATCACGCCGTCGCCGAGAGAAAGCCGCGCAGCCGCTCCGTCTGCGGATTGCCGAACAATTCGGCCGGCGGGCCTTCCTCCTCGCAGCGGCCCTGGTGAAGGAACATCACATGGTCGCTGACATCGGCGGCGAGCTTCATGTCATGGGTGACCAGGATCATCGTCCGGTGCTCGGCGGCGAGGTCGCGGATCACCTTGACCACTTCCTGCTGCAGCTCCGGATCCAGCGCCGAGGTCGGCTCGTCGAAAAGCAGCGCCCTCGGTTCCATGCACAGGGCCCGGGCGATGGCCGCCCGCTGCTGCTGGCCGCCCGAGAGCATCGCCGGCCAGGCGTCGCATTTCTCGACGATCCCGACCTTGGCCAGATACTCCCGCGCCTTGGCCTCCACTTCCTTCGGATCGCGCTTCAGCACCGTCACCGGCGCCTCCATCACGTTCTGCAGCACCGTCAGATGCGACCAGAGATTGAACTGCTGGAAGACCATGGACAGGTTGGTGCGGATGCGCGTCACCTGCGCGCGGTCGGCGGGGTGGCGGCGATGCCCCTCGCCTTTCCAGCGCACCGGCTCGCCCTCGAAGGTGATCTCGCCCTGCTGGCTGTCCTCCAGAAGATTGCAGCAGCGCAGGAGCGTCGATTTGCCCGAACCCGAAGAGCCGATCAGCGACACGACCTTGCCGCGATGGGCGACGAGGTCGATGCCCTTCAGCACCTCCAGCTCGCCATAGCTCTTGTGCAGGTTGCGGATGGCGATGACGGGCGTATCGGGCAGGGTCACGCGGTCCTCGTCAGGATGGGTCCGGCCGCAGTAGGGCGAAAGCGCGGTCGTCGTGCAATGACTTTTCGACGGAAACCGCCCGGCGACCGTCCATTCTGGTCAGGGCTGCCGCGCATTCTGCATAGGCGGCGGCGGAAACCGCACCGCCAGATAGGCCGCAAGCGGCACGCGGACGATTCCCCTCAGGTGCAGGAGCCGCCTGTCCTCCTCCGACAGGGCGGCGATCGCCTCACCGGCCGCCTCGAAGGCGGGCTCGGCCTCGATGTCCGGACCGGCGATATAGGGATGGCTGGGCGTCGGATCGGTGACCGCCACGCATTTCAGCCCCGTGGTCCAGGCCTCGTGTTCGGAAAGGATCGACCAGGTTACCGCGTCGATGGCGGCGATCTCGGCCTCGCCGGCCAGCACCGCCTGCGCCGAAAGCACATGCGCCCCGGTCTGCGGCCCGGTGGTGAAGGCCATGCCCCGGGCCCGGGCGAAGTTCATCGGCGCCCCCCAGCCGGATTGCGACAGGCTTTCGTTGAAGGCGAGCACCGCACCGTCGAACGCCTCGATCCGCTCGCGCGGATCATCGGCGCGGACCATGAAGCGGCTGCGGTAATGGCCGGGCGGGGCGCCCTCGACCCCGAAATCCGGCGTGCCCACCAGTGTCACCCGCTTGTGCAGCCGGGCGGCGAAGGGCAGGCCGCAGGTCTGGCTCAGGACCAGGTCGGGCGCCTCCCAGGCTTGCCAATAGGCGCCCTCGCCCCGGGTCAGGCTTTCCGGCGCCGGAATTCCCCGCGCCTCCAGCGCCCGCTGCATCAGGGCCCAGAGCCGGTCATTGGCCGCCTGGATCGGCGGCTGGTCGTACATGGCCAGGCTTGCGATCATTGTCCCCGCTCCGCTCTCTGCCGCGCCAGCGCCGAATCCCGGTCGCTCAGGCCGAGAAGCGCGGCGGTCAGCCGGATCACCTGCTCTTCCTGCGCATCCCGCCCGCCATCGGCGAGGGCCACCGACCACAGCGTCTCGACGATCCCGGTCCGCTCCTCCAGCGGCACGGCCTCCTTGAGCGCCCGGGTGAAGCGCACCGTGTCCGGGGCTTGAGCCTCCAGCGCCTCGGCCTCGACCCTGAGCGCGGCGGCGCCAAAGGGAGAGAGCCCGTGGCGCGCTGCGAGGACCCGGTCAATCTGCGCCGCTTCGGCCTGCGCATAATGCCCGTCCGCCCGCGCCAGGCGCACGAGAAGCGCCGCCAGCGCCAGCCGCGCCTCCGTCAGGGGAAGCTTTGCGGGCGGGCCGGAGAGGCGGCGGAGCAGCGCGTCGATCATGCGCCTGAGATAGAGGCTTTTTCCCGCCACGCCAATCACGACCGGAAAGCCACGCGCCCGGTCGCCGGGCCTCGGGCATTAACCTTCCGTTAACTTTCGCCCGCAAGGCTGCGCTGCCGGGGGGCGGAGACAAGCGATGGAATTCGAACTTGAGTTCGACGAACCCCCGGCCCCCTATGCCCCGCCCATGGCCGAGCGCGAGCGTTTCGACTGGCTGCGGCTGATCCGCTCGCGAAGGGTCGGCCCGCAAAGCTTTCACCGGCTGATGGGCGAACACGGCAGCGCGGCGGCCGTGCTGGCGGCCCTGCCGGAACTGGCGGCCGCTGCCGGGATCGAAGGCTACGAGCCTTGCCCTCCGGGCGTCGTCGAAGCCGAACTCGCCGCCGGCCGAAGGGCCGGTGCCCGGCTTCTCTGCCGGGGCGAGGCCGCCTATCCCGCCGCTCTGGCCGGCATTCCGGACGCGCCGCCCGTCCTGTGGGTCCGGGGCGAGCTTTCCCATCTCTCCCGGCCGGTGGTGGCACTGGCAGGCGCCCGCAACGCCTCGTCGCTGGGGCTGCGCATGGCGCGGCGGCTCGCCGAGGGGCTCGCCTCCGCCGGCTTCACCGTGGTCTCGGGCCTGGCGCGCGGCATCGACAGCGAGGCGCATCGGGCAAGCCTGCCGGGCACCGTTGCCGTCCTCGCCGGCGGCATCGACGTGGCCTATCCGCCGGAAAACGCTCCCCTGATGGCCGAGATCGGCGAAAAGGGCCTCCTGATCAGCGAACAGCCCCCCGGCCTCGCCCCGCTGGCCCGCCACTTCCCCCTGCGCAACCGCATCATCTCCGGCCTGTCCAGCGGGGTGGTGGTGGTGGAGGCGGCGCTGCGTTCCGGCTCGCTGATCACCGCCCGCGCCGGGCTCGACCAGGGACGCGAGGTCATGGCGGTGCCGGGCCATCCCTTCGATGCCCGTGCCGGCGGCTGCAACCAGATCCTGCGCGACGGGGCAACGCTGGTGCGCTCGCCCGCCGATGTGATCGAGGTCCTGCGCCCCGGCCTTTCGGCACGCCTGCCCGCCAGCCTGTCGGACACGACCCGCCCCGGACCCCGGCCGGTTGCGACCGTTCCGGATGGCCCGCGTTCCCCCCGCCTGCCGCTCGCCGGCGTCGCGGCACTGCATGGCCGCATCCTCGACCGCCTCGGACCGAGCCCGCTGGCCGAGGACCAGCTGATCCGCGACCTCGGCCTGTCCTCGGCCCAGGTCTCGCCGGAACTGGTGGCGCTGGAGATGGAAGGCCGGATCGAACGCCGCCCCGGCGGCCTGCTGGCACGCTCAGACTGAAGAACTCCCGCGCGGCTTTGCCGCTTGGGGGAAGCAAGGGGGCGGCTTCCCGCCCCCTT
>CAZRQN010000049.1:0-330 GCA_964602115.1 uncultured Rhodobacterales bacterium
CCCACCGATCCCGACTTCCTGCTGCGCAACCCGGAGGTCAACGCCCGCATCGCCGCCGCTTTCGAGGCGGAGGGCGCCGATGTCTGGTATGTGCAGGGATTCAAGGAAAAGGTCCTCACGGGGATTGTGGACCCGTCCGAATATGAACAGGTCTTCGACATCCTCGACGTGTGGTTCGACAGCGGATCGACCCATGCCTTCGTCCTGCGCGACCGCGCGGACGGGACGCAGGACGGCATCGCCGATCTCTATCTCGAAGTCAGCGACCAGCACCGGGGCTGGTTCCATTCCTCTATGCTGCAGGACAGCGGCACCAAGGGGCGGGCGCCC
>CAZRQN010000049.1:340-20217 GCA_964602115.1 uncultured Rhodobacterales bacterium
CCCTATCGGGGGGTGCTGACCCATGGCTTCACGCTCGACGAGAAGGGCATGAAAATGTCCAAGTCGCTGGGCAATACCGTGGCGCCGCAGCAGGTGATCGACCAGTACGGCGCCGATATCCTGCGGCTGTGGGTGGCGCAGTCCGACTATACCCAGGACCTGCGCATCGGGCCGGAGATCCTCAAGGGCACCGCCGACAGCTACCGCCGCCTGCGCAACACGCTGCGTTACATGCTGGGCGCGCTGCAGGGCTTCACTGAGGCGGAGCGCGTGGCGCCGGGCGAGATGCCGGAACTGGAGCGCTTCATCCTCCACCGCCTGGCCGAACTCGACGGCGAGGTGCGGGCGGGCTATGCGGCCTATGACTTCCAGGGCGTGTTCCAGAAGCTCTTCACCTTCGCCACCACGGACCTTTCGGCCTTCTGGTTCGACATCCGCAAGGACACGCTCTATTGCGACGCGCCCTCGTCGCCGCGCCGCCGGGCGATGCGGACGGTGATGGACCTTCTCTTCCACCGTCTGACCGCCTGGCTGGCCCCGATCCTCGTCTTCACCGCCGAGGATGTCTGGCTGTCGCGCTTCCCCTCCGAAGACGGCTCGATCCACCTGACCGACTTCCCCGAGACCCCTTCCGCCTGGCGCGATGACGCCCTGGCGGAGAAATGGGCGCAGGTGCGGGCCGCCCGCCGGGCGGTGACGGCGGCGCTGGAGGTGCAGCGCACCGCCAAGGTGATCGGCGCCTCGCTGGAGGCGGCGCCGGAGGTCTTCGTCGATGGCGATCTCCACAAGCTGCTGGCCGGGGTGGATTTCGAGGATGTCTGCATCACCTCGTCGCTCGCCCTGACCGTGGGCGCGGCCCCGGACGGCGCCTTTGCCCTGGCCGAAGTGCCGGGCGTGGCGGTGGTCTTCCGCAAGGCGGAAGGGGAGAAATGCGAGCGCTGCTGGCGGCACCTGCCGGATGTGGGCAGCCATGCCCATCCCGGCCTTTGCGCCCGCTGCGACGCCGCTCTGGGCTGAACCGGCGGGGGCCTGCGCCTCCGCCACCGAACCGCAGGCTCCGGGTTGCGAGGCGCCGCGACCCGGGGCAGGCTGTCGCCATGGCCAGCGCGAGCTTTCCCAGCCCTTTCGGCCCGCTGACCCTGCATGAAGAGGCGGGGGAGATCAGCGCGCTGGAATGGCGCGCCCGGGAAGGCGAGGGCTCGCCCCTGCTCGACCGCGCCGGCGAACAGCTCGGCGCCTATTTCGCCGGGACGCTCCGCGCCTTCGACCTGCCGCTGGCCACCGGCCCCGGGCCGTTCGGCGAGTTTCTCCGCCTGCTGACCGCCATTCCGTTCGGCCAGACCCGGACCTATGGCGATCTGGCGCGGGACCTGGGCATCCCGGCTCAGGCGGTGGGGCAGATGTGCGGACGCAACCGGCTGCCGATCCTCATCCCCTGTCACCGGGTGCTGGGCGCGGCGACGCTCGGCGGCTATTCGGCGCCGGGCGGGATAGAGACCAAGGTGGCGCTGCTGCGCCATGAAGGCGCGGCCGGCCTGCTGATCTGAACCGTCGCGCGGGGCCCCTTCCGCTTGCGGAGCGCCGGTGCCACAAGACGGCCGGAGCAGCGTGACGGAATCATGACAACCGGCGTCTTCCTGGCCGTCCTCGGCGCTGCCTTCCTGCACGCGCTGTGGAACGCGCTGATCAAGTCCGGCTCCAGCCGGGTCGGGGCGATGGTGATCCTCTCGGTCTGGGAGATCGTCCTCGGCCTGGTCATGTCGGCGCCGCACGGCGTTCCCGAGCTTCGCATCGTCCCCTGGCTGCTGGGGGCCGGGACCTTTCACCTGATCTACAAGACCTGCCTGACCTTCGCTTACGAGCATGGCGATCTCAGCCGCGTCTATCCGCTGGCGCGCGGCACGGCACCGATGGCGGTCCTGATCATCGGTGCGCTGTTCCTCGGCGAGGAGGTCGAAGCGCTGGAGGCTTCGGGCATCGTGGTCCTCGGCCTTGGCATCCTGGGCCTGGCCTCGGGCGTCTTCCGTTCGGGCGAGAGCAAGACGCTGATCCCCTATGCGCTTGGCGCCGCCTTCGGCACGGCAGGCTATACCCTGCTTGACGGCTTCGGCGCCCGGGCAGGCGGCGATCCGGCCGCCTATGTCGCCTGGCTCTTCGTGCTCGACGGGATCACCTATCTGGTGCTGATGGGCCTGAGGCGCGGACGGGGCGTGTTCCCGCCGCTCGGCAAGGCCTGGGCGGTCGGCGCGGCGGGAGGTGCGGCCTCTTACGGGGCCTATGCCATCGCCATCTGGGCGATGACCCTGGCTCCGATCCCGCTGGTGGCGGCGCTGCGCGAAACCTCGATCCTTTTTGCGGTGCTGATCGGCGCCGTCGTCTTCCGCGAGCGGATGACCATGGGCAAATGGGGATCGGTGGGCCTGATCGTCGGCGGCGTGATCCTGACCCGGATCTGATCCGAACCTAGGGCCGGATGAACTTGGCACCGGCGGCGCCGGCCTTTTCCGCCTCGTCCGGCGCCTGGAAGCTTGCCGCCTCGCCCTTCACCGCCGCAAGAAGCTCGATCAGCGCGGTCTGAACCTCGGTTCCCAAGGCCACCGGCGCGCCCTGGTACTCGGCCTTGGCGGAGATGACCGACACCACCTGTTCCACCCCGTCACGCATCGCGAAGATCGGCGCGCCGGAAGAGCCGAATTCGACCGTGCAGGTCAGGATCAGCACCCCGGTCTGGCCGGCGATGACATGGCAGCTTTTCTGCAGCGACGGCGCTTCGGAGCGGTCCTGGCCATAGCTGACCACCCCCACCTCGTCGCCCCGCCCCGGCCCGGGCCCGGTGGTGAAGGGCACGATCGACGGCAGGCGGATCGGCTGGTCCAGCTCCATCAGCGCCACGTCATGCGCGACGCGGTCCAGCCTCGCGCCATCGGCGAAACTGTAGAGCGGATGGGCCACCGCCCGGCGGATGCCGCGGTAGGCTGCGGCGCGGCCGTTGCGCCAGCCGGCGAGGAACTCGATCTCGTCGGTGTCGATCCGTTCGCCGGTGGTCTTGTCGAAAAGGCAATGCGCCGCCGTCAGCACCAGATCGGGCGCGATCAGCGTGCCGGTGCAGAAGCCGCGCGCCCCGAAATCGATGCGGCCGACCGCATCCCATCCGCGCGCCTCGTCGCCGGTCTGCAAGGGCTGCAGCGCGCTGTCGGCAAGGGCCGGCGCAGCGCATGTCAGGCAGAGAAGGGTGAGCGCGGCAGTCGTGAATCGCATGGCCGATCCGGTTCGTGTCACGACCCATGGGCTAAGGCAGGTCTGGGGCAGAAGTATGGCCGCAGTCACGCCGGCGGTGAAAGCACTTTCGGCCTCGGCCCGCCGGTCGCCCAGTCCAGAAGCTCCACAGTGTGGACAACCGGCACCGATGTTCCCGCGCCGATCTGCATCATGCAGCCGATATTTCCCGCCGCGATCACTTCGGGTCTGCGCGCCTCCAGCGTCGCCACCTTTCGCGCCCGGAGCTCGGAGGAGATGGCGGGCTGCATCAGGTTGTAGGTCCCGGCCGAGCCGCAGCAGAGATGGGCATCGGCGGGTTCCACCACCTCGAAGCCGGCGCGTGTCAGAAGCTCCTTGGGCAAGGTCTTGATCTGCTGGCCGTGCTGCAGCGAGCAGGCGGCGTGGTAGGCGACGCGCAGCCCTTTCGGCGCGCCTGCAGGCAGGCCGAGACGGGCGACGATCTCGGTGATGTCGCAGGCCATCTTCGCCACCGCCCCGGCCTGTGGCGTTTCAAGCATCCGGCCGTAGTCCTTCACCGTCGTGCCGCAGCCGGAGGTGTTGATGACCAGCGCCTCGACCCCCGCCGCCGTGACCGCCCGCACCATGGCCCGGGCGGCGGCATGGCTGTCGCCGGTGCGGCCCATGTGATGGGTCAGGGCCCCGCAACATCCCATGCCCTCGGGCACCACGACCTCCGCCCCGAGACGGGTGAGCAGGCGGATGGTGGCGTCGTTGATGTCGGTGTTCAGCGCCTTCTGGGCGCAGCCGGTCATCAGCGCCACCCGCATGCGCCGGGGGCCCTGTGCCGCAAAGCTCTGGGGATCGTCGTTGCGGCTGACCGGCGGAATGCGGCGTGGCGCCATGTCCAGCATCGCCCGCAGCCTTGCATCCGGGATCAGGCGGCGGAACGGACGGCCGATCCCGGCCGCCAGGAGCGCCAGGCGGAAGCGGGTCGGGTGGGGGAGGACCTTTGCCAGCGTCCAGCGCAGCAGCCGCTCCATCGGCGGACGACGGAAGGTCTTCTCGATATGCGCCCGCGCATGATCGACCAGGTGCATGTAGTCCACCCCCGAGGGGCAGGTGGTCATGCAGGCCAGGCAGGAGAGGCAGCGGTCGATATGCCTGACGGTCCTTGCGTCGGCCGGACGGCCTTTCTCCAGCATGTCCTTGATCAGGTAGATACGCCCGCGCGGGCTGTCCAGCTCGTCGCCCAGCACCTGATAGGTCGGGCAGGTCGCCGTGCACATGCCGCAATGCACGCAGGAGCGCAGGATGCGGTTGGCCCGTGCGGTAGCCGGGTCGCTGAGTTGTTCGGGGGTGAAATGCGTCTGCATGGCGCTCAGGCGGCAAGGATTCGTCGGGGGTCGAAAGCCCGGACGAGACCATCGGACAGTGCGGCGACCGCCGGGGATTCCGGCGGCAGGCGCGGGCCCTGCTCCCCGGGCGACGCCCGCCAGAGCGTGGCATGTCCGCCCGCTGCGGCGCAGGCGGCACGGATCCTCGCGCCCGCGCCGGGCTCGGCCAGAAGCCACAGGAGGCCGCCGCCCCAGTCGAAGACCGCCGCCGCCGCACCCGAGGCGGCGCGGACCGCAGGAGCATCGGAGGGCTTGAGATGAAGCCGCCAGACCGACCCTTCGCGCCCGGCAAAGGGCGTGACATCGCGCACCGCCTGCCAGAGCGCGGGACCCTGCCCCATGACCTCGAAGCCACCCCCGAGGAGCGCCGCCAGCCGGTCGCGGCGATAGGCGACCGATGCGGCCCGGCCTTCGATGCGGATCAGGGTCAGGGCCTCGCCCGTGTCGAGATGCGCCGCGCCGGTGATCTCGAAGGGTGAGCGGAGCGCCAGCGCCAGGACCGACACCGCCGCCTGCGCCGCAAGTCCGCGCGCCCCGAGCGTCAGCTCCGTTTCGGTCGCGGGCAGCACCTTGAGGCCCACCTCGGTCAGCACGCCCAGCCGCCCCCGGCTGCCCGCCATCAGCCGCGCCAGGTCGTAGCCGGTGACGTTCTTCATCACCCGTCCGCCGTTCTTCACCACCCCGCCCCGACCGTCCACGAAGCGCACGCCGAGCAGCGCGTCACGCGCCGCCCCGGCCTGCACCCGGCGCGGACCTGCGGCATTGCTGGCGATCACCCCGCCGAGGGTCGAAGCTCCCCCGCGTCCGAGCAGCGCCCGCATGTCCGGCACTTCGAAGGCCAGTCGCTGGCCCTCGGCGGCGAGCAGCGCCTCGACCTCCGCCACCGGGGTTCCGGCACCGGCGACGAGCGTGAGCGCACCGGGTTCGTAGAGCGTCACGCCGGAGAGGCCGGCGGTCTCCAGCACGTCGCCCGCAGGAGGCTCCAGCGCCCGGGTCCCGCCGCCGCGCACGGACAGCGGGTGACTTGCGCCGCGCAGGATCGCGGCGACTTCAGCCTCGTCGGTCGGGCGCAGGTTCTTCCCGGCGCTGGCGTCCCCGGCTGCGGGAGAGGTGATCATTCCTCCCGTCACGCCGCGCGCCGTCCGGCGGAAATGGTGAGGGGAAAGACCTTCGCCGGGTTGAGGAGCCAGGACGGATCGAAGACATCCTTCACCCGCATCTGCGCCTCCATGTCACCCGCGCCGAACTGCACGCCCATCAGGTCCCGCTTCTCCACCCCGACGCCATGCTCTCCGGTCAGGCAGCCGCCGACCTCGACGCAAAGCGTCAGGATGTCGGCGCCAAGCTGCTCGGCCTTTTCCAGATCGCCGGGGCGGTTGGCGTCGAACAGGATCAGGGGGTGCATGTTGCCGTCGCCGGCGTGGAAGACATTGGCGACGTCGAGCCCGCAGGCGCGGCTCAGTTCCCCGATCCGGCGCAGGACGCGGGGCAGTTCGGAGACGGGGATGGTGCCGTCCAGACAAATATAGTCGTTGATCTGGCCCATGGCACCGAAGGCCGACTTGCGGCCCAGCCAGATGCGCCTTGTCTCCTCGGCCGAGCGGCTTTCGCGCAGCTCGACCGGGGAGAAGCCCTCGGCGATGCGCCGGATCAGCGCAAGCTGCTCGTCGATCTCGGGCTCCGATCCTTCGACCTCGATGATCAGCAGCGCCTCGCAGTCCGGATAGCCGGCATGGGCGAAATCCTCGCAGGCGCGGATGCAGGGGCGGTCCATGAACTCGATCGCCACCGGCAGGAGGCCGGCGCGGATGATGGCGGCGACACAGGCCCCGGCGGTCTCGTTGGCATCGAAGCCGATCAGCACCGGACGGGCACCTTCGGGCTTTGGCAGGATGCGCAGCGTCGCCTCGGTGACGACGCCCAGCTGGCCCTCCGCGCCACAGACGACGCCCAGAAGGTCGAGCCCGCCGGCATCCATCCACTGGCCGCCGAGATCCAGCACGGTGCCGTCCATCAGCACCATTCGCAAGCCGAGGAGGTTGTTGGTGGTGACCCCGTACTTCAGGCAATGCGCCCCGCCGGAGTTCATGGCGATGTTTCCCGCGATGGCGCAGGCCAGTTGCGAGGACGGATCGGGCGCGTAGAAGAACCCCGCTTCCTCCACCGCCCCGGTCACTGACAGGTTGGTCCGGCCGGCCTGAACCCGGATGAAACGGTTGTCATAGTCGGTTTCCAGCACCGCATTCATGCGCGAGACGCCCAGGACGATGCCGTCCGCAGTCGGCAAGGCCCCGCCGGCCAGCGAGGTGCCTGCGCCCCGAGGGATCACCGGGACCTTCTCGGCATGGGCAAAGCGCAGGACGGCGGCCACCTCCTCGGTGCTGCGCGGCAGGACCACGGCCAGCGGCGGGCAGCGATAGGCCGAAAGCGCATCGCATTCGTAGGCGCGGGTTTCGTCGGGATCGAAGATCAGGGCATCTTCCGGAAGAAGGCGGGACAGGCCGGCCAGGATGCCGGGCCGCCGTTCGAGAATGCGCCTGTCCGGAACCGGCATCTCCACCGAGGGATCCTTTCATCGCGCAATTGGTAATCTAAGCTAACCAATTTTGGCTATATGGCAAGATCATTCGCTGTGGTCTTATCTGAGCATGTTGTCTCCGTCCGACGTCTATTTCGCCGACCTCGTCGCCCTGGTGCTTGCCGTGCTGGCGGCCTGGGGTTCCGGCCTGCTGATCGAGCATCCGCCGGACTCGCGGCCCTCGGTCTCGCTCCTGATGAACGCGTACCGCCGCCGCTGGATGCGCGAGTTCGTCACCCGCACCCCGCGCATCTTCGATGCCGCGATCATCGACAGCCTGCGGCAGGGGACCGCCTTTTTTGCCTCGGCCTGCCTGATCGCTCTCGGTGCCGGCGTGGCGTTGATCGGCGATCCGGCACAGCTCCAGTCGCTCGGCACGATCCTGCCGCATGTGGCGAGCCCGGTGCCGATGGACTGGCGCCTGGCACTGGTGCTCGCCTTCCTGGCCAATGCGCTTCTCAAGTTCCTCTGGGCGCACCGGTTGTTCGGCTATTGCTCGGTGATCATGGCGGCGGTGCCGAACGATGTCAGCGACGAGATCGCCTTCGTGACTGCCGCCAAGGCGGGGGAGATGAATGTCACCGCCGCCCGCGTGTTCAATCGTGGCCTGCGCTCGATCTATTTCGCAGTGGGCGCGATGGGCTGGATGGCGGGACCCTACGGTCTTTTCGCAGGGACCGCCTTTGCGGCCGGACTGGTGATCCGGCGCGAGTTCTTCTCGGCCAGCCGGCAGATTGTGCTCGGCCAGTCCTAGCCGGCCGGTCAGGCCACGCGCCCGCGCCGGCCCTCGACCAGCCAGGCCGCAACGGCAAGCCCGGCGACCAGGACCAGCCAGGACCAGCCGGGCAGAAGCGGGGCCACCCGCAGATCCTGGGTGAGCGAGGCCTCGCGGCGGGTGATGCCGATCCATCCGCGCCCGCTGGCGACCCGGCCCATATCGACGGCACGAATATCGGGCATCCCGTCCGACAGGCGCAGGATGCCACCGCCAGAGGCGGCGGCGACGGGTGCGAGCCGGTCGGGCGAAGCGATCGTGTCCTCGAATTCGCGCGGAGCGGCCGGGCCGAGCGCCATCACCGCCGTCAGATCGCCCTGGCGCAGGTTGTAGAGCCCCATCTCGGGCGCATCCCATTCCGCGACATAGCGCCCGGGCGAAACCTCGGCCATCGCCAGATCCAGGGCAGCGCCATCCGGCCCGGTGACTGTGACCGGGCCAGGGTTTTCCCCGACCGTTCGACGCGTGACGGTCAGATGCTGACCTTTCGCCGAGGCCGACAGCGCCTCTTCCTCCAGATCAGGCTCCTTCAGCATCCAGTGCGCCAGACGGCGCAAGAGCTCCAGCTGCGGGCCGCCGCCTTCGTAGCCCCTTCCCCAAAGCCAGATGTGATCGGAGGCGAGCACCGCGACGCGGCCCTCCCCCTCGCGCGCCAGGACCAGCAGCGGCCGCCCGCCAGCGCCCGACATCACCACCTGCCCGCCGCGCGCGGTCATTTCCACCTGGCGGAACCAGCGCCCCCATCCGCCCGGAGGCGCCAGCTTCTCAAGCCCGGCAGTGACCGGATGGCGCTTGCCGATATCGGTCAGTTCCGGGCGGAAGGGCTGTTCGATGACAATGGAGCTGGTCGTCACCGGCAGGATATCGGCCAGGGGCGAGCGCCAGAGGCTGTCCACCGTGCCGAACTCCGGCCCGGACGCCACCAGCACCGTGCCGCCCCGACGGACATATTCCCGCACGTTCTCCAGATAGCTGTCAGGCAGGATGCCGCGCAGGCGGTAGCGGTCGAAGATGATCAGATCGAATTCGTCGATCTTCTCGATGAACAGCTCGCGGGTCGGAAAGGCGATCAGCGACAGTTCCGTCACCGGCACTCCGTCCTGCTTCTCCGGCGGGCGCAGGATGGTGAAATGCACCAGATCGACCGAGGGATCGGATTTCAGCAGGTTGCGCCAGACCCTTTCCCCCGCATGCGGCTCGCCGGAGACCAGGAGCACCCGCAGGCGGTCGCGCACGCCGTTGATCTGCACCACGGCGGCATTGTTGCGGTCGGTCAGTTCGCCCTCCGCCACCGCAAGCTGGAACTGGATAACGTTCATGCCGCCGCGTTTCAGCGTGAGCGGAAGCTCGAGATCCTCACCGACCGGAACGGTGTAGGTCATCGGTTCTTCGCCGTTGAGGGCGATCGTCAGTTTTGCCTCGGCCCGCAGGGCTTCGGGCACCGCGCCCTGGGCGTCGATGCGCAGGGTGAGCTTGATCTCCTCATCCAGGATGGCAAAGGCCGGCGCGTTCTTGACCACCAGCCGCATGTCCCAGTCTTCGGGCGCCCCGGTCAGCAGCGCGTGCAGCGGGGCAGGAAGGGCCGGCGCGGCGGGCAGGTCGTGGATTTGCCCGTCGGTGATGAGGATGACACCCGCGATCCGCGCCCGGGGTTCCTCGGCCAGCGCCTGCGCCAGGGCTGTCATCAGCTGGGTGCCGCCGTCGCCCTCGGCATCGCCGACGCGCAGGATGCGCAGTTCGGTCTCCGGCAGGGCGGCAACCTCGGCCTGCACCCGGGCCAGTGCCTCGGCGGTCTGGGAGGGGCGCGCGCCGATGCGCTGGCTGGCGCTTTCGTCCACCACCGCGATCACGATGTCGGACAGGGGCTTGCGGTCCTCGCGCTGCAGCGCCGGCCCGGAGAGCGCGGCAAACGCCGCCAGGACCGCCAGCCCGCGCAGCCACCAGCCCGAAAGCCCCCGCCAGAGCGCGAGCGCCAGGAGCAGGCCGGCCAGCACGCCGAAACCGGCAAGCACCGCCCAGGGCAGCAGCGGATCGAAGATCAGCGAGACACTCACTGCCCCAGCCTTTCCAGAAGCGCCGGAACATGGACCTGGTCGGATTTGTAGTTGCCGGTCAGCACGTTCATGATCAGGTTGATGCCGAAACGGATGGCGATCTCGCGCCGCTGCTCGCCGGCATAGCCGCGCCCCACCGGGAAAAGCGGTGCGCCATAGGCATCGACGGCCCAGGCACCGGCCCAGTCGTTGCCGCCGATGACCACCGGCGTCACCCCGTCGTTGAGATTGCGGAAGGGCATGCCCTCGGCCTGTTCGGCATCGGGCGGCGAGGCCTCGACCCAGACGGCTCGGTTGTCGAACCTGCCGGGAAAATCCTGCAACAGGTAGAAGGTGCGGGTCAGCACATGGTCTTCCGGCACAACCTCCAGCGGCGGGATGTCGAGCGGCGCCGCCAGACGCTGCAGCATCTGCGCCTCCTGCGTCTGGCCGCTGCCGGAAATGTCGCCGTCGCGTGTGTCGAACAGGATCATGCCGCCGGAAGCAAGGAAGCGGTTGAGCCGGGCATAGGCCGCCGCCGAGGGAAGCTCCTGGCGCGATGTCACCGGCCAGTAAATGAAGGGAAAGAAGGCCAGCTCGTCCTTTTCGAGGTCGATGCCCACCGGCTTTTCGGGCTCGACGGTCGTGCGCTCGGTCAGGCGCTGCGACAGGCCGACGAGGCCGGCTTCGGAGATGCGATCCACTTCGGCGTCGCCGGTCACGACATAGGCCAGGCGCACCGAAGTCGTCGCCATCAGCGCAAATTCCTCCGCCGCCGGGTCGAGCGCCGGCGCCTCCGCCGTCTGCGCCCCGGCACCGCCCGATCCGGCGAAGACGGCAAGCAGAAGCACGGCCGCTCCGGACGGCAGCCGGCCCGAGACCGCCAGCGCGCCGAGGATGTCGGCCAGCAGAAGGAGCAGCGCCGAGGCCAGCAGCAGGCCCTTCAGCGAACGCTCCGCCGGAGCCTCCAACCCCTCGCGGGCGACGCTGTCCGGCCATCCGGCCAGCACGAAAGGCGTGGCCGAACCGACCGCGTTCAGCGCGAAACGGCGGTCCGCCCCGGCGTAGAGCCCGGGCGGCAAGGCTGCGGACACTCCCCTTTCCCCCAGCGCCTCGGCCAGAGCCTCTCCCGGCACGCCGGCCTGTGCGCCGGCGTCACGGATCGCGCCGAAGGCATCGAGCGCCACCTCGGGCACCATGACCTGCCCGGCCAGCGCCTCCGCATCGGGGACCGAGGGCCGGACGGAAACGGCCAGCCGTTCCAGCATGCGCAGGAAAAGGCCTGACAGCGGCAGCGAGGACCATTCCGCATTGGCGGTGACGTGGAAGAGCACCACCTGTCCCTGCCCGAGCGCCTTGCGGGTGACGAGCGGCGTGCCGTCGGCCAGGGCCGCGATGGTGCGGTCGGCAAGATCCGGGTCCGGCTGCGCCAGGACCTGGGCCGTCACCTCCACCTCGGCAGGCGCGTCCAGGCCGTGGAAGGGCGAAGTTTCGGCGAAGGGTGCCAGGGTCTTCGGCTCGCCCCAGGACATGGCGCCTCCGACCGTGCGCCCGCCTTCGCGCAGGCGGACCGGCATCAGCGGATCCTCCTCGCCGCGTCCGATGTCGGAAGCGGCAAGGCGCGGCCCGGCGAAGCGCAGCAACAACCCGCCCTTCTCCACCCATTCCTTGATGCCCGCAGCCTCGTCCGGCGCGATCCGCGCCACATCGGCCAGAACGATCACATCGGGGCTGGCGAGAAGCGCGTCGGCCAGCGTTCCCTCGATCAGTTCGGAGGACGGCGCCAGGGCCTGGCGCAGGTAGTGGGTCGGCGAAAGCAGGCGCAGCCCCTCCGCCTCGTTCTGGCCGGAGACCAGGGCGATCTTGCGCCGCTTGAGGCTGTCGTCGGTCAGCGACACCGCTCCCGCCGAGCGTTGTCCCACCAGTTCAAAACGGGTGATGCGGTTGCGCAGCTCGGGCGGCAGGGACAGGGCGATCTCGGTCTCGCCCGCGCCTGCGGCAAAGCCGACGGGGACACGCGCCAGTTCCCGCTCGATCCCCGCCGGGTCGGGGCCAAGGGCGGAAAGTTCGATTTCGGACGCGCCGCCGGCGGGCTGGCGCAGGGCGGCGATCTTGATCGCCCCGTCCGAAAAGACCGCCGGACGCAGGGCAAAGGCGGCGCGCGGGCTTTCAAAGACCGTGACCGGCCCATGCGCCTGCAGCGCCGCAAGCAGCGCCTCGCGCCCCGGGTTTTCGAGCCCGTCGGTCAGCCAGTCGGTGGAAAAGGTCCCCTCCGGCAAGGCCAAAGCCCAGCCGGCATGGTCCGGCCGCCAGGGCAGCGGCTCCAGCCCGCCGATCAGCGGCGCCCAGGCGGCTGCGGTCTGGAAGGCCGGCGCCAGCGGCGGATCGGTCAGGCGCAGCACCGCCACCGGCCTTCCCGCGCGACCGGCCTCCTCCGCGAGCGCGGCGGCACGTTCGACCCGGCGCGGCCAGTCGCGGGCGTCGGCCCATGAGCCGTCGATCAGGATCAAGAGCGGCCCCGAGCCCGGATCGCCGCTGCGCGGGTTGAGGATCGGCCCGGCGAAAGCCAGGATCGCCGCCCCGATCGCCGCCATGCGCATCAGGAGAAGCCAGAGCGGCGTCTTGTCGGTCTCGTTCTCGTCATCCCTGAGCCCGAGGAGCAACGCCACGCCGGGAAAGCGCCGGCGGATCGGCGCCGGCGGCACGACCCGCAGCAGGAGCCAGAGGACCGGCAGCGCGACCAGGCCGAGGAGGAGAAGCGGCGAGGTGAACCCGAGCGGGCCCAGGGTCCACATCTCAGGCGCCCCCCTGCCACCGGCTGCTCCTCAAGCCCTTGCGGGCTTTCCTCGCGGGCGACGGACCGCGAGGAAAGCCCGCAAGGGCTTGAGGAGCGGTGGAAAGGTATCCCGTCACCGCCCTTGCTCCAGCGCCCGGTAAAGCCAGAGAAGCGCAGGCTGCGCCGGCGTGCCGGTGTGATGGGTGTGAAAGTGCCAGCCGATCCCGCCGGCCAGCCGCTGAAGCTCTGCCTTCCGCTCCGCCAGACGGTCGAGGTAGCGCGCGCGCAGGTCGCCGGCGCGCAGCGTTTCATGGCGCAGCGTCCCGCCCATGGATTCAAAGATCGTGCGGCCGTCGAAGGGAAACTCCTCCTCGGCCGGATCGAGGATCTGGACCAGCGCCCCCTTCACCCCCCGGTCGGCCGCCCGCGCCAGCGCCTCGGCCACCGTCTCGATCCTCCCGAGGAAGTCGGAGAGGAAGACAGCGCGCCCGTGTCGGGCGATCCCTGACGTGTCCGGCGTGCCGTAGTCGTCCGGTCCGTCCGTCAGGGCCGCCGCGAGCCGCAGGATCTGCGCCCGGCCCGGACGCGGCGGGGCAGTCTCGCCCGCCAGCCCCACGCGCTCGCCACCCCGCAGCAGAAGCACCGCCAGCGCCAGCGCCAGCAGTCGCGCCCGTTCCGATTTGGATGGCCGCGCCTTGTGGCCGGCGAAAGTCATCGACCGCGCCGGATCGACCCAGAGCGTCACCGTCTGGCTCGCCTGCCATTCGCGCTCGCGGACGAAATGCGCGTCCGAGCGGGCGGAACGGCGCCAGTCGATCAGCCGCAGCGAATCGCCCGGCATCGCCGGCCGGAACTGCCAGAACTCGTCGCCCATGCCGGCGCGCCTGCGGCCGTGCTCGCCAAGATGGATGGTCGCGGCAAGGAACTCGGCTTCCGCCAGCAAGGGCGGCAGGGCTTCGCCCAGCGCCTCGGCCCGTGCGCGGAGGGCGACGGTATCGCTCAAGCGGCCGCTCCGAGGCCGAGGGCGCTTTCCACGGTCCGGTCGATCAGGGCGCCGAGGTCCTCGCCCCGCGCCCGGGCGGAGAAGGTCAGCGCCATGCGGTGGGTCAGAACCGCCCGGGCCAGGGCCGCGACATCGGCGACCGAGGGCGCGAGCCTGCCGTCGAGCAGCGCCCGGGCGCGCACGGTCAGCATCAGCGCCTGCGCCGCACGCGGGCCGGGTCCCCAGGAAAGCTGGCCCTCCAGCGCCTTGCCCTCGGGCTCGCCCGGCCGGCAGGCGCGGACGAGATCGAGGATCGCCGCCACCACCTGGTCGCCGACGGGCATGCGGCGGATGACCAGCTGCGCGGCGGCGAGTTCCCCGGCGGTCATCACCTGATGCACCTCCGCCTCCTCCGCCCCGGTCGTGGCGAGCAGAATGTCGCGCTCGGTGGCACGGTCGGGGTAGTGGACATCGACCTGGACAAGGAAGCGGTCGAGCTGCGCCTCGGGCAGCGGATAGGTGCCCTCAAGCTCGATCGGGTTCTGCGTCGCCAGAACGTGGAAGGGGGCGGGAAGCGGGCGGTGGGCGCCGGCGATCGTCACCTCGCGCTCCTGCATCGCCTGAAGGAGCGCGGACTGGGTGCGCGGAGAGGCGCGGTTGATCTCGTCGGCCATCAGGAGCTGGCAGAACACCGGCCCCTCGATGAAACGGAAGGCGCGACTGCCGTCGGCGGCGGTTTCCAGCACTTCGGCCCCGAGGATGTCGGCGGGCATCAGGTCGGGGGTGAACTGGACCCGGTTCCCCTTCAGTCCCAGGACCGTGGCCAGCGTATCGACAAGCCGGGTCTTGCCAAGGCCGGGCAGGCCGACGAGCAGCGCGTGGCCACCGCAGAGAATCGAGGCCAGCACCAGATCCACCACCGGCTCCTGGCCGATGAACCGGCGGTTGATCGAGGCCTTGACCTCGGCAAGCCGTCCGCCCAGCCGTTCGATCTCGGCCACCAGCGCCTCGGTTTCCTGCGGGGTCGCGGCCATGAAGTCCTCCGGGCTGGCAATGCGGGTCGTCTGAGCGGTATCGTGCCCCGGCGAGAGGGCAAACGGAAGATCGGGACAAGGGAACGTGAAACCGACCGCCGAAGCTGTGATGCAGGCCGCGAGCGCCGCCGGCAAGGGCAAAGGCAGGGGCCCGGCGCCGGTGCATCTGTGGAACCCGCCTTTCTGCGGCGATCTCGACATGGTGATCCGCCGCGACGGACGCTGGGACTATCTCGGCACGCCCATCGGCCGGCCGGAACTGGTGCGGCTGTTCGCCAATATCCTCAAGCGCGAGGGCGAGGCCTATTTCCTCGTCACCCCGGTGGAAAAGGTCGGCATCCGGGTGGAGGACGTGCCCTTCATCGCCGTCGATTTCCGCCGCGAGGACGGAAGCCTGATCTTCACCACCAATATCGGCGACGAGACGGTGGCCGGCCCCGACCGGCCGATCCGGGTGGAGCGCGATCCCGAGACGGGCGAGTCTTCGCCCTATGTCCTCGTCCGCGCCGACCTCTGGGCGCGCATCGACCGCAAGTCCTTCTACCGGCTGGTCGATCTGGGCGAGACCGAGGACGACTGGTTCGGCCTGCGGTCAGGGGGGATGTTCTTCCCGGTGATCCCGTCCGCCGAACTGCCGTGAAGGTCGCGGCGAATCTGACCCTGCTCTTCACCGAGGCCCCGATGCTGGCACGTCCCGCGCTGGCAGCGGCTGCGGGTTTCGACGGGGTGGAAGTCCTCTTTCCCTATGACCACCCGGCGGAGGAGTGGCAGGAGGCTCTGGCCGGCATGCCCGTCGCCCTGATCAACACCCCGCCCGGCGACTGGACGGGCGGCGCGCGCGGCTTTGCCGCCGTGCCGGGGGCGGAGGCGCGGTTCCGCGACGATTTCCGCCGGGCGCTCGACTGGGCGGCGGCGATGGGGGCCGGGCGCATCCATGTGATGGCGGGGAATGCAGGGGGTCCCGAAGCCGAGGCGACCTTTCGCCGCAACCTCGCCTGGGCGGCCGGCTTCGGCCACCCGCTCAGCATCGAGCCGCTCAATCCGGCAGACATGCCGGGCTATTTTCTCGGTGACTTCGCCCAGGCGGCCGCCGTCCTGGCCGATCTGTCCGGCGCGGAGATCGGCCTGCAGTTCGACACCTGGCACGCCGCCCGGCTGGGCGGGGTCGTGCCGCTCTGGGACAGGCACCGGCCTCTGGTCGTCCATCTGCAGATTGCCGGGGAACCCGACCGGGGCGAACCGGGCCCGGACGAGCTTGCCTGGCTCGGCGCCAGCGGATGGGATGGATGGGTTTCCGGCGAATATCGTCCGCGCGGCCAGACGGCGCAGGGCCTCGGCTGGAGGCGGGCCCTGCAAATCTCTTGAAACAAGAGATTTGCAATTTCCTTTCTTCAAGGAAATTGCCGCGTCCCGCTTGCAGCTACGGCCGGCCGCCGGATAGAACCGGATGGATCAGGACCGGAGCCGCAGATGACGACCGAAGCCCCCGAGACCGAGACCGTCACCGCCTGGAAAATCGCCTGCGACGGCGGCCAGGGCGCGCTCGGCCATCCCCGGGTATGGCTGACCATCCCGGAGGACACGGGCTGGGTCGAATGCGGCTATTGCGACAAGCGCTATGTGATCGACCGCGCCCACGCCCACGCCGATCACTGACGCCCCGGCTCAGCCCGGATCGACCATCCGCCCCATCACCCGGCCGCCCAGCAGGTGCAGGTGGTAGTGCGGCACTTCCTGCAGGCCGTGTGCGCCGGAATTGGTGATGCCGCGATAGCCCTGCTCCAGTCCCAGCGAGGCGATCACCTGCGCGGCGGCGCGATGGAAATCGACCAGCTCCTCCGCTGTCGCTTCGGCGGCGAAATGGGCGAAGTCCACATAGGCGCCCTTGGGGATCACCAGCACATGCACCGGCGCCTGCGGGCGGATGTCGTGGAAGGCCAGCGCATGAGCCGTTTCCAGCACCGTGCGGTTCGGGATCTCGCCGCGCAGGATGCGGGCGAAGATGTTGGTGGGGTCGTAGGTCCAGGCCATGGCGCTCAATCCGCGAAGAGAAAGGGCGTCTCGGCGATCCGGCGCGCCCGTTCCGCCGGGATAGCGAGAAAGTCCGAAAGCGCAATCGCGTTCTCGTCCGCGCTCGCCGTCTCGCTCATCCGGGCAAGATGCGCGAAGCCGGCATTCCGCAGGCGATCGCTTTCAAAGGCGATGTCGTAGCGGATCGTCGGCAGCAGCCGGTCGAGCGTCTCCTGCGGGCCGCCGGCCGGCGCGAGCCCAAGCCGCTGCGCATGGCCGGCGAGGTAGTCGTCGCTGAACTGGCAGGCGATCTCGAGGATGCGCGTCGTCGCCCGGTCGGCCGCGAAATCCTGCATCAGGTCGTGCATCGCCGGATCGAGGCAGCAGACCAGCGTGTCGCTGCCGAAATGGTCGAACAGCAGGCGCATGACGGCCCGGCGGTGGCGGGTCCGCTTCTCCACCCTGTTCTGGATGCCGCCGAGATCGGGCAGCCCTGCCTCTTCCTCGTTGAACAGATAGCCGACGGCCGGAAGGTTCGTCTCGGCCCGCACGCGCTCGACCAGGCGCTTGGCCACATGCCACTTCTTGCAGACCACCATCAGCAGGTTGCGCTCGGCGCCGATGCTGGTCTCGGTTTCCCAGAAGCGCGGCGCGAACCGGCGCCCGACCCGGCCCTTGCCGGTGAGGAAGCGGTGGAGCGCGCCGCCTTCGGCCGAGGTCGCGAAGCTGACGCCCGTCGCCACATAGAGGTCTCCGAGCCGGGTCCGCAGATCCGTTGCGTCGGGGCTGATCTTCCGGGCGAAGAGACAGTCCTGACCGACGAGCAGGTCGTAGTGGTCGTTGTAGAAAGTGACAGGCATGCCGTAGTCGGAAAACAGCAGGAAGGTCGGCGACCGGCTGCGGATTTCCGCCTCGGGCACCAGATGGCGCACGAGGGTCTGGAAGAAGGTCTCGTCCGGGATCCAGGTGGTGCGGAAGAAGCGCTGCACCTCCGGACGGCGGCGGCAGAACTCAAGCAGGGCCTCAACCGTCCCGCGCCGCAGGCACCACCACTGGCTGCCGATCTGGATCGCAAGGTCCTGCGGGAGCCGCCGCGCAAGGCCCAACCGCCGCTGAAGTCCCATCGACGCATAGAACAGGCGCTTGTGGCGCCGCTCGTTGAAGAAGTGGCGGAAGATCAGCCGCTCCTCCCGGATCCCGGTCTTGATGAAATCCGAGGTGAAGAAATCCCGCGATTCGATGTAGTCGGCGGCACTGGCGTCGAGGAAGGCATGGGCGAATTCCGCCGTCTTGGTCGGCATGCAGTCGCCCGAGATCAGGTAGAAATGCGTGGCCTCGGGAAAGGCCGGAACCGCCGCTTCCAGCAGTTCCAGCGTCGCGGCCACCAGGCTCCACTCTCCCCAGCCGCAGCGGTGACGGCGGGCGGCGAAGGTCACCGAACGATTGTCGGCAAGCGCCGCGCGAATGCGGGCGAAGTCGGCGGCGGACGACCGCCCGTCGAAATGGATGGCGACGAAGTCTCCCGCCTGCGTCAGCCGGCACGCCTGGGCAACCACGGCGGCAGGGTCTTTGTGGCAGAGCAGGAGATAGGCGATTCTGGCCATGCGCGCGTGCCGGTTTCCGAGGGGCCTGCCGGAGGTTTCCGCAGACTCGTTCAGCCTTCCTTGAAATGTCCCGGTTTTCTTGTTCTTCCTTGAAGCAGACCATATCCCGCCTCGCCAGCGGAAAGGAGAATTTGATGGGGTTTCCCGGCGCCTGGATGACCGAAAGCGGCAGCGTCATCTACCGGGTGGTGCCAAAATGCGCCTGCTCGACCATCGGGCAGATCATGTACTTCTCCGATCACGGCCGGTTTTTCGACGGCGACATCCATGACGCGACCGAAGGCCTGCACAAATGGGCGCAGGAGCGCAGCCAGCCGCTGATCGAGGACGCCGTGAAGGGCCGCAAGGCGCCGTCCTTCACCTGCGTGCGCAATCCCTACGCGCGGATCCTGTCCTCGTTCTTCGACAAGATCTGCGGCATCCAGCGCAACGGGAAGCGCTATCGCGGCAATCTCGTCCCGCTGCTGACCCTGAAATACGGGATCGAGGTAGGCGGGGACGACGGGACCGAGCCTTTCGATCAGATCGCGAACTTCCGCCGCTTCCTTCTTTTCGCCCGCGACACGATCCGCTGGAAAAAGCCGATGGAGCCCGACATCCACTGGTCGGCGATGTCAGGCCATGTCGCCACCTTCATCGTCAACGGCGGGCGCTACGACGCCATCTTCCACACCGAGCGCTTCGACGAGGGGATGCAGGGCGTGCTGGACCGCTTCGTCCCGCGCGTCCCGGTGGCGCTGAAAGAGGTCCCGCGCTTCAACGAAAGCGAGGGGCATGGGCCGAAACGGCTGCATCCGGTGGAGGACTATTTCGACGACCTGTCGCGCCACCTGATGTGGGAGATCTACCGGAAGGATTTCGAGCTCTTCCGCTACGACTTCGACAATCCGGGCAACAAGGTTCCGCTGGGCGAGGTGGATCTCGACGAGGTCCATGCCAAGCTTGGCGACTGACGCGGGATATTCCGGCACGCCGCTGCCGAAGAAACTCGGCTGGGCCGGTCAGTCGCCGGCGGCGGTGATCGGCTGTCCGGACTATGGGGCACTCCTCGGCATTGCCGACCCGCCGCCGCTTCTTGCCCCCGACGCCCCGCTTCCCCCCGGGCTGACCTATCTCCACCTGTTCACAACCCACCGCAGCCTGCTTGAACGGGTATTGGCATCGGCAAGGGCGCGGCTGGCGCCGGCGGGGATGGTCTGGGTCTCCTGGCC
Source organism: uncultured Rhodobacterales bacterium (assembly GCA_964602115.1). Classification (GTDB taxonomy): domain Bacteria; phylum Pseudomonadota; class Alphaproteobacteria; order Rhodobacterales; family Rhodobacteraceae; genus JANOGU01. Next base: position 19,957 of record CAZRQN010000049.1, read on the forward strand.
CAAGAAGGCGGCGAAAGTGCCGACAGACATCACCGAAGACGTGATCCGCGAGGTCTGCCTGCCGATGGGACTGGTGGATGTGAAGGTCTGCGCCGTCGATGCGGTCTGGTCGGGGCTGAAACTGGTGATCCGCAAGGAGCTTCGCTGACTGTCCGGCGCCCTTCCGGCGCCAGTTGCGCTGCGGAGGCTCCCTGGACCCGACCTGGCCCCCTCCCGCCCTCTGTCGCGGCCCGAAGGGGGCCGCTCCTTCGGTTTGGGGGG
>CAZRQN010000050.1:0-19620 GCA_964602115.1 uncultured Rhodobacterales bacterium
AGGACCGGCCGGCCGCGATCCTGTGGCTGGTCAAGTTCCACCCGGAACTGACCGATGGCCAGATCGGCAAGCTCGGCGGCACGACGAAGCCGACGATCCAGTCGATCCGCGAGCGCAGCCACTGGAACATCGGCCAGATCTCGCCCATCGACCCGGTGGCGCTGGGCCTGTGCCGCCAGTCCGAACTTGACGGCGCGGTGCAGCTCGCCGCCCGGCGCAAGGCCGCCGAGGGCAAGGTGATGACCGACGACGAACGGCGCAAGCTCGTCTCCACCGAGCAGAGCCTGGGCATGGCGGCGGAGCCGCGCATCCCGAGCGCGGTGGCAGCGATCGAAGGCCTGTTCGCCGAGAGCGAAAAGAAGAAGCCGGCCGACTATTCCGATGCCGAGAGCTTCTTCAACCTGCCGGACTCCGACGACGACGACGAGGACGAGGACGAAGGCAACAGCGGCCCGATCCGCTGATCACGGCGCCGTCGCAGCCACTGCGATGGCGCGCGCGACATCGGCGGTGAAGGCGGCCTCGTCTTCGGCAAGCTCGAACTCGGGCCAGTCGCGGATGGCCGCAAGCGGGTTCCAGCCGGGTTCCTGAGCCTCTGCCAGGGCCAGGTGCTCACGCGCCGCCCGCGCATTTCCCAGCGCGGCGTAACACGCCGCCAGCCGGACTTCCTTCCACCGGCTGCGGACCGGCAGGCATTCGATGCGCGGGATCGCCTCGGCATGGCGGCCCAGCTGCTGGAAAATCTTCGCAAGATTGTAGTGGTACCAGTCCGGGTGCAGCGGATTGAGCAGGATGGCCTCCTCCATCATCGCCAGCGCATCGGCCGCCTTGCCGCGAATGGCCAGGACATAGGCGGCCTCGGCCAGGATATCGGCGTCCGAAGGGTTCAGCGCCACAGCCCGACGCGCCATGAGTTCGGCCGCCGGAAACTCGCGGCGCCAGAGCCGGACCATGGCGGCAATCGCCAGACAGCGCCCCTCATCGGGCGCCAGTGTCAGGCCGCGCAGGACATGATCGAGGCCCCGGGCCAGCGGCTCCGGCCCGGCTCGCCCGAAATCGGCGATGATGCATTCGGCCAGGCCGAGATAGGCATGGGGAAGGGCGAAGTTCGCGTCCCGGGCGATGGCAGCACGGAAATGATCCCGTGCCGCCAGGTTGACGCCCGCGCCATAACTGCGGATCAACGCCAGACCAGCGATGAAATGCTGCCAGGCGTCGAAGTCGGCGGTGGCGGCGGGAACCGGGCGCAGGGCCAGCGCCCGCGTCTCGCTCTGGATGACCTGGGCCACGATCCGGTGTGGCAGGGCGGCCAGAACCTGGGTCCAGTCACGTTCGGGCAGGGCCAGCATCTCGAACCAGGCCTGCCTTCCGTCCGCCGCCACGCACAGCGCCAGAGACAGTCTCAGGCTCCCGCCCAGCCGCCGCGCGGTGCCCTCGACGAACCAGTCCGCACCGATGCGCCTTGCGGCGTCCATCGGCCGTACCGTCTCAGGCCGGCACTGAAACACCGTATGGCGGGCGATGACGCGAAGCATGCCGTAGCGCCCGACGCCCTGGATGATCTCCTCCGCCAGCGCATCGACCAACGGCGCGTCCTGCGGATCTTCCGACTGCACCGTGAACGGCAGGATCGCGAGCACCGGCAGGCGCACCGGCGCGCCGGCCTCTGGCTCGGCGACGAGCTGATATCCGCGCCGCGCCACGGTGCGCACGGCGCCATCGCCCAGAACCCGGCGCAGTTCGCCCACCGCCTGGGTCAGCGAATCCTCGGTGACGGTGACATCGGGCCAGACGGAAGCCAGAAGCTCGTCCTTGCCCAGGACCCGGTCACGATGGCGGGCCAGCGTGACGAGCAGGGCAAAGCTCTTGGCGCGCAGGTGGACCGGCGCTCCGTCGCGCGTCAGCGTCCCGCGTGCGGGGTCCAGAAGACATGCGCCGATCCTGATCCGACCGTCCAAACCCGCTCCGCGCGTTTCCTCGCGCGATCACGAAAGGACGGGCCGCAGGCTGCGTCAAGCGACAGAAGCCTGGCGGACGAAGAACGCCAGCCGCAGCCATGCGCGCCAGCCGGCCCGCACGGGGGGCGGCGGGGAGGGGGGAACGTCCTGCGCCAGAGAAGGCATGAAGGCGAGAAGGTCAAAGCCGGAGGGCACCGCCCCGCCGGCCATCGCCTGCGACAGCATGTCCATCAGCACCGGGTCGCGGCCTTCCGTTTCCATTCCCCCGGACATCCCGGTCCAGGACTCCAGGGGATCGGTCTCGAACGACGAGGGGCCGAAACGGTGGACAGAGGGATGGGACATAGCACGGGCCTCCGGGTGCCGCTGGCTGCGGTCGTGCCGGAAGGATGCGCCGGACCGCCGGGCGCCGTCCCGATACCGGTCCGAAACTTTGCTGAATTCGCCGCCGTCCGTCCGGAGCCCTACGGCCCCCTCAGATCGACCACCCGGCAGGCATTGTGATTGCCCGCCCGCAGGATCTCGCGGGTTGTGGTGGTCATCACCTTCATCGCGCCTGCCGCCGCGTCCTCGCATTCGACCAAAGCTGTGGAGCGGGCCTCGGCCTCGGTGGCATTGTCCACCGTCGCGCCGCTGGTCAGGTCCGACATGGCGAAGGCCTGGAACCGGCCGGGCTTGCCCCCGCCGAGATAGAATCCGCGCCAGTTGCGCGAGGCCGGCGCGCCCAGTTCCTCCGGCCGGCCCAGGCGTGGCAGGTAGCCCTCGGGATCGAGCCGGGCGTAAAGCACGCAATCGGCACCTGCACCGGCCAGTTCCTTGCAGCCGGCATAGGCGATCTGCATCGCCAGCGCCTGCGACTGATAGCCGGCGACCCAGTAATAGGTATCGCCCGCACCCGGATCGACGGCGAAGGCGCCGAAATAATCGACGAAGGCCCCGAAGTCGCGCATCGCGGCCGATTCGCTGGGGCCGAGAGGAACCTGGGTGACGATGACCAGACTTACGGCATCGCCATAGTCGATCACCCGTCCGGGCGCCGGCGCAGACTGCTGCGCCAGGGCGGCACCGGCGAAGAGCCAGGCCCCCAGCGCCATCGCGCAACCACCTCGCCGCATCCCGCCCTCCCGGGTCATGGCACCGCCGCCATCAAGCGGTCTCGGCGCCGGCCTGTCAACGCGCCCCTGCGTGATCGCTCAGCCGCCGACGCGCAGGACGATCTTGCCGATATGCGCCGAGCTTTCCATCCGCGCATGGGCCGCCGCCGCTTCCACCAGCGGGAAATCGCTGTCCATCACCGGGCGGAAGTGTCCCGCCGGGATCATCGGCCAGACCTGCGCCTCCACCGCCGCTGCGATCCGCGCCTTGGCCAGATCCGATTGCGGCCGCAGGGTGGAGCCGGTGATCGTCAGTCGCCGGACCATCACCTCGGCAAAGTTCAGCGCCACCTTCGGTCCTTCCAGAAAGGCGATCTGGACGAGCCGCCCGTCATCGGCCAGCGCCCTGACGTTGCGCGGCAGGTAGCTGCCGCCCACCATGTCGAGGATCAGATGCGCCCCGCCCTCGCGGTTCACCGCCTCGACGAAGTCGGTCTCGCGGTAGTTCACGGCGACCTCGGCGCCGAGGCCCTCGCAGGCCAGACATTTCTCGCCGCTGCCGGCGGTGGCGAAGACCCTGGCGCCCAGCGCCCGGGCGATCTGGATCGCGGTGGTGCCGATGCCGGAGGTGCCGCCATGGACGAGGAAGCGCTCCCCCGCCCGCAGGCCGCCGCGCATCACCACATTGGACCAGACGGTGAAGCAGGTCTCGGGCAGGGCGGCGGCCTCGCGCAGCGACAGGCCCTCCGGGACGGGCAAGGCGTGGTCGGCCCGGGTGACGGCATATTCGGCATAGCCCCCGCCGGGCAGCAGCGCGCAGACCGCATCGCCGATCTGCCAGCGCGTGACCCCCTGACCCATGGCCACGACATGGCCGGAGGCCTCAAGCCCGGGAAGGGGCGAGGCGCCGGGCGGCGGGCTGTACAGGCCGGCGCGCTGCAGCGCATCGGGCCGGTTCACCCCGGCCCAGGCGATGCGGATGACGATCTGGCCGTGCCCGGGCACCGGCACCGGCCGGTCGCAGGGGCGCAGAACGTCCGGGCCGCCCGGCGCGGCGATCTCGATCGCGGTCATCGTATGCGGAAGGGTCACGCCATCTCTCCGGTCCGGGGCTGTCCCTTGGTGCCAGAGGGGCGGCGAAGGGTAAAGTTGTCGCCGTGATCGAAACCCCGGCGAAAGGTGCCTGCGCCAGACTTTCCCGGCCTTTCCGTCCCGGCAGGGGAGCCCGCCATGACCGCCTCGCCCCTTCCACGCGATCCTGACCGCGATCTCGACCTTGCCGAAGTGCTTGGCCGGGCGATCCCGCTCTACTGGATGTTCGGGCGGGCGGATGTCCCGCTTGCCGTTCTGGCGGCGGAGACCGGGGCCGGCGAGATGGCGCTGGCCCGCGCCTTCGGCGATGCGCCCGGAGCGTTCCGCGCGGCGCTGGCGCAATATGTCGAAGGGCCGGCGGCCGAACCCTATCGCGCCTTCGCCGCCGCGCCGGACGGTCAGGAGGCTGCGGTCTTCTCCACCGCGCTGCTGGATCTGGTGTTCGATGGCGATACCGGCCGGGGTTGCCTGCTGATCCAGGCCATCGCGGCCTTTGCGCCGCGCGATCCGCAGGTTGATTCGGCGGTAAAGGGCCATGTCGCGGCGCTGGCCGCTCTCGCGGGCCCCCTGCGCGAGGCGCGGCCGGCGCCACGACAGCTCCTTGCCGCCCATGCCGCTGCTGCCGCCCGGGCACGCGAGGGACTGGGCCGCGACGCGGTGGCGCAGGTGATCGAAAGGCTGGTCTTCGCCCCGCTCTGAACCCTAGTCCCGCAGCGCCGCGCGCAGGGCGGGGGCGTGGCCGGCGCCGAGGATCGCGCCTTCCCCGGCATCCCCCCGCTCGAACAGAGGCGCCAGCATGGCCTGATCCGAAAGTCGCAACAGCGCCCGGGACAAGAGGCGGACCTGAACCTCGTCCCGCGCCGTGGCCGGATCCGCCGCCGCCGCCACGTCGCGGGCCAGAAGTGAGGGATAGACTTCCGCCAGCACCACCGGCGCCCCGGCCGGCTCGAACGGCCAGACCGCGACCGAAGGCGCGAAACCGGCGCGCAGGCGGGCCAACACCGGGATCCCGGTCAGGGCCTGCGCGCCGACTGCTCCCGCGCCGGCGAGCTGCCAGACCGATTTCGGCCGGATCCGCCCGTCACGGGCGGCGATCTCGGTCGCCCGATGGTTGGCAAGACCTGCGGGCAGCGGTGGCCTGAAACGCGGCAGGCCCGGGGTCTCTGCCCGCTCGCCATTGCCCCAGAACGGGCCCTGGCCGGGGAAACGCGCGTTGATCTCCGCCGCGACGGCCCGGTAGGTCGATCCGTGGTCCGCCGTCTCCCGCACCCGCGCGGCCAGCCAGTCCCAGACGGCGAGCGCCTCACCGCTTCCGGTCAGCGCCGTCGCAAGCCCGCGCGGATAGCCGAAGGCGAAGTCCGCGCCGACCAGCAGCCGCTCGCCGCCGGCCAGCGAGGCCGCGATCAGCGCGGCGAGCCGGGCTTCGGCCGCTGTCCGGGTTGCCAGGTTCTCGGCCGTCTCTCCCTGCGGCCCGGCAAGGCCGAGCCAGATCGAATCGCCGCCCCGCCGCCGGCCGCGCGCCGCCGACCAGTCGAGCACCGCCACGCGGTCGAACCTCACCCGAGGTCTGCCAGGATGAAGTCCGCGACCGCAGCCGCATTGTTGAGATCGAGGACCGGAACCGTGACACCCGGCAACGGCGCGTCCGCCGCCACGGCGCGGATCGTCGGATTCCCCGGTGCCATCAGGTCATGCCCCGTGGCCGGCCGATGCACTTCGATCTTGGGATGCCCCTCGGCCTTCCAGCCTTCGACCAGAACCAGATCGCAGGGGTCGAGCTTGGCCAGCATCGCCTCCAGCGGCGGCGGCTCTTCGCCGCGCAGCTCGGTCATCAGCGCCCAGCGCGCCGGGGTGGCAAGGACTACCTGCCGCGCTCCCGCCAAACGGTGGCGGTGGCTGTCGCGGCCGGGATGGTCCATCTCGGCCGCGTGATGGGCGTGCTTGACCGTGGCGACGGTCAGGCCGCGGCCCGCGAGTTCCGCCACCAGCCGCTCCATGAGCGTGGTCTTGCCGGAGTTCTTCCAGCCGGTGACGCCATAGATGCGAAGCCCGCTCATCCCGTCACCACCACCCCTCCGTCGATCACCAGACATTGCCCGGTCATCATCCGCGAAGTGCGCGAGGCGAGGAACAGGCAGCCGCCGACGATGTCTCCGGGCGACAGGCTTTCGGGGATGCACTGGCGCTTGAGGAAGGCTGCGACCGCCTCGGGCGTGGCCCAGAGCGCCTTCTGCTTCTCGGTCAGCACCCAGCCCGGGGCCAGCGCGTTCACCCGCACCCGGTGCGACCCGAATTCGCGGGCCAGGGAGCGGGTCATGCCGGTGATCCCGGCATTGGCCGCCATGTAGGGCAGGTAGCCGACATCGGCCATCATGTAGCTGATCGAGGAGAAGTTGACGATCGCCCCGCCGCCCGCCGCGATCATCCCCGGCAGGACCGCCTGGCAGGCGAAGAAATAGGCCTTGAGATTGACCGCCTGGCTGCGGTCCCAGTCCTCGGGCGAAAGCTCCAGCGTCCTCATCCGCAGGTCGTCGGCGGCATTGTTGACCAGGACGGCGACGGGGCCCTGCGCGGCGGCGGTCTCGTCCAGCGCCGCCTTCAGCGCGGCGGTGTCGGTGATGTCGAGCATCAGCGCGCGCGGGCGGTGCCCGGTCGCCTGCGCCATCCGCCCGGCGAAGGCGCTGCCGTCGCGCCGCTGGCAGAAGGTGACGCGGGCGCCCTGGCGCAGGAAGCCCTCGGTCAGGGCCGCGCCGATGCCGGAGCCGCCCCCGGTGATGAAGACGGAGGCCCCATTCAGGTCGGGAAAGATCGGAAGCTCGTCCATGGCGCCCCCCTTTGCCGCGAAGCATCCGCATCGGCGCGGGCCGCGCAAGGGCCGGCGTCACACGCCATGTGGCAAGCCCTGCCCCGGGCCACCCACCCCCATCCCCTCCCCACAAGGGGGAGGGGGGGCGCTGCCATCGCCCCGCCGCGGCGAAGGACAGTTGACCGCAGGGGGTTGCGGCCTCTACGCCCGTGTCAGCGGAGCGGGAGGAGCGGGATGACCAGCGAGGCGGCCTTCATCGGCATCGACGTGCAGAACGATTTCTGCCCCGGCGGCGCATTGGCGGTGGGCGAGGGCGATGCCGTGGTGCCGCGCGTCAACGCGCTGCTGCGCGCCTTTCCGGTGCGGGTGCTGACGCAGGACTGGCATCCGGCCGACCATGCCTCCTTTGCCGCCAACCACCCGGGCGCCGCGCCTTTCTCGATGACCGAAATGCCCTATGGGCCGCAGGTCCTGTGGCCCACCCATTGCGTGCAGGGCACGCCCGGCGCGGCCTTCCATGCCGGGCTGGACACCGACGCGGCGGACATGGTGATCCGCAAGGGCTTCCGCGCCGGGATCGACAGCTACTCCGCCTTCTTCGAGAACGACCGGACGACGCCCACCGGGCTTGACGGCTACCTGCGCAGCCGGGGCGTTTCTGCGGTGACGCTGGCCGGCCTCGCCACCGATTTCTGCGTCGCCTATTCGGCGCTCGACGCGGCGCGGCTGGGCTTCGCCGTCACCGTGGTGATGGAAGCCTGCCGCGCCATCGACCTCAACGGCAGCCTCGCCGCCGCCGTCGCGCAGATGCGCGACGCGGGTGTCAGTCTGGCCTGACGCCCGCAGGCGCTGGCGTCACGGCCGCTTCGCCGGCTCGTCCAGCATTCCGTCAAGACCGCTCTCGAAGCTGAGCCCGATCTCTTCCCCGAGCTTGCGCATCGCCGGCATCTGCAGGGCGGCGCCCAGCATCGCGTCGAAGGCCTGGGTCACAGGCGACTTCGCACCCTCGCCTCCCGATGCCGGCACGCCACCGAGGCCGGTGATCTGGTTGATGCGGATCGATTCGATCTTCTCCGCCGGCTTGACCATCTCGGCGAGAATGGCAGGCATGGCCTCCAGCCGGGCCAGCGCGAGCTTCATCGCCACGATCTCGGCCGATAGCGCGTTTTCCGACTGGGCCAGCGCGGCGCGGCCCTCGGCCTCGGCCAGAAGGTCCGCCTTCTTGGCCTCGGACTGGATCTTCACCGCATCCGCTTCGCCCTGCGCCTCCTCGCGGCGGGCGGCGGCCCGGTCCTCTGCCGCAGCACGCTCTGCTGCGGCGGACAGGCGCAGCTTGGTCGCCTCGCGCTCGGCCTCACGCGATGCCTCGATCAGGGCGATCTGCTTGTCACGCTCGGCGGCGGCCACCGACCGTGCCGTCTCGATCGCTTCGGCGGCCTTCATCGCCTCGGCCCGGGCAGTGTCGGCGGAGGCGCGGGCGCGGCTTTCCTCCTCGGACTTCTGGGCGATGACGATCTGGCGGTCCTGGTTGGCCACCTCGATCTCGCGTTCCTTCTTGATCTGGGCTTCGTCGATAGACCGGGCACGGGCGATCTCGGCTTCCTTGATCTCCTGCTCGCGACGGATGCGGGCACGTTCGGTCTCGCTGGCCGACAACTCGCGCGAACGGGCGATCTCGGCCGCCTGCGACGCTTTCAGCAGCTCGACCTCCTGCTCGCGGGCAATGCGGGCCTCTTCCTGCTCGCGGTCGATCTGCATCTTCAGTCGCTCGGCTTCCATCGCCGACCGGCGCACCGAGACCTCTGCCTCGGCGTCGATCTGCGCGCGCTCCTTCTTCGACTTGGCGATGACCTCGGCCAGTTTGCGCATGCCGACCGCGTTGAAGGCGTTGTTCTCGTCCAGCGCCTCGAACGGCGTCTGGTCCAGCGCGGTCAGCGACACGCTTTCCAGCTCAAGACCGTTCTTCAGCAGGTCGTTCGACACGGCGTTCTGCACCTCCTGCACGAAGGTGGTGCGGTTCTCGTGCAACTCGTCCATCGTCATCCGGGCGGCGACGGCCCGCAGGCCGTCGATCAGCTTGCCTTCGATCATCTCGCGCAACTGATCGACGTGGAAGGTCTTCTCCCCCAGCGTCTGGGCGGCACGGGCAATGCCCTCGTCGGTGGCCTGAACCGAGACATAGAACTCGGCGCCGACATCGACGCGCATCCGGTCCTTGGTAATGAGCGCCGCCTCGGCCGCGCGGCGCACTTCGAGGCGCAGCGTCTTCATGTTCACCCGGCTGATTTCATGCAGCAGCGGAATGGCGATGGTGCCACCGTCCATGATCACCCGCTTGCCCCCGGCGCCGGTCTTGACCAGCGAAACCTCGCGGGTGGCCCGGCGGTAAAGACGGCCGAGGACGAGGCCGATCAGGACGAAGAAAGCCAGGATCGAGACAATCAGGATAACGAAGAAATTCATCGGCATGGTCAGCTCCCGGAAGATGGTCAGGACGGAATCGCCACGATGCGCAGGCACCAGCCGCCGCCGTCCTTGCGTTCGCGAAGGGTCAGCACTTCGGTGCCTTCAGCGATCACGTCGGTGTCGCGGAACGGCTCGCAGCGCTGGTAGTGGGTATTGCCATGGCGGTCGCGCAGCCGCACTTCGGCGGGACTGCCGCGGCGGGCGACACCCTGTGTCACCAGGCCGTGCAGGCCGCCAAGGAACTGCGGGCCGGTGGCCGTGGTCTCGTTCTGGAGGACGAGACTGCCCATCACGGCTGAGAAGCGCTTGGCGGTGAACAGGCCCGCGATCCCGGCCGGGAGAGCGGCCAGCCATCCCGGCAGCGCCGATCCTGTGGCGGCCTGCGCGAGGCTCTGCAGCGCGGTTCCGGCAAGCCCGAACCCGAGCAGCAGCGCGGCGAACCACAGGGCGAAGGGGACGCGCCCGAGGCCAAGGATCGACAGGGCCGTGCCGCCGCCCAGCGGTTGCGCTGCGGCCGGGCCGTCCGTCGCATGGCTGGCGGCCACCAGTGCCGCGACATCGACCTCGGCATCGGGCTGGAAATCGAAGTGCGTGTCGACGGCGCCGTCCGGAACGGCGTCATGATCGGCGAAAAAGCTCGCGCCCAGCAGCAGGGCAAGGAGTTCAAGCGCCAGCAAGCCGAAAAGAAGGCCGAGAGCCAGGCTGAATGGAAGATACGGAGCGGACAAAAGGACGCGCATCAAGGCTTTCACCCCCAATTCCCTGTGATAGTGGGCACGGCACTTCGCCTGCGCAATGGCTTGGCCGGACGAAATCGGACCGGGGCTGGCCATATTGTATGCTTGCGCGTTCCGGGCGGTGCCGCTTGATTGCGCCAAGGGAGGCCTCACATGGTCGATATCGCCACGCGCGTCTGGAACCACCGCTGGAAGATCGACCCGATCGTGCGGTCGCTGATCGACACCGATTTCTACAAGCTCTTGATGTGCCAGTCGATCTTTCGCAACCGGCCGGACACGACGGTGGTGTTCAGCCTGATCAACCGCTCCGAGAATGTGCGGCTGGCCGAGCTGGTGGACGAGGGCGAGTTGCGCGAGCAGCTCGACCATGTGCGCTCGCTGAGCCTGACGCGGGGCGAATCGACCTGGCTGCGCGGCAACATGTTCTACGGCAAGCGGCAGATGTTCCGCCCCGATTTCATGTCGTGGTTCGAGGGGCTGAAGCTGCCGCCCTATCATCTGGAGAAGCGCGGCGGGCAGTACGAGCTGACCTTCGAGGGCACCTGGCCGGAGGTGATGCTGTGGGAAATCCCGGCGCTTGCGGTGCTGATGGAGCTGCGCTCGCGGGCGGTGCTGGAGCGGATGGGGCGCTTCGAGCTGCAGGTGCTCTATGCCCGCGCGATGACCAAGCTCTGGGAAAAGATCCAGCGGCTGCGGGCGATCTCCGGGCTGCGCATCGCCGATTTCGGCACCAGGCGGCGGCATTCCTTCCTGTGGCAGGACTGGGCGGTGCAGGGGATGATCGAGGGGCTGGAGGGCAAGTTCATCGGCACCTCCAACTGCCTGATCGCCATGCACCGCGACATCGAGGCGATCGGCACCAATGCGCATGAGCTGCCGATGGTGCTGGCCGCGCTGGCCGAGACCGACGAGGAACTCGCCGAGGCGCCCTATCGGGTGCTGGCCGACTGGCACGAGGAGCATGACGGCAACCTGCGGATCATCCTGCCGGACACGTTCGGAACCAGGGGCTTCCTCGCCCGCGCCCCGGACTGGCTGGCGAAATGGACCGGGATCCGGATCGATTCGGGCGATCCGGTCGAAGGCGCCGAGACGGCGATCCGCTGGTGGCAGGAGCGCGGCGAGGACCCGCGCGAAAAGCTCGTCATCTTCTCCGACGGGCTGGATGTCGAGACGATCGAGGCGCTGCATGCGCGCTTTGTCGGGCGGGTGAAGGTCTCCTTCGGCTGGGGCACGATGCTGACCAACGATTTCAAGGGATTGACCGAAGACGACGGGCTCGCGCCCTTCTCGCTCGTCTGCAAGGCGGTCAGCGCCAACGGCCGGCCCACGGTCAAGCTTTCCGACAATCCCAACAAGGCGATGGGTCCGAAGGCCGAGATCGAGCGCTACAAGCGCGTCTTCGGCGTGGGCGCCCAGAAGCCGATCAAGGTCGAGGTCTAGGGCGGGGTTCACCCCGCCATGCCGCGACCGGCGGGGTGAACCCCGCCCTACATCAGCCGCTGGGCCAGTCCGGTGGCCCGGGCGATATGGCTGGCGTGGATCGGATGGTCGGGCGCGAGGCGGGGGATGGGCCAGCCGACCGAGGCGCAGCAGCGGGCAAGGACAAACCATTCCGCCTGCGCCGGATCGGCGCCGCCGTAGCCTTGGCAGAGTGCATCGCGCAGGGCGGGATAGGCGGGCTCATTCAGGTTCTGTACCAGGGCCGTTCCGAGGTCGTAGAGGCGGAAGCCGGTGCCCGAATCGTCGAAGTCGATGAGGGAGAGGCGCGGCGCGCCGGCGCCTCCCTCCCCCCCCGTGGGGGAGGGATGGGGTGGGGGGGCTCCCCGCCCGGCGGGTTCGGCCACCAGCACGTTCTCGCGCAGCACATCGGCGTGGACCGGACCATAGGACAGGCCCTCCGCCCGCCAGCGCGTCAGCCGCACGCGCAACGCCTCGCGCGCCGCGCGCAGCGTCGCGGCCTGCGCCGGCGTGGCGGCCGGATGCTCCCAGAACCGCCCCCAGACCGGCGCCTCTCCCGTCAGCCCATCGACACCCCATTCCGGGCGGGCGAAGGGCACGGGCAGGGCCAGCGCATCGGTCGCCTCATGCAGGCGGCGCAGGAGCGTGCCGAGAGCGCGGAACAGCGCCACCTGTTCCTCCCGCGTGCCGGGCAGGGCCTCGCCGTTCGTGCCCAGCGGCCGGCCGGGAAGCCAGCGGACGGCCGAGGCGCGGCGGCCGGAGCGGAGGATGGCGAAGAGCGCCGGCGCGTCGCCGCCAGCGGCGACGGAGCCCCCCACCCCCATCCCCTCCCCACGAGGGGGAGGGGAGGCGCCGGCGGCGGCGTCGGGCGCCCGTGTTGCGGGCGGGATCGGCGCGGCGACCGGCAGGCCCTGTGCCGCCAGCGCTGCGACCCATTCCAGCTCGGCGCGGATGCCGGCATCGCCCTGATAGCCCGGGCGGTGCAGGCGCAGGACCGCCCGTTCCCCGCCGGGGCGCAGCAGCTCGTGGACGATGTTCTCGCGGTTGCCGAGCAGGCGGCCGGGAACCCCGCCCCAGAGCGCGGCGGCCTCCTCCGCCTCGCTCATGCGGGCACCGGGGTCTCGCGCAGCGCATCGGCGAGTGTATCGGCCAGGATGTCGGCATGCGCGCGGGAGAAGGGCATCGGCGGGCGGATCTTCAGCGTGTTGCCGTGCCTGCCGATGCGGTTGAGCAGGATGCCCCGCGCCAGCATCGCCTCGACCAGATCGGCGACGAAGGCGCTGGCCGGGGTCATCTCCGCGTCGGTGACGAACTCCAGCCCGAGGAACAGGCCCTTGCCCCGCACCTCGGCCAGAAGCGGATGGCTGAGCGCCGACAGGCGGTCCAACAGATAGGCCGAGGTGGTCCGGGCGTTCTCGACCAGACCCTCCGCCTCCAGAACGTCGAGTACGGCAAGCCCGGCGGCGGCGGAGACGGGATTGCCGCCGAAGGTGTTGAAATAGCCGAAGGCGTTGCGGAAGGCGGCCATCACCTCCGGCCGGGCGAGGGCGGCGGCCAGCGGATGGCCGTTGCCCATCGGCTTGCCCGCCGTCACCACGTCCGGGGCGAAGCCCATGGCGTCATGGCCCCAGAAATGGCTGCCGGTGCGGCCGAGGCCGGGCTGGACCTCGTCGGCGATGACGATCCCGCCCCGCGCGCGGATCTCGGCCAGCGCGGGATCGAAGAAACCGCGCTCCACCGCCGGCAGGCCCTCGTTGGCGAGGACCGGGCAAAGGATGATGGCGGAGAGGCCGAAGCCCCGGGCGATCAGGTCGTCGGCCGCTGCCGCCACCCCGGCCGCGAAGGCCGCCGCCTGGCCCGCGCGGCTGCCGCCCAGAGGCCGCAGCGAATCGGGGGAGGGGACGCGACGGACATGGGGCGGGTAGCCGCCGATCGGCGGGCGGCGCGAGGACAGCGCGGAAACGGCGGCGGTATTGCCGTGATAGGTGTTGTCGGTGGCGATGATCCCGGTGGCGCCGGTTGTGGCCTGGGCCATGCGCAGGGCGATATCGACGGCCTCCGACCCGGTGCAGGTCATGATTGCCTGTGAAATCCCGTGGCCGAGCGTGGCGGTCAGCCGCTCGATATAATCCAGCACCAGATCGTGGTGATAGCGCGTGTGGGTGTTCAGCACCGCCGCCTGCGCCGCGATGGCCTCCACCACCTTGGGATGGCAATGCCCCACATGCGGGACGTTGTTGTAGCAGTCGAGAAAGCGGTTGCCGGCCGCGTCCCACAGCCAGACGCCCTGCCCCCGGACCAGATGCAGCGGCTGGCGATAGAAGGTGGGGACATTCGGTCCCATCAGCCGGGCCCGGCGCGCGGTGGGGCTTTCGCTCATTCCTCGTCTCCCGGAGCGGCGCGCAGGGCCTTGACCGTACCCCGTACCGCCTTGGCGGTCAGCCGGCGGCGCTGGCTGCCGGCGGTGGGCTTGGTGGGGATGCGGCGCTTCGGGGCCACCAGCGCCTTGCGGATCATCTCGGCCAGCCGCTCCCGCGCCCTTTCGCGGTTCTGCGCCTGGCTGCGCATCTCCTCGGCGCGGATCAGGATCGAGCCGTCCTCACCCCATTTGCGTCCCGCAAGCCGGCGCAGCCGCGCCTTGGTGCCAGGGTCGAGATGCGGTGAGGCCTCGGCCCAGAAGCGCAGCTCGACGGCGGTGGAGACCTTGTTGACGTTCTGCCCGCCCGGGCCGGAGGCGCGGGTGAAGGTCTCCACAAGCTCCCAGTCGGCAAGACTGACGGTGTCGGTGATGCGCAGCATGCGCGGCAGGCTAGCCGATTCCCCGGCGGGCGGAAGCCCCGGACCTTTTTGCGCTGGATCCGCGTTTATTGACGGGGCTTTGACGGAGGCGCGGTGGCCCGGCGGCGGGCAGTCTGACAGGTTAACCAGAGGTAAACCGGGGACTGCCATGCCCGCCTCTGTCGCCCTTCGCACTGCTTTCCGACTGGTCCTGACGGCGCCGTCGCCCCAGGCAGCGCTTGCCTGCGGGGTGCTGGCGCGGGCGGCCGGCCTCGATCCTTCCCAAGCCGGGGCGCGGATGGCGGCGGCCCCGGGCGTGCTGTGCGAAAACCTCGCCCATGGTCAGGCGCAGCGGCTTGCGGCGCTTCTGCGTCTCTTCGGCCTGCGGGTCCGGGTCGAATGCGAGGCCTTTCCCGAAGCCGAGGCCGAGGAGCCGCGCTTTGACCTGTCGATCCGTGCGGAGGGGTCGCAACCGGCGCTGGCGGCGATCCTCGGCCTTGCCGCCGAGGAGATCGACCTCGGGCTACAAAGGCCTGGGGGGCTGGTCCTGACCGGGCTAGACTGGCCGGAAGTCCGCGCCATGCGCGCGGCGCTGGCAGACCGGCCGGGGCTGCATCTTGCGGTCTGCGATCCGGACCGGGCCATCCACGACCTGGTGCCCTGGGAGCGGCCGACACGGCGGGGGCAGGCCGAAGCGCTGATCGCGCAGGCCCGCCGGCTCGGCCACGGTCCGTGCCGGCTGACCGGGGCGGTGGCCGCAGGCCTGGACCGGGCGACGCGCGACCATTTGATGCGGCGCTGGCCGGGCAGCGGGCTGATCGCCGTCAACCGCGACTTCCAGCGCTTTGATCTCTGCCTCACCGGAGAAGACGGCCGCCCGGCAATCGCCTCTGTCGGCCGCAGCGAGGCCCTGCGGCTGAAGGCGGCCTATGAGACGCTGGGCCACGCGGTGAGCCTGCGTCCCGTCTGGGCGCGCCAGCTGCGGGCCGCCTGACGCCGGCCGGGCCGTGCAGTCGCGCGCCGCATTCGGGCGAATTGGCCGGATTAAGCGGCTGTTCACATCGCTCTGGCAGCCTTGGCCCCGGGTGTAGGTTCTGGGTGTGTGGATGGCCGGGCAGTCGAATGCCGCCGCGCCAGTCATCATCAAGCGGAAGAAGAACATCATCGCCGGCGGCCACCACGGGGGTGCGTGGAAGGTCGCCTATGCCGACTTCGTCACGGCGATGATGGCCTTCTTCATGCTGATGTGGCTGCTGAACGCGACGACGGAAAAGCAGAGGAAGGGTCTGGCGGATTACTTCAATCCGACCATCCCGGTGAACCGCATCTCCGGGGGCGGCGATGGCGCCTTCGGGGGGGAGAGCGTGTTTTCCGAGGAGTCCCGGGTGCAGAACGGCACCGGCGCCTCCAGCCGCAGCCCGACCGAGCAGCACCAGGCGCGCGGGGCGGAATCCGCCGGCGAAGGCGCCGAGGCGATGAAGGCCGATCTGGACCGCGCTCTGTCCGCCCGTGGCGGCGAGAGCATGACCATGGAACGGGCGCTGCGCCATGTCGTCACCAAGGTCACGGATGAAGGGCTGGTGATCGAGATCTTCGATCTCGAAGGCGCCCCCCTGTTCGGTGCCGAAACCGCCGCGCCCATGGCCGTGACGCGCGATCTCGCAGGGCTTCTGGCCGAGGTGCTGGCGCTGGCCGCCAACCGCGTCGCCGTCTCGGGCCATGTCCACGCCTATCCGGTGACGCTGATCGAAAACCCCGGCTGGGCGCTGTCCGGCGCCCGGGCCCAGGCCTTCCGCGTACTGCTGGAAGCGGCGGGACTGCCGACCGCGCGGATCGAGCGCGTTGCCGGATTTGCCGATCGCAAGCCGGTGACGGCGAACCCCGCCGCCATCCGCAACAACCGGCTGGAAATCGTGCTCCTGCGCACGGACCGATAGGCGGCTCGCTCAGGGCCCGAGCGCGGCGCGGACCTCGGCGAGATTGGCGGCGCTGGCCTCGGCCAGCATCGCCCGGCCGCAAATCTCCACCGCCAGAACCAGATCCGGCCCGTTTTCGGAGGGCAGGAAGGCGGCGAGGACCTGCCCCGGCCGGTCCCAGCGGTCCGGGGGAAATTCGGCCATCTGGACCGGCCAGCGGGCTTCGATCCGGGCGGGGGCCTCGCCTTTCAACACTTCGGACACCTCAAGGCTGATATGGCCCTCGCCCGTCGCGTCGCGGGCATAGGCGGCAACCTCGCCCATAACGACAACCGGCCAGCCGGCAATGTCGGCGACGGCAAAGGGCTCGGCCACCGCGCAGGCGCGGGCGGCCAGCGGCAGGAGTGTCGCGCAAAGGGCGAGGCGAAGGATCATGGCGCCGCCGCTGGTGCGGTGAAGGCGGCGGCCAGCGCCAGCAGCCCGGAGCCGAGCAGGGCCGAGACCGCCAGAGCCAGCAAGACCGAGCCCAGGCGCGGCGCCCAGCCGCCCCGGGCGATCGCCGCCCGCATGGCGCGGCCGTTCAGCGCCCATTGCCGGTTGAGCGAGAAGGAAAAGATGTCCCTCCCCTGCGGGTCGCGCCAGACTTCGCGCAGGAACAGCGCCGTCCAGAGATAGGCGCCGGCAAAGAACATCGTCAGCCCGACCTTGGCCAGAGTGGCTGAAAGCGCGGTCACCTCGGTCCCTCCTCCACCGCCGTCGGCCACAGCATGATGCCATCCCGCCCCGCCTTGTCCACCGTCTGCGCCGCCAAGGCGCAACCGGCATCCGGGCCCAGGCCCTCGCCGTGCCGCAGCAGGCGGCTGGTCTGATGCCGGCCCGGAACGGGCCTGGGACGGGTCTTGCAAACCGCAAGCCAGGGACAGCCAGCCCCGCCGCGATCCGCACCTACCGGCCGGAGACCTGCACCTGGGCAGGGGCCGCCGGGCCGGTTCGCGGCGCTCCCGGCGGCGCCACGGCGACGCGTACCTGCAATTTCGAACAGGGACCCCAACGACCCTGCACCGTTGCACTGCCCGGACCGCGTTGACCCGCCCCGGGTTGCGGCGGAAGAAGGTGCGGCAACCCATGCCGAGCAAGAGGACGGGATATGGAAGTTTCGCTGCCCCGGAGTGGCTTCACGGTCCAGCTGTCCGACGAGGGCCAGGGCCAGGCCTTTCTCGTCCTGCACGGCGGCGCCGGGCCGGGCTCGGTCGCCGGGCTGGCGGCGCGGCTTGCCGGCCGGGGGCGGGTCATCGCGCCGGTGATGCCCGGCTTCGGCGGCACCTCCCGCCCGGAAGCCCTCGGGACGATCGCGGGCCTGGCCAGCGCCTATGGGGAATTGTGCCTGGCCTGCGGGATCGCATCCGTCACGGTGATCGGCAGCTCGGTTGGCGGATGGGTCGCGGCCGAAATGGCCCTGCAGGATCCTGCGCTGGTGGCAAGGATGGTCCTGATCGATTCCGTCGGCATCGACCCTGCGCCCGAAGGTCGGGGGATCGTCGATCCGACGGCTGTTCCGCCGGCCGAGCGGGCGAAGCTGGTCTTCCACGACCCGGCACGTTTTGCTCCCCCGCCGAGCCCCGAGGCGATGGCGATGATGGCGGCCAATGCCTCGGCGCTATCGGTCTATGCCGGAAATCCCTTCATGCATGACCCGACCCTGCGCCTGCGGCTGGCGGGCGTGCAGGCCCCGACACTGGTCATCTGGGGCGAGAGCGACGGGATCGTCGATCTCGCCTATGGCCGGCGGCTCGCCGCCGCCCTGCCCGGCGCGCGCTTCGCGACGGTCGCCGAGGCCGGCCATCTTCCGCATGTCGAACGCCCGGAAGAGGTGATGGACCTGATCGGCGCCTTCCTTCCCGGCTGATCCCGGTCTCGGCTGCGCGTTCCGGGCCCGGGGCTTTCCGGGACCAGCGCCTTGCGTGGTCCTCGCCCCTGTGACACCGCTGGTCCCATCCGGTGTCCGTCGCGGGGCCGGTGGTCTTTGGGAGGAGACAGATGCGTCAGGACAAGGACTCGCTCGGGCCCGTCGCGGTGCCCGACCATGCGCTCTGGGGCGCGCAGACCGAGCGGGCGGTGGCGAACTTCCGCGCCTCGGGCATCCCGATCAGCCACTTCCCGGCGCTGGTCCGGGCGCTGGCCCAGGTCAAGCTTGGCGCCGCCCGGGTGAACGCGGCGCAGGGGCGGCTCGACGATGCCCGGGCGGCCGCGATCATCGCGGCGGCCGAAGAAGTGATCGCCGGCTCGCATGCCGACCAGTTCCCGGTCGATGTCTTCCAGGGCGGGGCGGGCACCTCCTCGAACATGAACATCAACGAGGTTCTGGCCAACCGGGCGCTGGAGATCATGGGCCATGCCCGGGGCGAGCATGACAAGCTGCACCCGAACGACCATGTGAACCTCTGCCAGTCCACCAACGACGTCTATCCCACCGCCGTGCGCATGGCGCTGATGGCCGAGACTGCGGGGCTTCAGGCGGCGCTGACCGGGCTTGCCGATACATTCGCCGCCAAGGGCGTGGAATTCGCCGGGATCGAGAAGCTCGGCCGCACCCAGCTGCAGGACGCGGTGCCGATGACCCTGGGGCAGGAGTTCATGGCCTTCGCCAATACCCTGCGCGAGGATGTGCAGCGGCTGAACGAGATCCCCCGGCTTTTCGCCGAGGTGAACCTCGGCGGCACCGCCATCGGCACCGGCCTGCTGGCGCCGGAAGCCTATCGCGCCGCCGTGGTGCCGGAAGTGGCGCGGATCTCCGGCCTGCCGCTGGTGCCGTCGGCCGACCTGATCGAATCGAGCTGGGACACCGGGGCCTTCGTCCTCTTCTCCGGCATGCTGAAGCGCACCGCGACCAAGCTGTCCAAGATCGCCAACGACCTGCGGCTGCTGTCCTCCGGCCCGCGCGGGGGCCTTTGCGAGATCATCCTGCCGGCGATGCAGCCCGGGTCCTCGATCATGCCGGGCAAGGTCAATCCGGTGATCCCGGAGATGATGAACCAGATCTGCTTCCAGGTGATCGGCGCCGATCTGACCGTGACGCTGGCCTCGGAAGCCGGCCAGTTGCAGCTCAACGCCTTCGAGCCGGTCATCGCCTACAACCTTCTGACCTCGCTGATGCTCTTGCCGCGCGGAGCCACGACGCTGGCCACGCTCTGCGTTGCCGGGATCAAGGCCAATCCCGGGGCCTGCAAGGAGAACCTCGACCGTTCCACCGCCCGCGTCACCGCCATGGTGCCCGAGATCGGCTATGCCAAGGCGGCGGAACTGGCCAAG
>CAZRQN010000051.1:0-19519 GCA_964602115.1 uncultured Rhodobacterales bacterium
CGGCGGCGATGACCTATGGCTTCAAGATCGTGCAGGAGATGATCTCGGGCCTGTCGCAATACCTCGACGAGAAGGACATGGCGGTTTCCGGCCTCGTCGGCCGGGCGGTGCCCAATGTCACCGACTGGCAGTATCTGAACCTCAACTATGTGACCAAGGCCAGGATCGACCAGGAGGCCTGCATCAAATGCGGCCGCTGCTACGCCGCCTGCGAGGACACGTCCCACCAGGCCATCGCCATGAAGCCGGGGCGCGTTTTCGAGGTGGTGGACGAGGAATGCGTGGCCTGCAACCTCTGCGTCAACGTCTGTCCGGTGGAGAACTGCATCACCATGGAGAAGCTGCCGCTCGGCGCCACCGACGCCCGCACCGGGCGGGTCGTCCAGCCCTATGCCAACTGGACGACACATCCGAACAACCCGCTGGCGCTGGCGGCGGAATAGGCGGGCTCAGGCCGCATTCGCCTCCCCCGGCGCCGGCCTGTCCGGCGCCGGGTTGCGGCGGCCCACGGCATCGCGTGCCGCGCGGGCATAGTCGCGCTCCAGCCGTCCCGCGTCGTTGAGCGCCGGTGGCGCAGAGGGCACGAAGCGGAAGGCGGGAACGATCTTCGGCCCGAGCGCCTGTTCGGCCTCGGCGTTGCGCGGGACGTCGGGCGCGGCGCGGGTGGCAGGCGCTGGAAGGAGCGGAATGAGCGCAGTCTCGGACATGGCGACACCTTCGTTTCCGAACGGTTCCGGTCGCCCCCACGACGCGAGTAGCGTAGCATGCCGGCGGGCGCTCCATCCACGACGGAATAGGTAGAATGCCGGCGATCTGCGGCCCTCCGGCGTGGCTTGAAGCTGCCGGAGGCGCTGCCTAATCTCCGCCCGCAACCGGCGAGGGCCCCTTGGCACAGAAACGCAGCATTTTCGAAGAGGTGGCGGTGAAACCCTCGGCCGCTCCGGTTCCGGCCGGGGCGCTGATCGCCCGCGACACCAGCCGTGCCCGACGCGGGTTGCGCCTGTGGCTGGCGCTGATCTTCGCGCTGGTTGTGGCGATGATCACGGTGGGCGGGCTGACCCGGCTGACCGATTCCGGCCTGTCGATCACCGAATGGCGCCCGCTCAGCGGAGCCATTCCGCCCCTTTCGGAGGCGGACTGGCAGGCGGAGTTTGCCGCCTACCAGGCCATTCCGGAATACCAGTTGCAGAACAAGGGGATGACGCTCGAAGCTTTCAAGCGCATCTACTGGTGGGAATGGGGCCATCGCCAGCTCGGCCGGGTGATCGGCGCCGTCTGGGCGCTGGGCTTCCTCGGTTTCCTCGCCGCCCGCGCCATTCCGCCCGGCTGGACCGGGCGGCTCTTCGGCATCGGTCCGCTCGTCGGGCTTCAGGGGGCGGTCGGCTGGTGGATGGTCACCTCCGGCTTCAAGGGCACGATGCTCGACGTCGACTCCACCCGGCTCGCCGTCCATCTCGGCCTCGCCTTCGCCATTCTCGGCCTCATCGCCTGGTACATCCTGCTGCTCGGCCGTTCGGACGCCGAACTTCTCAAGGCGCGGCGGATGCAGGAACCGAAGCTGTTCCTGCGGGCATCGGGCCTCATGCACCTCGCCTTTTTCCAGATCCTGCTCGGCGCGCTGGTCGCCGGAATCGACGCCGGCTCGGCCTTTCCGACCTGGCCGGACATGAACGGTCAGTTCTTCCCGGCCGATGCCTTCTATGTCCCCGACGGCCAGGGTGGCAGCCTGCCGGCCTGGCACGCCTTCTTCGAGAATCCGGGCCTTGTGCAGTTCGTCCACCGCATCTGGGCCTATCTCCTTCTCGCCTACGGCATCTTCGCCTGGGTCCATGGCCGCCGCTCGGCCCATGCGGCCACCCGGCGGGCCTTCCACCTCGTTCTCGGCATGCTGGTCCTTCAGCTTGGCCTCGGCATCGCCACGGCGCTGACGCTCGCCTCCCCGCATGTCGCCATCCAGCACCAGTTCGGCGCGGTGCTGCTCTGGGTCCTGATCCTGCGCGCCCGATATCTGTCCCGCTTCCCGCAGGCGGGCTCCATCCGTGAGGGAACCGCATGAGTGCCTTTGATGAGCTGATGGCCTTCGAGCGCGAGACCCAGGCGCTGGGGCAGATCGCCGGACTTCTGGACTGGGACCAGCAGGCGATGATGCCCGCCGGGGCCGCCGACCTGCGCGGAGAAGAGCGGGCGGCGATCGAGGGCGTGCTGCATGCCCGCCGCACCGATCCGCGCCTTGCCGACTGGCTGGCCAGGGCCGAGGCGCCGGATGCGGCGGGTGCGGCGCAGCTGCGTCTGGTCGCCCGCAGCCATGCGCGGGCCACCAAGGTCCCCGGCCGGCTCGCCCAGGAGATCGCCCGCGTGACTTCCGTCGCCCAGGGTATCTGGGCCGAGGCGCGGGCCAGGGACGACGTGGCCGCCTTCCTCCCGACGCTCGCCGAGGTGATCCGGCTGAAGCGCGAGGAAGCCGCCTGCCTGGCGCAGGACGGCAGTCTCTACGACGCGCTGATCGACGATTTCGAACCCGGTCTGACGGCGGCCGATGCGGCGGCGATGTTTGCCGCGCTCCGCCCCCGTCTCGTCGCCCTGCGTGCCGCACTGCTGGCAGCGCCGCCCCCGCCGGCGCTGTCTGCCGTATTTCCCCGGGACGCACAGATGGCGGTGGCGCGCGACCTGGCCAGCGCCTTCGGCTATGACTGGAACCGGGGCCGGTTGGACCTTGTCGTGCATCCTTTCGCCTCGGGCTCGGGCGATGACGTGCGCATCACCACGCGGGCAGTGGAGAAAGACCCGTTCAACTGCCTCTATTCGACGGTCCACGAGGTCGGTCATGCGACCTACGAGCAGAACATCGCTCGCGAGTTCGCCCTGACGCCGATCGGACAGGGTGTGTCGATGGGCGTGCACGAAAGCCAGAGCCGCATCTACGAAAACCAGCTCGCCCGCTCGCCGGCCTTCTGCGGATGGCTCCATGGCCGGATGCTGGAAGCCTTCGGCGATTTCGGCGTTCCCGATGCGCAGAATTTCGCCCGGGTCGTCAACCGCGTGGCCACCGGCTTCATCCGAACCGAGGCTGACGAGGTGCACTACAACCTCCACATCATGCTGCGCTTCGACCTCGAACAGGCGCTGATTGGCGGCGATCTCCTTCCCGCCGACCTGGAGGCCGCCTGGAACGACCGTTTCCTCGCCGACTTCGGCCTCGCCGTGGACCGCCCGGCCCATGGCATGCTGCAGGATGTCCACTGGTCCTGCGGCGTCTTCGGCTATTTCCCGACCTATGCGCTGGGCAACCTCTATGCCGGTTGCCTTCATGCCGCCCTGCGCCGTGACCTGCCCGATCTCGACCAGCATCTTGCGAAGGGCGATCCCCGGCCGGCCACGGCCTGGTTGCGCGAGAAGCTGCAACGGTTCGGCGGGCTGCGGACCCCGCGCGAGACGATCATCCATGCGACGGGAGAGGAGCCGTCCGCCGGCCCGCTGCTCGACTATCTGGAAGCGAAGTACCGGGGGCTTTTCGGCGTGTGAGCGAGGCCCAGGACCAGGGGTCGCGGCAGGCGGTCTGGCTCCTGGCGCTGGGCCAGATGCTGGTCTATTCCGGATCATACTACAGCTTCCCCGCACTCTTGCCGGCACTGGAGGCTGCGACCGGCTGGAGCAAGGCGGTCCTCGCCTCCGGGCCGACGCTGGCCTGGCTGGTGATGGCGCTGCTGACGCCGCTTTCGGGGCGGCTGGTGGACCGGGGTCTGGGCGGCGAGATGCTGGTCGCCGGTTCGCTGCTGGTGGCGGCGGGCGTCGCGGCACTGGGACTGGCAGGCAGTCCCGGGGCGTGGCTCGGCGGCTGGCTGGCGATCGGGGTGGCCCAGGCAGGGTGCCTCTACGAGACCTGCTTTGCCTTCCTGACCCGCCGGCTCGGGGTCGGTGCCCGGGCGGCGATCACCCGCGTCACCCTGGTGGCAGGATTTGCCGGGACCCTGACCTTTCCCCTTGGCCATGTTCTCGGCCAGGCGCTCGGGGGGCAGGGGGCGCTGCTGGCTTTCGCGGCGCTGATCCTGCTCGGGGCGCTGCCGGCCCATGCCCGGGGCGTGGCGCTGCTTCGGCGGCAGGCACGGGCGGCGGGGATTGTGAACCTGCCCGAGCCACCCGGGGCGCTGCGGGGGGCGATGCGGCGGCGGGAGTTCTGGGCGGTCAGCGGCGCGGTGGCGCTGGTGTGGCTGAACCACGGGATCCTGATCACCTACGCGTTGACCCTCTTTGCCGACCGGGGCGCCGGGCCCGGGCTGGCGGCGCTGGCGGCGGCCTGTGTCGGGCCGGCGCAGGTGGCGGGGCGGCTTGCCCTGCACCTGGCCGGCGCGCGGGTGTCGGCGGCGCGGGCGACGGTGATGGCCCTGACCTCGGTCGTCGCGGCCGGGGTGGTCCTTTGGGGGGCCGGCCTTGCCCTTCCGCTGATCTTCCTCTTCGCCCTTCTTCAGGGGGCCGGGGCCGGGCTGTTTTCGATCCTGCGTCCGGTGCTGACTGCCGAGCTTCTGGGGCGCGACGGCTTCGGCGCGGTTTCGGCGGCCATCGCGGTGCCGGCGATCCTCGCCTCGGCGCTGGCGCCTGCGGCCGGCGCCCTGCTTCTGGACGCGGGAGGAACCCGACTGGTCCTTGCCGCCTGTCTGATGATGGCCTCGGCGGCGCTGGTCCTGGGGCTTCGCATCGCCGCAGGAATCAGGCCGTCAGGGGGTTTCTGAGAGCGCTTGGCGCAGGGTCACACGGTGGGACACTTGTCTTTATTGTTGTAGATCAATATCTTGCAGCGATTCGTTAAGGGTTTGATAGCGAATGTGGCGACGTAAACGCGGCGCGCGCCAAGGGGTAGAGGCGGCAACCCGGTCAGTCGCCGGGACGCCCGCCTACTGCTGGGACTGGGACTGGCTTTGTCCCTCGGCGACGCGAACCTCCACCTCCATCCGCTCGCTGGCCAGGCCACTCCGGGAAACGCCTCGGATCGGGGCCGCGTCCACCGCATCGAGCCCGCAGCCGATGCGGATGTAGCGGGCATCGGGGCAGCAGCTGTTGGCCGGGTCGAAGCCGACCCATCCCAGCGCTTCCACCCAGATCTCCGCCCAGGCATGGGCCGCCTCGCCAGGCTCGTCGGCGGCAAAGAGATAGCCGGTGACATAGCGTGCCGGAAGGTCCAGCGTCCGGGCTGCGGCAATCATCACCTGCGCATGGTCCTGGCAGACCCCTTCGCCCCTGGCCAGGGCTTCGGCTGCGGTAGTCTGTGGCCTGGTCACGCCCGGAACATAGGCGATGGCCTCGGACACCGCCGCCGACAGGGCATGCGCGGTGGCCAGCGCCTCGCCGGAACGGCCCAGGCCTTCGGCCAGCGCCCTGATCCCGTCATCGGCCCGGGTGGCGGGGGTCGCGCTCAGCCATGCGGCCGGCGGGATGATCTCGCGGCGGCCGCGCAGCACGCCGGCAAGGTCGGCGGTCTCGACCAGCCCCTTGACCCGGACCTCCACCTCCGTCACCGGCCCCGGCACCGACCAGGCCTGGACCCAGTCGCCGGTGCCGTCACGGAAGCCGCCGCCCTTGATGCCGCCGGGAACCGTCACGTCCCAGGACAAGACGCGCTGGCCGTCGAAGGCGGAAGGGGTGAGGCGCAGGCTTTGCTGCACGCCCTTGACCGGCCGGTCATAGCCGTAGCGGGTGACATGATCGACGGCGAGCAGCATCAGCGCGCATCCCCGGAGAGGTAGGATTCGTGAAGGACCGAGCCGAGATCGGCGATCTGGCGGATGAAGCGCGACAGGAACTCGTGCAGGCCTTCGGCAAAGATGTCGTCCACCGTAACCTGGGCGAGTTCGGTGCGCATTGACTGTGCCTTGTCCTGGGCCAAGGTGGAGCGCTGGTAGCCGCGCGACAGGCGGTCGAGATGGCTGGAGGCCGCCGCGATGCAGGTGGACACCGAGCGCGGCGACTGCGCGTTCAGGATCAGGAAATGCGCGATCTTCTTGGCCGTCACCTCGCCGCCATAGGCCCAGTGGAAGGCGCGATGCGCCGACATGGCGCGCAGCAGCAGCGTCCACTGGTAGTTGTCGAGCCCCGAGCCGACGAACTCCACTGCGGGCAGGAGGACATAGTATTTCACATCCAGCAGGCGGGCAGTGCTGTCGGCACGCTCCAGCCAGCCGCCGAGATTGAGGAAATCCCAGCCGTCGTTGCGCAGATGCGTGCCTTCGGTGGCACCCCGGAACAGCGCCGCCTGGCGCGTCGTCCATTCGGTAAGCCGCGACAGGCCCAGTTCGCTGCGCGGGGTACGCTCCAGCGCCCGCAACTCCTGGAAGGCGCTGTTGAGCACATCCCACATCTGGGTGGTCAGCGCGGTGCGGACGATGCGACCGTTCTCCCGCGCGGCGGTGATGCAGGAGGCGACGGAGGAGGGGTTGTCGCGGTCGAAGAACAGGTAGCTCTCGATGTTGCGCTGGATCGGGTCCTGGTATTTGGCGGCAAAGCCATCCGCCGTGCCGCTGGCCCGCAACAGGCTGTCCCATTCGTTGCGGTAGCCATGGGCGGAAGGGATGAGCGCCATGCGGGCGCCGACTTCCAGCAGCCGGGCGGTGGTCTCGGCCCGTTCCATGTAGCGGGCGATCCAGTAGAGATTGTCGGCGGTACGGCTCAGCATGTCCTGCCTCCCGCTGGGCGGTGAAGCCCCCCCACCCCATCTCTCCCCCACAAGGGGGGAGGGAGGCGCGTGGCCAAGGCGGGCGCGCCTGCCGCCGGGAGGGAGGCGCGAGGGTCGGCGGGACGGCTCCCTCCCCCCTTGTGGGGGAG
Organism: uncultured Rhodobacterales bacterium; assembly: GCA_964602115.1. Classification (GTDB taxonomy): domain Bacteria; phylum Pseudomonadota; class Alphaproteobacteria; order Rhodobacterales; family Rhodobacteraceae; genus JANOGU01. Next base: position 6,814 of record CAZRQN010000051.1, read on the forward strand.
GGATGGGGTCGGGGGGTGCGAGAAGCGGCGATGCGCGGTCATTCGGCCAGTACCCAGGTGTCCTTGACCCCGCCGCCCTGCGACGAGTTCACCACCAGCGAGCCTTCGGTCAGCGCCACCCGCGTCAGGCCGCCGGGCACCAGCTCGATCCTTTCGCCCACGAGGCAATAGGGCCGCAGGTCAACATGGCGCGGCGCGATGCCTTCGGCGACGAAAGTCGGCGTGGTGGACAGCGCCAGCGTCGGCTGGGCGATGTAGTTGCCCGGATCGGCGATGATGCGCTCGCGGAAGGCCTCGACCTGGGCCCTGGAGGCCTTGGGGCCGACCAGCATGCCATAACCGCCCGAGCCATGGACCTCCTTGACCACCAGCTCGGCCAGATGGTCGAGCACATGGGCGAGGTCCTCGCGCTTGGCGCATTGCCAGGTGGGGACGTTCTGCAGGATCGGCTCCTCGCCGAGGTAGAAGCGCACCATGTCGGGCACGAAGGTATAGACCGCCTTGTCATCGGCGACGCCGGCGCCGGGGGCCGAGCAGATCGCCACCCCGCCCGAGCGATAGACATCCATCAGTCCGGGCACGCCGAGCATGGAATCGGGGCGGAAGCACAGGGGGTCGAGGAAGCTGTCGTCGATGCGGCGGTAGATGACATCGACACGCTGCGGGCCTTCGGTGGTGCGGATCCAGACGAATTCGCCCTCGACGAACAGATCCTGCCCCTCGACCAGTTCCACCCCCATCAGGTCGGCGAGGAAGGAATGCTCGTAATAGGCGGAGTTGAAATGCCCCGGGGTGAGGATCACCACCTTGGGCTCGCCCTCGCATTTGGCCGGAGCGACGGACGCGAGCGTGCGGCGAAGAAGCTCGGGATAGGTGTCCACCGGCTGGATGCGGTTCTCGGCGAAGAGGTCGGGGAACATGCGCATCATGATCTCGCGGTTCTCCAGCATGTAGGAGACCCCCGAGGGCGTGCGGCAATTGTCCTCCAGCACGAAGAACTCGTCCGGTCCGGTGCGCACCAGGTCGATCCCGACGATGTGGGAATAGACGCCCTTGGGCGGCACGATCCCGGCCACCGCCTTTTCATAGGCGGAGTTGCCATAGACCAGCGATGCCGGGATCCGGCCGGCGCGCACGATCTCGCCGCGACCGTAGATGTCGAGAAGGAAGGCGTTGAGCGCCCGGGCGCGCTGCTTGATGCCGCGCTCCAGCCGGGTCCATTCGCCGGCGGTGAAGACGCGGGGGAACATGTCGAAGGGGATCAGCCGGTCCGGATCGCCGCCCTCGCCATAGACGGCGAAGGTGATGCCGATGCGGCGGAACAGCGCCTCGGCCTCGGCCTGCTTCATCTGGCGAAGCTCGGCCGGCATGGCGCGCATCCAGTCTTCCAGCCGCGCATAGGGTGCGCGCACGGCGCCGTCCCGGTACATCTCGTTGAAATATTCGGTCACGCGGCGCTCCCTCTGGGGGAAGGATAAACCGCGCGGCGGCGCGGGTGGAAGGGGCCTTGGCGCCCGTAGCGGCCGGCCGGCCGCCGATGCGCCTGAATTTCAGGCATTTCCGCCGGTCACCGCCCGCGAATCCGGGGATCGAGCGCATCGCGCAGCCCGTCGCCGATCATGTTGACCGAGAGCACCGTCAGCGAAATGGCGAGGCCGGGGAAGATCACCCGCTCGGGGTGCAGGTCGGTATAGGTGAGGCCGTCGAAGAGCAGCCGTCCCCAGGTGGGAAAGTCCGGAGGGAAGCCGAGGCCGAGGAAGCTCAGCACCGATTCCGTGATGATCGCATCGGCGATGCCGAGCGTGGCGGCCACCATCACCGGGCTGACCACATTGGGCAAAAGGTGGCGGGAGATGATCCGGTGCGGCCTGGTGCCGATCGAGCGGGCGGCGAGGACGAACTCGCGCTCCTTCAGTGTCAGCACCTCGGCCCGCACGATCCGCGCCGCCGCCATCCAGGAGGTGACGCCGATCGCGGTGACGATCAGGACGAAGGAGCCCATCTCCGGCCCGATATAGCCCGCCAGCGTGTCGCGGAAGAGCAGGACCATGACGAGCAGCAGCGGCACCAGCGGCAGGGCGAGGAACACATCGGTCAGCCGCATCAGCGGGCCGTCGAAACGGCGGAAATAGCCGGCCAGCACGCCGACAAAGGTGCCGAGCAGGATGGCGATGGCCATCGCCACCAGGCCCACGGCCAGCGAGACCCGTCCGCCGGCCATGGTCCGCGCCAGGATGTCGCGCGCCAGCTGGTCGGTGCCGAACGGATGCGCCCAGTTGGGCGACTGATCGCGCAGCTTGAACATCTTGACCACGTCGGGTTCGACAAAGGTCGGGTCCACCCGCCAGAGGAGCGGGCCGGCCAGGACGAAGAGGATCAGCCCCAGCATCACCACCAGCCCGGCCATGGCGGCGCGATGGCTGCGGAACTGGCGCCAGACGGCGCGCCACTGGCTTTCGGGCTTTTCGAGCGGGGTCGGGCTGGCGGCTTCAGTCATACCGGATCCTCGGGTCGAGCAGCGCGTAGAGGATGTCGGCGATCAGGTTGAAGGCGACCACCAGCATGGCGAAGATGAAGACCACCGTCTGCACCATCGGCAGGTCGCTGACGTTGATCGCGTTGATCAGGGCCGCCCCGATGCCGTTCACCTTGAAAAGGTTCTCGGTGACAATGGCGCCGCCAAAGATCGTCGGGATGCCGAGGGCGATGACGGTGATCACCGGGATCATCGAATTGCGCAGGACATGGCGCAGGACCACGGTGCGTTCCGGCATCCCCTTGGCGCGGGCGGTACGGACGTAGTCCTGGCCGAGATTCTCCAGCATCGAGGCGCGCATGTAACGGCTGATGACGGCGGCATTGGCCAGGCCAAGGACCATGACCGGCATGGCCATCTGGCGCAGCATGGCCAGAAAGCTCGGCCAGTCGGTCACGCGGAGCGTCGTGTCATAGACGGTGGGGAACCAGCCGAGATGCTCGGCGAAATAGAGCTTCACCAGGACGCCGGTGAAGAAGGTCGGCACGGAAAAGCCGATCAGGGCCGCGACCGAGCCGAGCTGGTCGAAGACGCCGTATTGGCGATAGGCCGAATAGATGCCGATCGGCAGCGCGATCAGCACCCCGACCAGATAGGCGGTGCCGACCACGGTCAGCGTCTGCGGCAGCCGCTCGACGATCACATCCATGACCGGACCGCGGAACTGCCAGGAGGTGATGCGGGTCATGCCCTCCGAAAAGGCGGTGCCGAAGAGCGAATCGAACCCCACCAGGGGCTCGACCCAGAAGAACTGTTTCAGCCAGAGGACATAGCGCACGATCATGGGGTCGTTGACGCCCATGTCGTCGAGGATCCTCTGGCGCACATCGGCGGGGATCGTCAGCGGAATTTCCGACGCCGGGCTTCCGGGCGCCAGATCGACGATGAGAAACACGATGACGCTGATCAGCAGCAGCGTCGGAATCGCGATCAGCAGTCGCCGGATGATGTAGGTGAGCATGGAACCCGCCCCGGAAGAGAAAGCGGGCGGGCGGTCGCCGGAGGCGCCGCCCGCCCTGGGTCAGGTCACTTCATGCGGTACCAGTCCTGGGCATTCCACAGCTCGGTGTCCCAGGTGTTCAGGACCACGCCGCCCAGGGTGTTGGAATGGGCGGAGAGGCGGCCACGGTCGGCCAGCGCCACGACAACGAAGCTGTCCTTCGTCACCATGTCGTTGAGCTTCTTGGCGATTTCCGCCCGGCCGCCCATGTCGGCGGTCTTGGCGAGTTCCGCGACCAGCGCGTCATAGGCCGGATCGCAGAAGCGGTTGATGTTCTCGCCCTGCCACTGGTTCTCCGGGCCCGGGATCTTCGAGCAGAGATACTGCGCGAGATAGGGCTCGGGATCGGTGCCGTCGAAGTTGTTGGCGTACATTTCCACGTCGGCATAGAACTTCTGGAACGTGTCGGGCGAGGCCGCATCGCCGCCGAAGTACACGGAAGCGTCGATGTTCTTCAGCTCGACCTCGACGCCCAGCTCGTTCCACCAGCCCTTGACCAGCGCCTGGAAGTCCTGGCGCACCGGGTTGGTGGAGGTCTGGTAGAGGATCGCCAGCTTCTTGCCGTCCTTGTCGCGCACGCCGTCGCCGTCGCTGTCCTTCCAGCCGGCTTCGTCGAGCAGCGCCTTGGCGCCTTCCATGTCCTGCGGGATGCAGGCGGTGTTGTCGGAGGCGAACATCGGCGGGGCCGGGACGACGTTGCAGGTCGGGCGCGCGGCATCGCCGTAGCCGATGGCCACCAGCGTGGCGCGGTCGATCGCCTTGCTCAGCGCCTCGCGCACGCGCTTGTCGGTCAGGAACGGGTGCGGGTGCTTGGGCGTGGAGCGCTCACCCTCGGCCAGATCGGGCGAGGGATCGGTCATGTTCATCTCGATCCGCTCCACGAGCGTGCCGAAGCCGACGACGAACTGGCCCTTGCCGCCCGCCTTCATCTTCTCCTGCATCTCGGGATTGATCTGGGTGTTCCAGGCGTAGTCGTATTCGCCGGTTTCCATCACCGCCGAGGCCGCCGCCGCCGCATCGCCGCCGCCCTTGAGCGTCATGGTGGCGAAAGCCGGCTTGGACGGATCGCGGTAGTTGGGGTTGGCGGCAAGCGTGACGACGTCATTGACCTTGAAATCGGTGACCATGAACGGGCCGGTGCCGATCGGCATGTTGTTCTGGTCGTTGCAGGTCGAGGCGGCGGCGCCGAGGCAGTTGGCGAACTGCGCCTTCTGCAGGATCGGCGAGGTGCCGCCGACAAAGGCCTGGTAGGGATTGGGCTTGGGCGCGACGAAAGTGATGACCACGGTCTGGTCGTCGGGCGTGTCGATCGACTTGATGCCCTCGTAGCGGGCCGCCTGGGCGCAGCCGCCGCCTTCGGCGGTGCAGTATTCATAGGTGAACTTGGCATCGGCCGAAGTGACCGGCGTGCCGTCGGACCACAGCAGGCCCGGCTTGAGTTTCCAGGTGATGGTGGTCAGGTCGGCCGAGACGCCGCCGTTTTCCACCGTCGGGACCGAGTCCGCCAGGCGGGCGATGACATTGCCGTCCTGGTCGAAGCCGGCGAAGCCCTCGAGCACCAGCGAGGACGCTTCCACGTCCTTGGTTCCCGAAGACAGGTAGGGGTTCATGATCGAGACGGCCTGCCAGTACAGGACCTTGACGTCGCCGTCGGTGCCGCGCTCGGCGAAGGCGGCGGGCGCGATCAGCACGGCGGCCGCGCAGCCCAGAAGGGCGGTTCTGAGATTCATGCGTTCACTCCTCGTTGGTTGTGCTCTTTGGCCTCGAAGCCGCCGGTTGGCTCGGCGTGCAGGCTGTTCCAGGTGACGAGATGGCAGGCGACAAAGCGGCCTGGCGCAACCTCGGCAAGTTCGGGTTTCGTCTCCCGGCAGACCGGCTGGACCTCCGGGCAGCGGGTGCAGAAGTTGCAGCCCCTGGGCGGGTTGGCGGGCGAGGGGACATCGCCGGTCAGGATGATGCGCTGGCGCCGGGCCTCGTAGGCGGGGTCGGGCAGCGGCACCGCAGAGAGAAGCGCCTTGGCATAGGGATGCAGCGGGCGGTCATAAAGCTCGTCGCGCGGCGACAGTTCGGCGATCCGCCCGAGATACATCACCGCCACCCGGTCGGCGATGTGGCGGACCATCGACAGGTCATGCGAGATGAAGAGATAGGTCAGCCCCAGCCGGTCCTGCAGGTCTTCCAGGAGGTTGACCACCTGGGCCTGGATCGAGACATCGAGCGCGGCGATCGGTTCGTCGCAGACGATGAACTTCGGATTGAGCGCCAGGGCCCGGGCGATGCCGATCCGCTGACGCTGCCCGCCGGAGAAGGCGAAGGGATAGCGGTTGGCGAAGGCGCGGTTCAGCCCGACCTGGTCCATGAGTTCATAGACCCGGTCGAGTTTCTGCGCCTCGGTCAGGTCGGTGTGTTCGTCCAGCGGCTCGGAGATGATCTCCGCCACCGTGAGGCGGGGGTTGAGGCTGGCCTGGGGGTCCTGAAAGACCATCTGCATGGTCGGCCGCTTGCGGCGCAGCGTTTCCTCGCTCAGCCGCGCGATGTCCTCGCCCTCGATCTCCACCGAGCCGTCGGTGGGCACATAGAGCCGCAGGAGCGCGCGGCCGACGGTGGACTTGCCGCAGCCCGATTCGCCGACGAGGCCCAGCGTCTCGCCGGGCTGGATGTCGAAACTCACCCCGTCCACCGCCTTCACGTCGCCGGTATGGCGGCGGAAGATCCCGGTGCGGATGGGGAAATAGATCTTCAGCCCGCTGACGCGCACCAGCGGCGCCTGACCGGCGGCGTCAAGCATGTGCCGCCTCCATCACCCGCGCGGTTTGCGGCGCATCCCAGTGGCAGGCGACATCATGGCCCTGGCCGATCGCCGCGCCGTCGAGCGCGCGGCGGGCGGGATTGCGGCGGGCGCAGACCTCCATCGCCTCGGCGCAGCGATCGCGGAAGGGGCAGGCGACGGGCGCGGCGGTCAGCATCGGCGGCTGGCCCTCGATCACCCGCAACCGTGCGGCGCGTTCCTTTCCGTGCGACGGGATGGTCTGCAGCAGGGCCCGCGTATAGGGATGGCGCGGATCGGCGAAGAGCTGCTCTACCGGCGCGTGTTCCACCACCTGGCCGCCATACATCACCATGACCCGGTCGGCGATGCCGGCGACCACGCCGAGATCGTGGGTGATCCAGACGATGGCCATGCCGAGCTTGCGGCGAAGTTCCTTCACCAGTTCGAGAATCTGCGCCTGGATCGTCACGTCGAGCGCGGTGGTGGGCTCGTCGGCGATCAGCACCTCCGGGTCGCAGGCCAGCGCGATGGCGATCATCACCCGCTGGCGCATTCCGCCGGAGAACTGGTGGGGATAGTCGTCCAGACGACGGCCGGCATCCGGAATGCCGACCAGCTCCAGCAACTCCTGGGCCCGCGCCCGCGCTCTGGCGCCGTCGAGGCCGAGATGCAGGCGCAGCGGCTCCATGATCTGCATGCCAACAGTGAAGACCGGATTGAGGCTGGTCATCGGATCCTGGAAGACGAAGCCGACCTTGCGGCCGCGGACCTGACGCAGTTCGGCCGGCGAAAGCCTGAGCAGGTCGCCGCCACCGAGCAGCACCTCGCCTCCCCGGTTTTCGGCCGGGGGCGAGGGCAGCAGGCCCAGAAGCGACATCATCGTCACCGACTTGCCCGAGCCGCTTTCGCCGACGACGCCAAGCAGCTCGCCCTTGCGCAGGTGGAAGCTGACGTTGTTGACCGCATGGATCTCGCCGCGGCGGGTGCGAAAGACCGTGGTGAGACCGCGCACGTCAAGGACGGGCTTGCCTTCCTCGGGCATCGCTTTCCCTTCCAGCCGTTTGTTGTTCTTGTTCTTTTCTGAAACCCGCCGGTGTGGCGGACCCTGTCTGGACGGCAGTGTTAGCCATTTCGCCGGGGCTCGCAACCGTCATCGCGCGTCCCGGCGGGTTTCCGTAACGTCGCCGGCGCCCGGCTTGACCACGGCGCCGAGCGGCGGCACCGTTGCCGGATGACATCGCTCGCCACCGCCCGGATGCTGCTGGACCGGCTCGTCGCCTTCCCGACCGTCAGCCGCAGTTCCAACCTGCCGCTGATCGACTGGGTCGAGGACTGGCTCGATGGCCAGGGGATCGCCGCGCATCGGGTGTGGAACGCCGACCGCAGCAAGGCCGCGCTCTATGCCCAGGCCGGGCCCGAGGCGGAAGGCGGGGTGATCCTGTCGGGCCATTCGGATGTGGTGCCGGTCGAAGGCCAGGCCTGGACCTCGGACCCCTGGACGGTGACGGAACGCGACGGGCGGCTTTTCGGGCGCGGCACCTGCGACATGAAGGGCTTCGTCGCCCTGTCGCTGGCGGCGCTGGCCGGTGCGAAGGCTGCGGGGGTGAAGCGGCCCCTGCAGATTGCGCTGTCCTTCGACGAGGAACTGGGCTGCACCGGCGCGCCGCCTCTGGTTGCGGCGATGCGGGCGGGCCTGCCCATGGCCTCGGCGGTGATCGTGGGCGAGCCCTCGGGGATGAAGGTCGTCACCGGCCACAAGGGCGGGGCGGGATGGGACGTGCGGGTCAGGGGCAAGGAGGTTCACTCCTCGCTCCTGCACGAGGGGGTCTCGGCGGTGATGGAGGCGGCGCGCTTCCTGGCCTGGGTGAACGAGCGCAACGAGATCCTGCAGTCCGATCCCCGGCCTTCCGGCTTCGTGCCGCCCTATACCACGCTGCATGCCGGCCAGATCGCCGGCGGGACGGCGCATAACATCACGGCCGCCGACTGCTGGTTCAACCTGGAGGTCCGCTGCCTGCCCGAGGAACGGCTCGCGGACTGGATCGAGACGGTTGAAGGCGCCGGGGCGCGGTTCGGGGCGCTCCTGTCACAGCGTGCGGCGGGGGCAGGCGTCGAGATGCGGCGCTATTTCGAGATCCCCGGCCTTGCCCCCGAGACGGCAGGCGCGGCGGAGGCTCTGGCACGGCGGCTGACCGGCGACAACGGCGGCCATGTGGTAAGCTACGGCACCGAGGCGGGGCATTTCCAGTCGGGAGGATATTCCTGCGTGGTCTGCGGCCCGGGCGACATCGCCCAGGCGCATCAGGCGGACGAGTATCTGGAGGTCAGCGAGTTCCGCGCCGGCTGGCGTTTCATGGAACGGCTGTTGGCGGAACTGGCCGGCTAGCGCCGCGCGCGGCGACCCCCTTGCGGGCTTCCGCCGGCGGGAGCAGGCTGGCGAAGAAGGAGAAAACCATGCCCGTGAAGAACCGTTTCGCCGAACTTCTGCCCGAGATCACCGCCTGGCGGCGCGATTTTCATGCCCATCCCGAGCTGCTTTTCGACGTCCATCGCACGGCGGCGCGGGTGGCGGAGCTTCTGCGGTCCTTCGGCTGCGACGAGGTGACGGAAGGGATCGGACGCACGGGCGTGGTGGGGGTGATCAAGGGGCGGGGCCAGGCGTCCGGCAGGGTGGTCGGGCTGCGCGCCGACATGGACGCGCTGCCCATCCTTGAGGCGACGGGGGTGGACTATGCCTCCATGACGCCCGGCAAGATGCATGCCTGCGGCCATGACGGTCATACCGCCATGCTGCTCGGCGCGGCCAAATACCTGGCCGAGACGCGGAATTTCGACGGCACGGTCGTCTGCATCTTCCAGCCTGCCGAAGAGGGCGGCGGCGGCGGGCGCGAGATGGTGAAGGACGGGATGTTGGACCGCTGGGGCATCCAGGAGGTCTATGGCATGCACAACATGCCCGGCATCCCGCTCGGCCAGTTCGCCATCCGGCCCGGGGCGATGATGGCGGCGGCGGACCAGTTCGACATCACCGTGACCGGCAAGGGCGGACATGCCGCCAAGCCGCATGACTGCATCGACACAACCGTGGTGGCTGCCCATATCATCGTGGCGCTGCAGACCATCGCCTCGCGCGGGGTCGATCCGATGAAACAGGTCGTGGTCTCGGTCTGCACGGTGGCCACGGATTCGACCGCGCACAACGTCATCCCCCAGGTGGTGACGATGAAAGGCACGGTGCGGACGATGGACCCCGGCGTGCAGGATTTCGTCGAGCGCCGCATCCACGAGATCGTCGGCGGGACGGCCGCAGCGCTGGGGGCGCGTGCCGAGGTTGCCTACAAACGCGGCTATCCCGTGACGGTGAATGCGCCGGAGAACACCGTCTTCGCCGCCGAGGTTGCCCGGGCGATCTGTGGCAAGGTCGATACCGAGATGGCGCCGCTGATGGGGGCGGAGGATTTCTCCTACATGCTCAACGAACGGCCGGGAGCCTATATCTTTCTGGGCAACGGCGACACGCCGATGGTCCATCATCCGGCCTACAATTTCGACGACAATGCCATCCCCTTCGGATCGAGCTGGTATGCCGGCATGGCCGAGGCGCGGATGCCGGTGGGTTGAGGGGGCGGGGATGATCGCCACCGTCCTTGTCGGGCTGATCGCGGCGCTGCATCTCTATATCCTCGCCATGGAGATGGTCCTGTGGGAGACCCCGCGCGTGCGGAGGATCTTCGGCGCCACCGAGGATTTCGCCCGCGCCACACGGGTGCTGGCCGCCAACCAGGGCCTCTACAACGGCTTTCTCGCCGCCGGGCTGATCTGGGCGCTGGGGCGGGGCGTGGACGGCGCCGGGCGGGAACCGGCGGTCTTCTTCCTTGTCTGCGTCCTGGTCGCTGGCCTGTTCGGCGCCGCCACCGCCTCGCGCCGGATCCTCTTCGTGCAGGCCCTGCCGGCGGCGCTGGCGCTGGCGGCCCTTTTCGCCGGGGTCTGATCCGCCTCAGCCGCGCAGCCGGCGCAGGAGATCGCGCGTGGCCAGCCCGGTAACGGGCAGGCCGCGTGCCGCTTCCCAGGCCTCGATCGCGGCCCTGGATTTCGCGCCCATCACCCCGTCGGTGCCGCCGGTGTCGAAGCCCTGCGCGGTCAGCAGGCGCTGGATTTCCTGACGTTCGGCCTTGCTCAGGCCCTGCGCATCGGGCGGGAAGGCGCCCCGGAGGGGCCCGCCGCCGATGAGCCGGTCCGACAGGTGGCCGACGCCGATCGCGTAGTTCTGGGCGTTGTTGTAGCGCAGGATGGCGGTGAAGTTGCGGGTGGTCAGGAACGACGGGCCGCTGGTGCGCAGAAGCGTTGCCGAACCCATCGCCGGCAAGGCCCCGCCGCCGGCGCGCGTGACCCCGGATGCCGTCCAGTCCGCAGACGATTGCGTGCCGGAGAGCGCGGCGGGCGCGATGACCTCGAGCCCCCAGGGCAGGCCCGCCTGCCAGCCGGCCGCCGCGAGATAGGCGGCGGTGGAAGCCAGCGCGTCGGTCGGATCGTCCGACCAGATGTCGCGCCGCCCGTCGCCGGTGAAGTCCACCGCATGGGCGAGATAGGATGTCGGAATGAACTGCGTGTGCCCCATGGCGCCGGCCCAGCTTCCCGTCATCCGCTCCGGCGTGATGTCGCCATGGGCCAGGATGCGCAGGGCGGCGATGAGCTGGCCCTCGAAGAATTCGCCCCGCCGGCCGTCGAAGGCGAGGGTGGCCAGCGCCGAGACCACCGGCACATTGCCGCGCCGCTCGCCATAGAAGCTTTCCAGGCCCCAGACGGCGCAGATCACCTGCGGCTCCACCCCGTAGCGGGCCGAGACGGCGTTGAGCGTCGCGGCGTGCTGCGCCATGGCGGCGCGGCCCTTGGCGACGCGCTCGTCGGAGGCGGCGATGGAGAGATAGTCCTCCAGCGTGCGCGAGAACTCGGTCTGGTTGCGGTCGCGCTCCACCACGCCGGGGATGTAGCCCGCGCCGCGAAAGGCATCGGAAAGCGTTGCCGCAGGAATGCCGCGCGCCAATGCGCGCTCGCGGAAGGCCTCCACCCAGTCGTCGAAGGCCGGATTGGCGGCGAAGGGCAGGGGTGCGTCAGGGCTGCGCGGCGCGAATCCCCCGCCGCCGGGCGCCCCGCCCATGCAGGCGGAAAGCCCCGCTGCTGCGCCACCGAGAAGAAACACCCTGCGTCCGACCGTCATCCGCCCGCCTGCCCTGTTGTCGCGCTGCCCGCGCTCTTGCCGTCCAGTCTAGCGAAGGCTCCGCCTGCGGGCAAACCGCCATGTCTTGCCGCCGACGCACCGACACCGGGGGCGCCTCCGGGAGCGGCCCGATCACCTCGGGGTTTCCGCTTCGATATCAGGGATTTGTGGCTCCGGCGGTAGGGATCGAACCTACGACCAATTGATTAACAGTCAACTGCTCTACCGCTGAGCTACGCCGGAACACGGCGGGCGCTATAGCAAGGCTCCGGGGGGGCGTCCAGCAGGTTTCTTCGCTTCAGCCCGGCGGGCGAAGGGCAAATCTCGCGTCGGGTCCGGGGGCAGGATCGGCACTGACCTTGCCGCGCTGCCAGAGGTCGATCAGATGGGCGAGGGCATTGCGTGCGGCGGCGCGGTGCAGGGCGACCGGCGTATCGGCATAGACTTCCGCCACGAGGTCCGGAACCTGCCGGGCTCCGGCTGCCAGCGCCGCGAGGAGCTGCCCCTCGCGCGTGCGGCGGTGGACGAGAAGCGCCTGCAGACGGGTTTCCGGCGCCTCGATCGTCGCCCCATGCCCGGGAAAGAAGCGCCCCCAGCCACCGCCTGACAACCTGTGCAGCGAGCTCATATAGGCGCCCATGTCGCCATCGGGCGGCGAGACGAGCGAGGGAGCCCAGCCCATCACATGGTCGCCGGTGAAGAGATGGCGGTCCCAGGCGAAGCAGAGATGTCCGGCGAAATGGCCGGGCGTGTGAAGGGCCGTAAGCGTCCAGCCCGGCCCTTCGATCCCGTCGCCCTCGGCAAGGGTGAGGTCGGGGCGGAAGGCGGCATCAACGCCTTCGCCTCCGGTCAGGCCGTCTTCCGCCAGCCGCGACATCATTTCCGAGCGTCCGGCCTGCGGCGGGCCGAAGCCCGCCACCGGGGCGCCGGTCGCCGCAGCCAGCGCCGGGGCCAGGGCGGAATGGTCGAGATGGGCATGGGTGACGAGAATCGCCCGGACCTTCTCGCCAGGCGCGAGTGCCGCCAGGATCGCGGCGAGGTGGCGGGGGTCGCCGGGACCGGGGTCGATCACCGCCACCTCGCCCTGGCCGAGGATCCAGGTATTGGTCCCGCCCCCGGTCATCGGCGAGGGATTGTCCGCCCTGACCAGGCGCAGGTCCGCCTCGATCCGCTCCATTCCCG
>CAZRQN010000052.1:0-19217 GCA_964602115.1 uncultured Rhodobacterales bacterium
GGAAGGTGGCAGCCCGTAGGGGAGTCGAACCCCTCTTCCCAGGTTGAAAACCTGGTGTCCTAACCGATAGACGAACGGGCCGCAGTCTCGGCGACGGGGGGTGTCTAGCCGGGCAGGCGTGGCCCTGCAAGAGGGGAAATTTCATCGATCTTTCCCGAGCAGGTTTCGCTTGCAAAGCCGAACCTCCGGCGCTACATGCCGCCTGCGATTTTTTTCGCGGATCTTCGGAGTGCGGAATGTTTTACGACTTTTGGCGCGATTGTGCGCTTCATGCGAACCCTTTCGCAAAAATGAAAGGGTGCTCTGTCTGACAGGGGGCGGGCGGCAGGGTGGTTTGTGACCAAGCCCCCGACGTTCCCGAGGGTCACGCCATGCTCGGCCACGGAGGCGTCGCAGCCCCGCCGCCGACTGCCGTTGCGCTGGTCCCGAGACTGAAGGGCCGCCGTCCCGATCGGTCGGCAAAGCCCTGAAATCATTGAATCTTGAACTATTCTGAACGGAGAAAGACATGTTTGACGACAGCAGACGCCTGGACAACCTCGAAGCCAGGCTCGACGCCCTGCAAAAGGCCCACCACGCCACTGTCACCATTGTTGACAGCAACTCGACGGTCAACGCCAAGAACTTCGAGATGCTCAAGACCCGTCTCGATGATGTCAACAAGTGGGAAGGCGAGGCGAACAAGTCGTTCGACGTTGCCGCCGAGAACTTCAAATACGGCTTCAAGCAGCTGGAGGAACTCGCCAAGCAGGTGTCGGATGCCGATGCCGCGACCAGGAAGATGCTGCAGCGGATCGCCAGCCTTGAAGCGACGGTGGCCAAGCTGAAGAAATGACCGCCGCGCGACCTGCGAACGCATTTCGGCGGTCGCGGGAAGGTGCAGACATGGTTTCGTAAAGAGTTCCCGATTTCCAGCGGCGCCTCGCGGAGGTGCCCGACCCATCACTCAACCAATCCTGATTTCCAGACGGAGACGAAGATGTTCGACGACAGCAAACGCCTTGACAACCTTGAGGCCCAGGTGGCCGCCCTGACCAAGGCCGGTGCCGCAGCGGCGGAAGCCAACAGCAAGAGCTTCAAGGAGGTTGCCGAAAAGCGGCAGTCGCTGATCGATCAGCTCAACGAATTCCTGAAGATGTACAACACCGAAGTGGGTGACCTTCAGAAGCTCTGCGGAGACCTCGAAGGCCAGGTCAAGAAGCTGACCCAGCGTGTGTCCACCCTCGAAACGGACATGAAGAAGGTGAAGAAGTAACCCTCACGCCGGGGCGGCATCGTCGAGGCGGAGCTCGATCCGCAGGCGGCCGCCCCAGTCGTTGCGCTCCAGCCGGCCGGCGAGGTGGAAACGCCCGCCGCCGGCAAGGGCGGAGAGCGGGCCATCGGCGGCCCCGAAGGCGATGCCCTCGATCCGCGTTCCGTCGGGCGCCTTGGCGGTGAATTTCAGGTGACGCTCACCGACCGGACGGGACTGGACCGACATTTCGGCGAAGGCGAAGCGCGGGGCGGGTGCGCCCTGGCCGAAGGGGCCGGCGGCCTCCAGCGCGGCGAAAAGCTCCGCCGTAGCGGCCGGGGGAGCGAGCAGGCCGTCGAGACGCAGCTCCTCCGCGCCCGCCGATCCCGCGCCCTGCCGCGCCAGCAGGTCCGAGAGCCGCGCCATCGCCGCCTCGATCTGCCCGGCTGCCACGGTCAGCCCGGCGGCCATCCGATGCCCGCCGCCCTTGACCAGCAGTCCCTCGTCGGCCAGCCGCTGCACCGCCGAGCCCATATCCACGCCGGCGACCGAGCGGGCCGAGCCCTTGCCGATGCCACCCTCGACGCCGATCACCACGGCGGGGCGGTGGAACGCCTCCTTCAGCCGGGCCGCGACGATGCCGACGACGCCGGGGTGCCAGCCCTCGCCCGCCGCCCAGACCAGCGGACCCTCGACCCCCCGCGCCCGCGCCTGATCCTCGGCACCGGCGCGGACGGCGGCCTCGATGCCGCGCCGCTCCTCGTTCAGCGCGTCCAGACGGGCGGCCAGCGCGGCGGCCTCGGCCGGATCATCGGTGGAAAGGCAGCGGGCCCCGAGATCGGCCTGCCCGATCCGGCCGCCGGCATTGACGCGCGGGCCGATGAGATAGCCGAGCGCATAGGCATCCGGCGCCCGGGTCATCCGTGCCGCATCGGCGAGCGCCGCAAGCCCGGGGCGCCCGCGCCGGGCCATGACCGCGAGGCCCTGCCGCACCAGCGCCCGGTTGACGCCGGTCAGCGGCGCGACATCGGCCACCGTCGCCAGCGCCACGAGGTCAAGAAGCTCCATCAGATCGGGTGCCGGCTGGCCCATGGCACGCATCTGCCGGTTGGTCTCGACCAAGAGGAGAAACACCACGCCCGCAGCGCAGAGATGGCCGAGCGTGCCGTCCTCGTCCTGACGGTTGGGGTTCACGCAGGCCAGCGCCGGCGGCAGGGTCTCGCCCCCGAGATGGTGGTCGAGGATCACCACGTCGCAGCCCCGCGCAGCGGCGATCGCCTCATGGCTGAGCGTGCCGCAATCGACGCAGAGGATCAGGTCATGCGCTCCCGCCAGGGCCTGCATCGCCGGGACGTTGGGGCCATAGCCCTCGTCGATCCGGTCGGGGATGTAGAGCGTGGCGGTCAGGCCCAGCCCCCGCAGCCAGGAGATCAGCAGCGCGGCCGAAGCGCCGCCATCGACGTCATAGTCGGCGAAGATGGCGATCCGCTGGCGCCCGGCGACTGCGGCCCGCAGACGTCCTGCCGCCTTGGCCATGTCGCGCAGGCTGGCAGGATCGGGCAGCAGGTCGCGCAGACGGGGGGCGAGATAGGCGGCGGCGTCCCCGGGCGAAACCTGCTGGCGGGCCAGCACCCGGGCCACCGCCAACGGCTGGCCGGCAGACTGGGCAATGGCTTCGGCGCGGCGCTCGGTCTCCCCGTCAGGCCCGGTCCAGCGCCGCCCGCTCAGCGAGGTCTCAACGCCGAGAAAGGCGCGCGCGGTCATTGCAGGCGCCCGGCAAATTTCTTGCAGAAAGGAATTTGCAAATTCCTTGGTTCAAGGAATTTGCCGATCACCGCACCGGCGTCCGGTATTCGATGCGGCGGATGGTCCCGGTCTTGGAGCGCATCAGCAGCGTCTCCAGCGTCACCCAGCCCGGCTCGCGCCTGATGCCGCGCAGCATCGAGCCATTGGTGACGCCGGTCGCGGCGAAGATCACATCGGCCCGCACCAGATCGTCCCGCGTATAGACGCGGTCGAAATTGACGATCCCGGCCTTGCGGGCCCGGCCGCGCTCCTCGTCGTTGCGAAACAGCAGCTTGCCGAAGAACTGACCGCCCAGGCATTTCATCGCCGCCGCCGCCAGCACCCCCTCCGGCGCGCCGCCGGAGCCCATGTACATGTCGATGCCGGTCTTCTCCGGCTCGGCGCAATGCATCACGCCCGCCACGTCGCCGTCGGTGATCAGCCGGATCGAGGCGCCGGTGGAGCGGATCTCTTCGATCAGCCCCTCGTGGCGGGGGCGTTCGAGGACGCAGACCATGATGTCCTCGGTCGAGCAGCCCTTGGCGGCCGCGAGTGCGGAAACCCGCTCGGAGGGGCTCATGGTCATCGTCACCGTGCCGGGCTTGAAGCCGGGGCCGATGGCGAGCTTGTCCATATAGACATCGGGCGCGTGCAGCAGGGTCCCCGCCGGCGCCATGGCGATGACGGTGAGCGCGTTCGGCATGTCCTTGGCGGTCAGGGTCGTTCCTTCGAGCGGATCAAGCGCGATGTCCACCGCCGGGCCGTTTCCGGAGCCGACTTTCTCGCCGATGTAGAGCATGGGCGCCTCGTCGCGCTCGCCCTCGCCGATCACCACGGTTCCGTCGATGTCGAGAAGGTTGAGCTGATCGCGCATGGCGTTGACCGCCGCCTGGTCGGCCGCCTTCTCGTCCCCGCGCCCGATCAGCCGGGCGGAGGCCAGTGCCGCAGCTTCGGAGACGCGGGCGAGGCCAAGGGAAAGCAGGCGGTCCTGGAACTTGGCGGCTTCGGTCATTCGGGCTTACCTCGTGGCGGGGGGTCGGGTCCGGCTTAGCCTGCGGCACGGGGGCGGGGCAACTGTCCTTTGCCCCCCTCAGGCGGCGGCGTGGCAGGCGAGCGCGATCTTGTTGCCGGAGAGGTCGCGAAAGTAGGCGCCGTAGTAGTCGGAATGGTATTGCGGTCGCAGCCCGGGAGCGCCCTCATCCTGCGCCCCGGCGGCCAGAGCCAGGGCATGGACGGTGTCGATGCTGGAGCGGTCGGGCCCCAGAAGCGCGATCATCGTTCCGTTGCCCGGGGCGGCCTGGCCGCCGTCCCATGGCCGGGCGAGGATGAAGAGCGGCCTGCCGCCGTCCTGCGGCTCCCACCCAGCCCAGGGGCGGCTGCGGTCGATGAAGCGCTGCCTCCAGCCAAGCCGAACCATCAACGGCTGCCAGAAGGCCAGGTCACGGTCGAAGTCGGCGCTGCCGATGGTGACGTGGCTCAGCACCGATGTCAGACTTCCTCGATCCGCAGGGCCACCGGGCTGCCCACCAGTACGCCGGTGGCGGCAAACAGGCCCATGGCATGGGCAATGTCGTCGCGGGTGGCCTTGTGGGTGACGATCAAAACAGGCGCCTCGGCGCCCTGGTGGCCGTACTGGCGCATGCGGTCGATGGAGACCCCGGCTTCGCCCAGCGCGGTGGCGATCTTGGCCAGCGCGCCGGGACGGTCCACCAGCGTCATCCGCAGATACCAGGGCGCGGCAGAAGCGACGGCGGCGGCCACGGGCTTGGCCAGACGGGCAGCCGGAATGCCGAAGGTCGGCAGGCGAAGGCCTCGGGCGATGTCGATGACATCGGCCATTACCGCCGAAGCGGTCGGCCCCTGACCGGCGCCGGGGCCGCGCAGCACGATCTGGCCGACGCTGTCGCCCTCCAGCACCACCATGTTGGTGCCGCCCTGCAACTGGCCGAGCGGACTGTCGGCGGGCACCAGACAGGGCGACATGCGCTGTTCGAGCCCACGCCCCGTCATCTGCGCCACGCCGAGGAGCTTGATGCGGAAGCCCATGTCCTCCGCCCGGCGGATATCGTCGATCGAGATGGCCCCGATCCCCTCCAGTTCGACCTTGTCGAAGGACACTTCGGTGCCGAAGGCGATGGCCGCGAGGAGCGAGAGCTTGTGGCCGGCGTCGATCCCGCCGACATCGAGGTTCGGATCGGCTTCAAGATAGCCGAGCTGGCGGGCCTCTTCGAAAACCGTGTCATAGGGCAGGCCGGCGGACTGCATCCGGGTGAGGATGTAGTTGCAGGTGCCGTTCATCACCCCCATCACCCGGCGGATCGTATTGGCGGCCAGCCCCTCGGTCAGGGCCTTGATGACCGGGATGCCGCCGGCAACGGCGGCCTCGAAGCGGATCACCCGTCCCGAAGCCTCGGCGGTCAGGGCCAGCGCCTGGCCGTGATGGGCGAGAAGCGCCTTGTTGGCGGTCACCACATCCTTGCCGGCGGCGATGGCGGCTTCGGTGGCCGCTTTCGCCGGGCCGTCGTGTCCGCCCATCACCTCGACGAAGACGTCGATGTCTTCACGGCGCGCCAGGGCGACGGGATCGGCCTCCCAGACATAGCCCGAAAGATCCGCATCCCGGTTGCGCTTGGGGTCGCGCGCCGAGACCGCGACAATTTCGACCGGACGTCCGGCACGGGCAGCGATCAGGTCGCGATGCGCCTGCACGATCTTCACCACGCCGATGCCAACGGTACCGAGCCCGGCCAGGCCAAGTCGCAGGGGGGCAGTCATGCGCGGGCACTCCTTCGCGATCCGGGCCTGTCGCTACCCTATCGGCCTTGCCGCCGCAACGCGCCGGACGATCAGGCGGAGGGCATTGCGCGCAATCGTGCAGCCCGCGCCTTCAGGCGCGCCACCCGGCCAGAGAGCGCAGCCGCAGCCGATTCTGCGCGCTGCGGCGCATCGATCAGCGCCGCCAGCGCATCGGTGGGCAGCAGGTCCGGCGGAGGAAGGTCGGAAAGCTGCCGCTCCGCCGCGTCAACCTCCGGAAAGGTCGCGCAGGCCGCAAGGGCAAGGCAAAGGGCGAGCGCAGGACGCGAAGGCATTGGCGGAAGCTACCCGCCGCCGCCCGACCCGTCCAGACCGGGCGCTACTGCATCACGATGCGCGGCGCGAAGCGCGGCCGGGTGACGATGAATTCCTGGAACGTGGTGTTCGCCAGCCCGATATTGAGTGCAGGCTCGAAATCGACCCAGGTTTCCAGAAGGATCACGGTGTCGCCGTCGCTCATCTCCGGGATATGCGAGGCCAGGCCCTGCAGCGTCTCGTTGGTGAGCGGCGCCACCGCCGAAGGCGCGGTCGAATGCGACCACTCGATGCTCATCAGATCGGTGTCGAGTTCATAGACGACGCTCGACACCCGCATCCGGGACGGGAATTCGCGGAAGAGCATGTAGTCGAGCGTTTGTTTCATTCCGGCAAAATAGGCGGCGTTCACCGGCGTCTGCTCGCGCGAGATCATGTCCGAAACGGTATAGCCGGCCTTCTGGCTGAGCGTCATCGCCCGGTAGGCGTCCCAGTAGGTGAACAGGCCGAGATAGGCCCAGAGAAGAAGCGGCAGGACCAGAACCGCCTCGACGATGAACGAGCCGTCCTCCTCGGTCTTCAGGAAGCGGCGCAGGCGCTGGGTGACAGGTGACATGCGGCGCATCCTCACGGTTCGTCCACAAAGGCCGAGACGGCGACCAGCGCATAGCCGTCGTCGCCGTCCGCCACGAGGCCAAGGCCCAGCCCGGCGCCCGGGAAGAGCGCGTCCTGGACGATGCAGACCCGGAACAGCATCACGTCCGAAGGTGCGCCAGGGTTCACGATCAGCGAAGGGTCCACTTCCTCCACCCGATCGACGCAGGGGATCCGGCCGGTCGGAAGGCCCCAGGTCGTCTTGGAAACCCGCTGGAGGTTGATCGACAGGTCCCGTTCGCAGTTCATCAGGATCACGCTGCGGTCGCAGATCTCCTTCTTGAGTTCCGGAACGGTGGCGCTCACCAGCTGGCCGAGACGGATCTCGCGGACCACCTGATCGGTGGCGCGGTCAAGCAGGATCTGCCGCGTCATCAGATAGCCCGATTCCAGCGCCGCCATGAAGATGGTGAGCAGGAGCGGGAGGATCAGCACCAGTTCGAAAGTGCCGTTCCCGTCCTCTTCCCGCCACAAGCGGCGCAACACGCGCCGGGCACTCGTCAACAAACCACCGCGTGTCATTGGGTCAGTCTCAGCTGGCTGATGTTGGTGGCGATGGCGTTGAAGGCGGAGTTGATCGAGCTGCCGTTGGCGACGAAGTAGTAGTTGTCAGACGAGGAGCAGGCACGGATCTGCGAGGCGCCGATCGGCGGAGCTTCGAAGGCGATGCCATAGATCAGGACGCCGTTGTTCTTGGCCTGGGTGCAGGAGGTCTGCATGCTGGCGTCCATCGCCGCTTCGGTGGACCAGGTCTTGCGCATCGCGTTCAGCGTGTCGTTGTACCAGGTGGAGCGGGTCGTGGTGGTTGTGCCCAAGGCGCGGCCGTAGAGTTGCCAGGCCACCCAGGTCACGCGCTGGTTCGCCCAGACGTCCTGCCAGTTGAGCTGGTTCACCCCGGCGCCCGAGTTCCATGGCGTGGACCGCCAGGTGCCGAGATGGGGGACCCAGTATTCGTTGGTCCCCGCAATCGCGGGGCGGTTCGCCGTATGGCGGATGGAATAGTTGCCGTCGCCGGCGGAGCGGTAGATGGGCGAGGTGCCGGTACGGTAGGGATCGACAATGCGGGTGTGCTCGACATGATCGCCGTCGGTCATGACCACGATCACTTTCATCGAATCCTTGTCCGCCCATTCAAAGGGCCGCCCGGCCAGGCCCGAAGGCATCTGGCCGGCCGCGATCATCTCCGAATAGAGGCCCTGCGCCCCGGGCTCGATCAGGGCCACGCCCCATTTCATGCCCAGCGTGATCGAGGTGTTGCCCGCTGCGCTCAGCCCGCTGATATAGCCTTTGACGACGGCCGGATCGGTCTGCGGCAAGCGCACGATGTTTGCGGTCGTGCTGCGGCAATAGGGTGCGGAGGTGCTCATCCGGCCGCCGTTGCCGCTGGTGTCATTCCAGCTCGTGTAGCTGTTGGCTGTGTTCGTCCCCTGCGAGGTGTCGGCGAAGGCGAACATCGGATAGGGCGTCGTGCGCGAAATGCCGACCGTGTCGAAAACCGTTTGCGGCAGGTCGAGGCAATCGACATTGGCCACGCCGTGCAGGTTGGTGGCGTTGTACTTGGCGCGCAGCACCGGCCCGAGGTTCACCTGCGCGTTGTAGGGGACGATGCCGATGGAAATGCGGTTCTCGGTGTCGTTGGCCTTCACCTTGTCAACGAAGTTCTTCGCCGCGATGCGCAGGTTGGCGATCTTGGTCGAACCGGCGGAAGCCTCGTTCATCGAGCCCGAGACATCGAGGACCAGCATGATCTCGACATTGGTGATGCGCTGTTCGGCGGCCGAGGCGGCGGGAACGTCGAATTCGTCGATCCCGACCATATGAGTGAAAAACGGGTCAAGGTCGGCATGCGCCTCGGCCTCGACGATCCGGAAGTTCAGGCCCTGCGTCACGCGCACATCCGCGAGGTACTGCAGAAGGCCGGCCTTGTCGAAGTAGTCGTTCACGACGGCCTCGGGGTCGAGGTCCTGGGTCAGGCTGGCGGCCGCGAGGACCGAGCGGTCGATGGTCTGCTGGAGCGCGGTGCGGCGCTGTTCGTAGCGCATCAGGTCAACGGCCAGACCACCCATCATGATCATCAGCACGAACAGGACGAGGCCGAAGAAGATCAGCGATCCGTCCTCGTCTCGGGCGAAGCGGCGGAGTGGTCGGATGGCGACGTTGCGCAAGCGTGAGACGTATCCGTCGCGGATCGAGTCGGGGTGTCGGCACATCGCAATCGTTCCTAAACACAGCCCGGCACGGTGCGGGCCCAACCAGATCCGCGTTTCGAACTTCAGGACACGCGGACCCAACGAAAAAGAAAGGGCGCGTCTTGCGGCAGAAATGTGGCGGAACGCCTGCCGGGCAAGGCGAAATCGACGCAACGCGAAACGATGGACCGGCGGCAGGCGGCGCTGTTGTCGGGATGCGAACGGCGGCTCAGCCGGCGGAAGAGTTATCCACAACCTGCTGGGGACAAGCTGAATGGGGGCGAATCACCCGGGAGGGTGTTGCCGGACAGTTGCGAAACCCAGGAACCGACCTCAGGCAGGAGCAAAATTCAGCGCCAGACCGTTGATGCAATGGCGCTTGCCGGTCGGCGCCGGGCCGTCATCGAACACATGGCCCAGGTGTCCGCCGCAGCGGTTGCAATGCAGTTCCGTCCGGTCGCCGAGGATCCCCGGATCCGGGCGCGTGCCGACGCGTCCGGGCAGGGCATCCCAGAAACTCGGCCAGCCGGTGCCGCTGTCGAATTTGGTTTCGGAGGCATAGACCGGATTGTCGCAGCCGGCGCAGAGATAGGTACCCTTGCGCGCTTCCTTGAGCAGCGGGGAGCTTTCGCCTTTCAGGCTGTTGGTGAAGGCACGCTCGGTTGCGCCCTGTCGAAGCACCGCGTAGCGCGCCGGCGAAAGGCGCGCACGCCATTCCTCCTCGCTCATCTCCACGTCATAGCCCGCCCGCGCACGGCCGTACGGGACAAGGCTGAATCCGAGGGCCGAGAGAAGCAGGTGGCGGCGGCGCATGGCGATCTCCATCGTTTTCAGGCGATACGGCTGCGAGGCGGCGTTTGTTTCGCCGCGTGCATGGGCCGGGAGCGACGCATGGTGTCGCAACCGGGGCAGGGCCCAAAGGTCGCCTGTTGCATATGTGGCCCCGGCGCGGGACACTCATCCGGCCGGTGCCGAGGCTTCCCGATGCGCTATTCCGCTCTTTCCGTCTTCGCCCAGGCCCTGAGGGGCAATTCCGGCTGGCGCCCCGCCTGGCGCGATCCGGCGCCGAAGCCCGCCTATGACGTCATCATCATCGGCGGCGGCGGGCACGGGCTCTCCACCGCCTATTACCTGGCGAAGAACCACGGCATCACCAATGTCGCGGTGCTGGAGAAGGGTGTGCTCGGCCAGGGCAACATCGGCCGCAACACCACCATCGTGCGCGCCAACTACTTCCTGCCGGGGAACTCGGAGTTCTACTCGCATTCGCTGAAGCTCTGGGAAGGGCTGGAGCGCGATCTGAACTACAACGTGATGCATTCGCAGCGTGGGCTCATCAACCTGTTCCACTCCGACGGCCAGCGCGATGCCTTCGTCCGCCGAGGCAATGCCATGGTCAACCAGGGCGACGACGCGGTGCTGCTGGACCGCGAGGGCGTGCGGGAACTGCTGCCCTATCTCGATTTCGAGCAGACCCGCTTTCCGATCTACGGCGGGCTTCTCCATGCGCGCGGCGGCTCGGCCCGGCACGATGCGGTGGCCTGGAGCTATGCGCGGGGCGCCGACCAGCGCGGCGTGGACCTGATCCAGAACTGCGAGGTCACCGGGATCGACATCGAGAACGGCCGCGTGACCGGCGTGCAGACCACGCGCGGCCCGATCAAGGCGGGCAAGGTCGGCATCATCGTCGCCGGCCGCTCCAGCCAAGTCGCCGCCATGGCAGGGATGCGCCTGCCGATCGAGAGCCACATCCTCCAGGCTTTCGTGACCGAGGGGCTGAAGCCCTGCATCGACCATGTCATCAGCTTTGGCATGGGCCATTTCTATATCAGCCAGTCCGACAAGGGCGGCCTCGTCTTCGGCGGCGACCTCGACTTCTACGCCTCCTACGCCGCGCGGGGGAACCTGCCGATGGTGGAGCATGTGATGGAGGCGGGGATGACACTGATGCCGATGATCGGCCGGGCCAAGGTGCTGCGTTCCTGGGGCGGGATCATGGACATGTCGCCCGACGGCTCGCCGATCATCGACCGCACGCCGACCGAGGGCCTCTACCTCGACTGCGGCTGGAACTACGGCGGCTTCAAGGCCGTGCCCGCCTCCGGCTGGTGCATGGCGCACCTCATGGCCACCAACGACCCCCACCCCGTCGCCGCCCGCTTCCGCCTCGACCGCTTCCGTACGGGTGCGGTGATCGATGAGGAAGGGACGGGGTCGCAGCATAATCTGCATTGATGCGCTGGTTGGTTCCTCTCCTTCTGCTCCCGTCGGCGGCCGTGGCCGACGTGACGGGCGATGTGCTGCTCGATCCGGCGGCATCCATTCCGGACCCCGGATGCTATTCGCGGATCTACGACGCGACCCACCTTGCCGCCCACCCGGAGCAAGTCGTCGCCTCGATGCGCCTGCACTTTGTCCGCGCCGACAGTGACGAAGTGGCGCCGGCCCCGCCTTGGTCTGTGATGGTCGCGCTCCTCGTAGTGGACTTGGCCGAGCAAGGGCATGTAACGCGCGAAAGCGCTCCCGGGGATGGCTTTCCGAACGGTTTCGGCGGTCAAGAGATGTATGCGATGCTCCTTTGCCCGGGCAACTGGATGACCTGCGGCAGCGAGTGCATGGGCGCAGCCGAAGATACGGGATTCACCGTGACCGGCAACGACGGCAAGACGCTGACCATAGGCACCGAGTCACTGCCGGTGGGGCAGGGCCAAGACTGTGGCGGCTTCACCGACATCACCGAAGGTCCGGGCCAATTGACCACCTTCGTTCTCGACCGCGTGGACAACGCGGTCTGCGATCTCGACTGAGGACCTGATATGCGCCTGACCTGCCCCCTCTGCGGCCCCCGCGACCGGCGCGAGTTCTATTACTACGGCGCCGCCGACTGGCTGAACCGCCCCGCCGCCGATGCGGCGCCGGAGGATTGGGAAAGCTACATCCACCTGCGCGACAACCCGGCGGGCGTGACCGAGGACCTGTGGTATCACGAGACCGGCTGCGCCCAGTGGTTGCGCGTCACCCGCAACACCGTGACGCATGAGGTGCTGGCCACGGCGCTTGTTGCAAAGGGGGCCACCGATGCGGCTTGAGGGCAGGGGGCTGATCGACCGGTCCCGCCCGGTCGGTTTCCGCTTCGACGGGCGGGCGTATCAGGGCTGCCACGGCGACACGCTGGCCTCGGCCCTTCTCGCCAATGGCGTGAGGCTCTTCGGCCGCTCCTTCAAATACCACCGCCCGCGCGGGGTGCTGACGGCGGGGCCGGAGGAGCCGAACGCGCTGGTGGAAATCCACGAGGACGGGCAGCAGACGCCGAACACCCGGGCCACCGTCCAGGAACTCTACGAAGGCCTCGACGCCCGCAGCCAGAACCGTTGGCCGTCGCTGAACTGGGACGTGATGGAGGTCAACGACCTCCTCTCGCCGTTCCTGTCCGCAGGCTTCTACTACAAGACCTTCATGTGGCCCCGCGCCTTCTGGGAGCGGGTCTATGAACCCGCGATCCGCCGCGCCGCCGGGCTCGGCCGCCTGTCGGGCAGGCATGACGAGGCGCCCTACGAGAAGGCCTTCGCCTATTGCGACCTTCTTGTCATCGGTGCCGGCCCCGCCGGGCTGATGGCGGCGCTGACGGCTGGCCGTGCCGGGCTCGACGTCATCCTCGCCGAGGACAGTGACCGGATGGGCGGGCGGCTTCTGTCCGAACGCATCGAGATCGGCGGCCAGCAGGGTGCCGACTGGGCCGCCGCGACCGTGGCGGAACTGGCCTCCATGCCCAACGTGCGGCTGATGCCGCGCACCACCGTCACCGGCGCCTATGACCATGGCAGCTATGGCGCGCTGGAGCGGGTCGGCCTGCACATCGCCCCGCGTGCCGGCCTGCCGCGCGAGTGCTTCTGGCGCATCCAGGCGCAGAGGGCGATCCTCGCCGCAGGCGCCCTGGAGCGCCCGATCGCCCATCCGGGCAACGACCGGCCGGGGGTGATGCTGGCCTCGGCGGTGCGCAGCTACCTCCACCGCTGGGGCGTGGTCCCGGGGCGCAAGGTCGCGCTCTTCGCCGGCACCGACGCCGCCCGCGCCACCATCCGCGACCTGCGCGCGGCGGGGGTGGAGATCGCCGCCCTGATCGACCCGCGCCCCGATGCCCCGGCCGAAGAGGGCGTGCCCCTCTACAAGGGCGCCGGCGTCACCGGCACGAAGGGCCGCCTCGGCCTGCGCGAGATCGAAGTCACCGATGCCGCCGGCATCCACCGGATCGAGGCCGATTGCCTGGCCCTGTCCGGCGGCTGGAACCCGACGCTGCATCTGACCTGCCACCTCAACACCCGGCCGGTCTGGCGCGAGGACATCGCCGCCTTCGTGCCCAGGGACGGTGCCGTGCCCGGCCTCACCGTCGCGGGTGCGGCCAAAGGCACGTTCTCCACCCATGGTGCCCTGCGCGAGGGGATCCAGGCGGCGGCCGAGGCCTGTGGCGATCTCGGCCGCACGGCCGCCCGGCCCGACCTGCCGCAGGCCGAGGATGCGCCCTTTGAGCCCGCCGCGCTCTGGCAGGTTGCCGGCAAGGGCCGCGCCTGGCTCGACTTCGCCAATGACGTGACCAACAAGGACGTGCGCCTCGCCGCGCAAGAGGGCTATGCCTCGGTGGAGCTGATGAAGCGCTACACGACGCAGGGCATGGCGCCCGATCAGGGCAAGAACTCCAACGTCGCCGCGCTTGCCGTGCTGGCCGACGCCACCGGGCGAAGCATCCCGGAGACCGGCACCACCACGTTCCGCCCGCCCTTCACCCCGGTCTCCATCGCCGCGCTCGGCGCCGGGGGCCGGGCGGAGGGCTTTGCGCCCCAGCGCTTCCTCACCTCCGACCAGGCCAGCCGCGACCGGGGCGCGCCGATGGTGGAGGCCGGGCTGTGGTATCGCCCGAGCTATTTCCCCAAGGCCGGGGAAACCACCTGGCAGCAGGCCTGCGACCGCGAGGTGCGCATGGTGCGCGCCTCGGTCGGGATCACCGATGTCTCCACCCTTGGAAAAATCGAACTTGTCGGACCCGACGTGGGACGGTTTCTCGACTTCGTCTATACAAATACCTTCTCGACACTTCCCGTGGGCCGCAGCCGCTATGGCCTGATGCTGCGCGAGGACGGCTTCGTCATGGACGACGGCACCACCGCGCGCCTGTCCGAGGACCGCTGGGTGATGACCACCACCACCGCCGGCGCCGGGCAGGTGATGCGCCATCTCGATTTCGTCCATCAGGCCTTCATGCCCGAGGCCAAGCTGCGCTTCCTTTCCGTCACCGAAAGCTGGTCGCAGTTCGCCATTGCCGGTCCCCGCGCGCGGGAATTGCTTTCCACGTTGCTCGACCTGCCCGACCTGCCCTTCATGGGTTGCGCGCCCGTCTCCGTGCAGGGCGTCAGCGCCCGCCTGTTCCGCATCTCCTTCTCCGGCGAGCAGGGTTACGAGATCGCCGTGCCCACCCGCTATGGCGAGGCGCTGTTCCGCGACCTTCTGGCGCGGGCGGAGACCATGGGCGGCGGCGCCTATGGGATGGAGGCGCTGAACGTCCTTCGGATCGAGAAGGGGTTCATCACCCATGCCGAGATCCATGGCCGCACCACCGCCTTCGATATCGGCATGGCGAAGATGGTGAGCGCCAAGAAGGACTGCATCGGCAAGGCCGCCGCCGCCCGCCCGGTGCTGGTCTCGGACGAGCGCGAGCAGCTTGTCGGCCTGCGCCCGGTGGGCGCCACCCAGATCAGCGCCGGCGCCCATCTGTTCACCCAGGGCGAAAGGGTGCATCGCGAGACCGGCCAGGGCTATGTCACCTCGGTCGGCCATTCGCCCACCCTTGGCGGCTGGCTGGGCATGGCCTTCCTGAAGAACGGCCGCGCCCGCCACGGCGAGACGGTGCGCCTTGTCGATCACCTGCGGAAGCTGGACGTGCCCTGCACCGTCCATGACCCGGTGTTCCATGACCCGGAGGGAGCGAAACTCCGTGCCTGACCTCATCGCCTCCCCCGCCTTGCGCGTGGCGCCGCTGACCGTCGGCGGCACCACGCTGGCGCTCTTCGATCCCGGTCCGATCACCGCGCTGGCGATGATGCCGGGGCAGGGCAAGGCCGTTGCCGAGGCGCTGGGCCCACTGGGCCTTGCCTTTCCGGAGCCCAACCGGACCGCCGTTTCCGGCGCCGCGCGGATCGTCTGGGCGGGCCGGGATCAGGCCTTCCTGATCGGCGTGCCGGCGCCGGAGACCGGCGATGTCCCGGCCATCGACCAGACTGACGGCTGGGCCGCCTTCCGCCTGTCCGGTCCGCTTGCGGCCGATGCCCTGATGCGCTTCACGCCCCTGAACCTGCGGGCGATGGCCGAGGGCGCGGCGGCGCGGGCGCCGTTGAACCACATGCAGATGGTGCTGTGGCGCGAGGCCGGGGGCTTCGTCTTTCTCGTCTTCCGCTCGATGGCCCGCACCGCCTGGCACGAGGTGGAGGCGGCGCTCACCGCGCTCGACGCCCGGGCGCAGGTGGCGGCGCGGGGCTGATGGACCTTGCGGCCCTGACCGATTTCCGCCGCGCGCTGCACCGCCGGCCGGAGCTTTCGGGGCAGGAGGCCGAAACCGCAGCCGCCTTTGTCGCGGCGCTGCCGCTGGGCCTTTCGCTCATGCTTGGGCTCGGTGGCCATGGGGTGGCGGCGGTGCTGGAGACCGGGGTGGCGGGGCCTGCGGTCATGCTGCGGGCCGAGCTTGACGCGCTGCCCATCGCCGAGACCGGCACCATGCCCTGGGCCTCGCAGCGCCCCGGGTTCGGGCATCTCTGCGGGCATGACGGGCATCTGACGATCCTGCTCGCCACCGCCCATGCGCTGGCCGTCCGCCCCCCGTCCAAGGGCCGCGTCATCTTCCTCGCCCAGCCGGCGGAGGAGGACGGGTCGGGTGCGGCGGCGGTGATCGCCGATCCGCGCTTTGCCGACCTGCGGCCCGACTGGGCCTTCGCGCTCCACAACTTGCCGGGGGCCGCTCTGGGTGAGGTCTGGCTGAAGCCCGGGCCGATGAACTGCGCTTCGCTCGGCCTGCGGATTCGTCTCGCCGGCCGGACCTCGCATGCGGCCGAGCCGTCTGCCGCCCGTTCTCCCGCCAGGGCGATGGCCCGGCTGATCCCGGGGCTGATCGGGCTCGGCGCGGATGGTCCGCTGGACGAGGGCTTCCGCCTCGTTACCGTCACCCATGCAAGGCTCGGCGAGCCCGCCTTCGGGATCACCCCCGGTGAGGCTGAGGTCTGGGCGACGCTGCGGACGCTGACCGATGAGGGGATGGCGGCCCTGCTGGACGGGGCCGAGGCTCTGGTGCGGGCCGAGGCGCGGGATCTGGCGGTGAGCCTTACCCGGCACGATGTCTTCGCCGCCTGCACCAACCACCCCGAGGCCACGGCGCATCTTGCTGCGGCGCTGGAGGAGGAGGGGATGGCCTGCCATCCCGGGGGCCTGCCGATGCGGGCTTCGGAGGATTTCGGGCGGTTCGGTTCGGTGGCCCGCAGCGCTATGTTCGGGCTGGGTTCGGGGCTGGACCATCCCCGGCTTCACGCCCCCGACTATGACTTCCCCGACGCCCTGATCCCGATCGGAGCGCGGGTGTTCGAGCGGGTGGCGCGGCGGCTCCTCGGCTGAGCGTCACACGGTGGGACACTTTTTTAGTCATGTAGAATCAGTGAGTTAATCTGATTCGTTAAGGGTTGGATAGGGAAGGTTAATTGTTTAACCGACCGTGCGCCGGCCACGGGAGGGGTGGAAATCGCCGCATCCCGTGCCACATATGCAAGGTCGGGCGCCCTTGGGGGGAATCGCCCCGCGCTGGCCTTCAAGGTGGAGTGGGATGTCGCTGCCGCAGGGCTTTCTCGATGAATTGCGGTCCCGCGTGAGCCTTGTCTCCGTGGTCGGCCGCAAGGTGATCTGGGATCTGCGCAAGTCGAACCAGGCACGGGGCGACTGGTGGGCGCCGTGCCCCTTCCATCAGGAAAAGTCGGCGTCGTTCCATGTCGATGACCGCAAGGGCTATTACTATTGCTTCGGTTGCCACGCGAAGGGCGACGCGCTGACCTTCGTCAAGGAGACCGAGAACCTCGGCTTCATGGAGGCGGTGGAATTGCTGGCCCGCGAGGCCGGGATGGCGATGCCGGCCCGCGACCCGCAGGCGGCCGAGCGGGCCGACCGCGCAAGGACGCTGGTGGAGGTGATGGAGGAGGCGGTGAAGTTCTACCGCCTGAACCTGCGGACCGGGGCGGCGGCGGCAGCGCGCGAATATCTCGCCAAACGCCGGCTGAGCGAGGCAAGCCTTGAGCGCTGGGAGATCGGTTATGCGCCGGAGGGACGTACGGCGCTGACCCAAGCGCTGACCACCAAGGGCATTCCGCTCGATGCCTTGGTGGATTGCGGGCTGGTCATCCGGCCCGATGATGGCGGCCCGGCCTATGACCGCTTCCGGGGACGGATCATGTTCCCGATCCGCGACGGACGCGGCCGGGCGATTTCCTTCGGCGGCCGGGCGCTCGATCCGAATGCCCGCGCGAAGTATCTCAACGGGCCGGAGACGCCGCTGTTCGACAAGGGGCGGATGCTGTTCAACCTCGGCCCGGCACGGGAGGCGACCGGCAAGGGCAAGACCTTGGTGGTGGCCGAGGGCTATATGGATGTGATCGCGCTGTGCGATGCCGGCTTTGCCGGGGCGGTGGCACCGCTGGGCACCGCCGTGACCGAGGATCAGCTCCGCCTGATGTGGAAGCTGTCGCCCGAGCCGGTGATCGCGCTGGACGGCGATGCGGCGGGCATCCGGGCGGCGCTGCGGCTGGTCGATCTGGCCCTGCCGATGCTGGAGGCGGGGCAGGGCCTGCGCTTTGCGCTGCTTCCCGGCGGCAAGGATCCCGACGACCTGATCCGTGCCGAGGGCGCGCCGGCGATGCAGAAGGTGCTGGAGGCTGCCCAGCCGATGGTGCGGCTTCTGTGGCAGCGCGAGACCGAGGGGCAGGTCTTCGACAGCCCCGAGCGCAAGGCGGCGCTGGACAAGCGGCTGCGCGCGGCGCTGGCGCGGATCGCCGATCCGTCGATCCGCAGCCACTACGGCGAGGAGATGCGGCGGCTGCGGGCGGACCTGTTCGGCGGCGAGCGCCGGGCCTGGCCGCAGCGGCCGATCCCCTGGTCACCCGGCCGGGGCGGCCGCGCCCCGGCCCTGCCGGCGACGCCGGGTGCCCGGGCCTCGGCGCTGGCCCAGCCCAGCGACCGGATGGAAGAGGAATTGCTTGAGGCGGTGTTGCTGGCCACCTTGAGCGTGCATCCCGGGCTGGTGCGCGAGTTCGAGGCGGATCTGGAGACGCTGGATCTGGTCGGGCGCGGCCATGAGACATTGCGCGATGCGTTGCTGCGCGATGCGGGGGACCTGCCGGCTGCTGCGCGAGCGGTGCTTGAATCGCTCCTTAACCAGCCCCATGTGATCTCCGCCCCGCCCGTCCGCAATGTTTCGGAGGCCGAGCTTGCCCGCCACTGCCTGTCCGAAGGTCTGGCCAAGCTGCACGCCCGCCGCGCGGCGGTGCGCGAAGTGGCCGAGGGGATGGAGGATCTCGGCGGGCTTGCCGACGAGGGGCTCACCTGGCGGCTGCGCCAGGCGGCAGAGGCCCGCAATGCCGCAGAACGTTCGCGGCTGGACGAGGCGCAAGGGTCGGGAGAAGACCGGCTGGCGATGTCCCGCAAGCTGCAGGAGATGATCGACGGCGAGATCTGGGTGCGCAAGCGCCGTCCCTGAGCCCCGCACTCTGTGATTCGCCGCCGCGAATCGCTACATGACCGGAACCGAATCGCCCGATTCTCTCGCGAAGGAATGCCCATGGCCCTCAAGGACTCCGACGACGGCAAGCCCGAGGAGCAGGAAGCCGATACCTCGCTCGACATGAGCCAGGCGGCGGTCAAGAAGATGATCGCCGATGCACGCGAGCGCGGCTACATCACCTATGACCAGCTCAACGCGGTGCTGCCGCCGGAGCAGGTGTCCTCGGACCAGATCGAGGACGTTATGGCGATGCTCAACGAGATGGGCATCCAGGTGACCGAGGAGGACGAACCCGAAGAGGGCGAGCCCGTCATCGGCGAGGTGGTGGAGACCTCCACCTCACGCGAGATCGCCGTCGCCGGCACCCAGACCGAGACGCTGGACCGCACCGACGACCCGGTGCGCATGTATCTGCGCGAGATGGGATCGGTGGAACTTCTGTCGCGCGAGGGCGAGATCGCCATCGCCAAGCGCATCGAGGCCGGGCGCA
>CAZRQN010000053.1:0-18488 GCA_964602115.1 uncultured Rhodobacterales bacterium
CCGGTCTGGCGGAGGTCCCGGGGGCGCTGCCCCCGGACCCCCGGGATATTTCAGGACAGAAGAAGTGGCAGGTCAGTGCCGGCGGCCTGCGCCAGCGCGCAGCTGCGGATCAGGACGGTTGCTGCGGCGAGGTCGGGGGCGAGGAAGCGGTCGTCGGCGAGTGCCGGGATGTCGGCGCGCAAGCGGGCCACGGCGCGTTGCAGGGGGGCAGAGGTCTTCAGCGGGGCGCGGAACTCGATCCCCTGCGCGGCACAGAGCGCCTCGATGCCGAGGATGGCGTCGAGATTGTCGGCCATCCGGCTCAGGCGCCGCGCGCCATGGGCGGCCATCGACACATGGTCCTCCTGATTGGCGGAGGTGGGGGTCGAATCGGTGACGGTCGGATGGGCGAGGTGCTTGTTCTCGCTCATCAGCGCGGCGGTCGTGACCTCGGCGATCATGTAGCCGGAGTTGAGGCCCGGGTTGGGGGTCAGGAACGGCGGCAGGTCGAAGCTGAGCGTCGGATCGACCATCAGCGCCACCCGGCGCTGGGCGATGGCGCCGATCTCGGCCAGGGCGAGCGCGATCATGTCGGCGGCGAAACCCACCGGCTCGGCATGGAAATTGCCTCCCGAAACGATGCCGTCCTCCAGCACCAGCGGATTGTCGGTCGCCGCATTGGCCTCGATCTCCAGCGTGCGGGCGGCCTGGCGCAGGATGTCCATCGCCGCGCCCGTCACCTGCGGCTGGCAGCGGATGCAGTAAGGGTCCTGCACGCGCGTGTCGCCCTCGCGGTGGCTCTCGCGGATTTCCGAGCCGTCGAGCAGCGCCCGCATCGTCGCCGCCGCCTCGATCTGGCCGGCATGGCCGCGCAGGGCGTGGATCGCCGGGTGCAGGGGGGCAGTGGAGCCCATGATCGCATCGGTGGACATGGCCGAGGTGACGAGCGCCGCCTGCGCTGCGCCCCAGGCGCGCCACAGGCCGATCAGCGCATAGGCGGTGGAGAACTGGGTGCCGTTGATCAGGGCAAGCCCTTCCTTGGGGCCGAGGCGGACAGGAGAAAGCCCCGCTTCGGCAAGGGCCTGCGCGCCGGACTTCACCTGACCTGCGAAGATCGCCTCGCCATGGCCGGTCATCACCGCCGCCATATGGGCGAGCGGTGCGAGGTCGCCGGAGGCGCCGACCGAACCCTGGGCCGGGATCACCGGGGTCACGCCCTTGGCGAGCATTCCCTCGATCAGCGCGATGATCTCCCATCGCACGCCCGAGGCGCCGCGCCCGAGCGAGAGAAGCTTGAGCGTCATCATCAGCCGGACGGCATCTTCCGGCATGGGATCTCCCACGCCGCAGCAATGCGACAGGATCAGGTTTTCCTGAAGCTTTGCCGTATCCTGCGGGGCGATCTTGAGCGAGGCAAGCTTGCCGAAGCCGGTGTTGACACCATAGACGGCGGCCTCGCCGGCGGCAGCGGCGGCGATGCGGGCGGCGGCGGCTTCCACGGCCGGCCGGGCGGAGGCGTCGAGCAAGGCGGCAGCGCCCGAACGCCACAGGCGTTCCAGTTGCGCAAGCGGCGTGGCGCCGGGGATGAGCGTCTCAGACAATCGCGCCTCCGAGGATGCGGGTATGCGGCCGCTGGCCGCCGATGCGGTAGGACAGTTCCGCCGGATGGCGGGCCTCCCACAGGGTGAGGTCGGCGCGCAGGCCGGGGGCGATGGCGCCCCGGTCGGCGAGGCCCAGTGCCCGGGCGGCATGGGCGGTGGTGCCCAGAAGTGCCTCTTCCGGGGTCAGGCGGAACAGGGTGCAGGCCATGTTCATCGCCAGCGTCAGCGCGCCGAGCGGCGAGGAGCCGGGGTTCCAGTCGGTGGCCACCATCATCGGCACGCCAGCCGCGCGCAGCGCGGCGAGCGGCGGCACCTGGGTCTCGCGCAGGGTGTAGAAGGCGCCGGGCAGCAGGCCCGCGACGGTGCCGGAAGCCGCCATGGCCGCGACGCCCGCCGCGTCGAGATATTCCACATGATCGGCCGACAGCGCCCCGCGCCTGGCGGCCAGGGCCGCGCCGCCGAGATTGGAAAGCTGCTCGGCATGGAGCTTGACCGGCAGACCGAGTTCCGCCGCGACATCGAAAAGCCGCGCGACCTGCGAAGGCGAAAAGGCGATGCCCTCGCAGAAGGCGTCCACCGCATCGACCAGCCCCTCGGCATGGGCGGCGCGCAGCGAGGGGATCGCCACCTCGTCGAGATAGGCATCGGCGCGGCCCCGGTACTCGGGCGGCACGGCATGGGCGGCGAGATGCGTCACGCGGATCGTCGCTGGCCGCAGGGCGCCCAGACGGCGCGCGGCGCGCAGGAGCTTCAGCTCGTCATCGACGCTCAGCCCGTAGCCCGACTTGATCTCCACCGTGCCAACCCCATCGGCAAGCAGCGCGTCGAGCCGGGGCAGGGCGAGCGCCACCAGCTCGTCCTCCGAAGCGGCGCGGGTCGCCGCGACCGTGGACAGGATGCCGCCGCCGGCGCGGGCGATCTCCTCATAGGAGGCGCCCTTCAGCCGCATCTCGAATTCCGCCGCCCGGTCGCCGGCAAAGATCAGATGCGTATGGGCGTCGATCAGCGCCGGGGTCAGCAGCCGGCCGCCGCCGTCGATCGCCTCACCCGCCGGGCGCTCGGCCGCCGGGCCGACCCAGGCGATGCGGTCGCCGTCCAGCACCACGGCAGCCTCGGGGATCAGGCCGTAGCCCCCCTGCATCCTTGCCGCGGTGACATTGGTGAGAATCATCGGCTCTTGCCTTATGATCGGACTTATCGCTAATATGACTAGACATAATGGCGGGTCAAGGGGGCGGTGATGGCGGTGATCTGGGCAGAGCAGGCGCTGTTGCCGCAGGGCTGGGCCCGCGATGTGGCGGTGACGCTGGCCGAAGGGCGCATCACTTCGGTCACCCCCGGCGCCCCGTTCCAGGGCGAGCGCGTCGGCTGCCTTCTGCCGGCGCCGGTGAACCTGCATTCCCACACCTTCCAGCGCGCCATGGCCGGGCTGACCGAACGGCGCGGGGCCGAGGGGCAGGACAGTTTCTGGACCTGGCGCGCGCTGATGTACCGCTTCCTCGACCGGCTGACGCCCGAGGATGTCCAGGCCGTGGCCGCCTTCGCCATGGTGGAAATGGCCGAGGCCGGCTTTGCCGCCGTGGCTGAGTTCCACTACCTGCACCATGGCCCCGGCGGCGCGGCCTATGGCGATCCGGCGGAAATGTCCGGCCGGATCGCGGCGGCGGCGCAGGCGACCGGCCTGGGGCTGACGCTGCTGCCGGTGCTCTACGAGGTCGGCGGCTGCGATGGCCGGGCGCTCGCCGGCGGGCAGTTGCGCTTCGGCTGCGATCCGGCCCGCTTTGCCGCCCTGCGCGAGGCCGCCCGCCGCCACCTGACCCGGGCGGACGACCGTCTCGGCGTCGCCCCGCATTCGCTGCGCGCTGTCACGCCTGCCGGGCTGAAGGCGGCGGCGGCGATGGGCGGGCCGGTGCATATCCATGTCGCCGAGCAGGTGGCCGAGGTGGAGGAGGTGCTGGCCTTCCGTGGCGCCCGTCCGGTCGAATGGCTGATGGACCAGGCCGAGGTCGGCCCCGGCTGGTGCCTGATCCATGCGACCCAGATGGAGCCCGGCGAGACCCTGCGCATCGCTGCCACCGGTGCCGTGGCCGGTCTCTGCCCGGTGACCGAGGCCAATCTCGGTGACGGCATTTTCGATGGCATCCGCTATCTGGAAGCCGGCGGCGCCTGGGGTGTCGGCACCGACAGCAATGTCCGCATCGACCTGCCCGAGGAGCTTCGGGCCTTCGAATACAGCCAGCGCCTGCGCGAACGCGCGCGTGCGGCGCTGGCGGCGCCCGGCGGCTCGACCGGACGCGCGCTCTGGGATGGCGCCGTCGCCGGCGGGGCGCAGGCGGCCGGGCGGGGCAGGGGCGGCATCGCCGCCGGGGAATGGGCGGACCTGCTCGCCCCCGACCTCTCCGCCCCCGATCTGGAAGGGCGCGCCGGCGACGACATCCTCGATTCGCTGGTCTTCGCCCGGGGGGGTGTCGATCGCCTGTGGTCCGCCGGCCGCCAGATCGTGGCCGGAGGCCGCCACGCGAACCGCGATGCGGCGGCCGAGGGCTTCCGCCAGGTCATGGCCCGGCTGAGGGCGGCGGCGTGACCGGCTGGGAAGCGATCCGCAGCGACCTGCGCGCCCGAATCGCCGCCCGTCAGTGGCCGCCGGGCGCCGTCCTGCCGACGGAAGCGGCGCTCGCGGCCGAATATGGCGTGGCGCGCGGCACCATGGCCCGGGCGCTGGCCGATCTCGCCGCCACTGGCCTGGTCGAGCGCCGCCGCCGCGCCGGCACCCGCGTCGCCCCGGTGCCGGTGCGCCGGGCCGTGCTGGCGATCCCGGTGATCCGCCGCGAGATCGAGGCGCGCGGCCAGGTGCATTCGCACCGCCTGCTGACCCGCCGCGCCGCTCCCGCACCCCTGTCCGTGGCCGTCGCCATGGGCCTGCCGGCGGAGGCGCCGCTCCTGCACCTTGAAACCCTGCATCTCGCCGACGGACAGCCCTTCGCGCATGAATGGCGCTGGCTGAACCCCGTCGCACTTTCCGGCCCGGTCCCGGACTTCGCCGACATCACCGCCAACGAATGGCTGGTCGCAACGGTCCCCCATGCCACCGGCGAGATCGCCTTTTCCGCCGCGCCGGCCGGCCCGCGCGAGGCCGAGGTCCTTGGCGTCGCCGAGGGCACGGCGCTTTTCATCACCGAACGGATGACGCGGACCGAGGCGGCGCCGATCACCTCGGTCCGCCTGTCGCATGCCCCCGGCTACCGGCTGGTGACAGCGCTCTGAGCGCCGCTTTCCGCCGAGCCCGGCGCGTGCGGCTTGGCGCCGGCGCGCGGCTCGGCTAGGCCCTTCGGGTCCCGAACGGAGCCCGCCGATGCACGACCTTTCCCGCCGCGCTGCCATCCTCTCCGCCCTGGCGCTGGCCGCCTGCGGCCGTCGCCGCGATGGCGGGCCGTCGCCCGAAGGCGGCTCTCCGGCGATGCGGCGGCTGGTCGATCACTATGCCGATCTCTACGACGTGCCGCGCAGCCTGGTTCACCGGGTGGTCAAGCGCGAGAGCGGCTATCGCGCCGAGGCGCAGAACGGCCCCTATTTCGGGCTGATGCAGATCCATCCCCGCACCGCGCAGACCATGGGCTTCGACGGCCCGCCCGAGGCCCTGCTCGATGCGGACACCAACCTGCGCTATGGGGTGAAATACCTGCGCGGCGCCTGGCTGGTGGCCGACGGGTCCGAGGACAAGGCGATCTACTGGTATTCGCGCGGCTATTACTACGAGGCCAAGCGCCGGGGGTTGCTGGACGAGACCGGCCTGCGCGGCTGAGGGCGGCGGCATCGCGCCGGGTTCTTCGCGTGAAAGGCCGCGCGCCGCGAAGCCCCGTCCCGGGCCTGATCAAGCCTGCCCCGGGCTTGACCCGGGGGACCCCTCCCCCCGCGCCAGGCATCCATGCCGGCAGGAGGCCCCGGGTCAGGCCCGGGGCGCCTTGGCCTCTCCTGCCGTGCGGGTCGCCCCGCGCCGGCCGCACCCGGCGGTCAGCCGAAGACCGACCAGCCGGTCGCCCGCGCCAGACGCTCGACCGCCTCGGCGCCAAGCTTGGAATTGCCGCGCGCGTTGAGGCCGGGCGACCAGACGGCGATGGAGGCGCGGCCCGGCGCCACCACCAGGATGCCGCCGCCCACCCCCGACTTGCCCGGCAGGCCGACGCGATAGGCGAACTCGCCCGAGCCGTCGTAATGCCCGCACATCATCATCAGCGCATTGATCCGCCGCACCCGGGCCGCCGACACCAGCTTCGGTCCCGCCCCGGCGAGGAACAGCCCGGCGCGGGCGAGCTGCACGCAGCTCATCTCCACCGCGCATTGGTGGAAATAGGTGCCGAGCGTCAGCGCCGGGGGGTTCTTCATCTTGCCATAGGCGGCCATGAACTCCGCCAGCGCCACGTTGCGATGTCCGGTTGCCTGTTCGGAGGAGGCCACCGCCGGGTCGATGCGGATGCTGTCGTCATCGGCGGCCAGGCGGATGAAGTGCAGAAGCTCGCCCAGCACTTCCTTGGGCTTCCGCCCGGCCAGCACCGCATCCGTCACGGCGATGGCCCCGGCGTTGATCAGCGGGTTGCGCGGCATGCCGCCTTCCTGCTCCAGTTGCAGGATCGAGTTGAAGGCGAGCCCCGAAGGCTCGCGCCCCACCCTGTCCCAGAGCTGGTCGCCCAGGCGGCCGAGGGCGACGGCGAGCATGAAGACCTTGGAGATCGACTGGATGGAAAAGCCGGTCTCGGCATCGCCCGCCTTCAGCACCGACCCGTCCGGCAGGGCCACGGCGATGCCGAACTGGCCGGGATCGACATCGGCCAGTTCCGGGATATAGGTCGCGACCCTGCCCCGGTCGGTCTCCGCCGCCATCGCCTCGGCGATCCGGTCAAGCTCGGACTGAAGCGCCTCGGGGCTCATGGCGACCAGCGCAGGAAATTGGCGATCAGCCGCAGGCCGGTGGCCTGGCTCTTCTCCGGGTGGAACTGGGTGCCGACGACATTGGCTTTGGCGACGATGGCGGTGACCGGCCCGCCGTAATCGGCATGGGCGAGGAGATCGGAGCGGTCTTCCACCCGCATGTGATAGGAATGGACGAAATAGGCGTGGTCGCCGGTGGCGATGCCGTCGAGCACCGGATGCGCCCGGTCGATCACCAGATCGTTCCAGCCCATATGCGGCACCTTGAGCCCCGGCGCGGCGATCCGCACCACCTCGCCGGCGATCCAGCCGAAGCCTGCGGTGTCGCGGTATTCGCGCCCCCAGCTGGCCAACATCTGCATGCCGACGCAGATGCCGAGGAACGGCGCCCCGGCCGCCACCTTCTCGGCGATGGCCTCATAGAGGCCCGCATGGTCGGCCAGCGCCTGCCGGCAGGCGGGAAAGGCGCCGTCGCCGGGCAGGACGATGCGATCGGCCTTCGCCACAAGATCGGGGTCCTGGGTGACGACAACCTCGGCCCCGGCCTCCGCCCCCATGCGCTGGAAGGCCTTGGCGGCGGAGTGCAGGTTGCCGCTGTCGTAATCGACGAGCACTGTCAGCATGGCGAGCAGCAAATTCCTTGAAGCAAGGAATTTGCAAATTCCTTTCTGGAAGGAATTTGCGGCGCGACGGTCACAGCACGCCCTTGGTCGAGGGAATGCCGGCGGCACGCGGATCGGGCTCCACCGCCTGGCGCAGCGCTCGGGCCACCGCCTTGAAGGCAGCCTCGGCGATGTGGTGGCTGTTGATGCCGTGCAGCTTGTCGATGTGCAGGGTGATCCCGCCATGGGTCGAGAGGGCCTGGAAGAACTCGCGCACCAGTTCGGTGTCGAAGCTGCCGATCTTCGGCGCGGTGAAGGCCAGGTTGCAGATCAGGTATGGCCGCCCGGAAAGGTCCAGCGCGCAGGCCACCTGGGTGTCGTCCATCGCGAGGCGGCAATCGCCGTAGCGGCGGATCCCGGCCTTGTCGCCGAGCGCCTTGGCCAGCGCCTGGCCGAGCGCGATGCCCACATCCTCCACCGTGTGGTGGTCGTCGATGTGCAGGTCGCCCTTTGCCGCAACCTCGATGTCGATGCGGGAATGGCGGGCAAGCTGGTCGAGCATGTGGTCGAAGAAGCCGATGCCGGTGGCGATCCCGGCCTTGCCGGTGCCGTCCAGCGCCACCGAGACCGAAATCGCAGTCTCGTTCGTCGCCCGGGTGATGCTGGCCTCGCGCATGACGGCTCCTCCGAAGGCAGTTGGCAAGGGCTTATAAGGTCACGGCGGCGGGATGGAAACCATGCGGCTGACCGTGTCGCGGGACGCGGGCTTCGGCGCGCCGGTCGCCGCACGCCGGCGCTTCCGCCCCGGTGTCGGTCCCGGGCGGCCCGGCCGGGCGCCCCTGGCGGGGGTCTTCGCTCGGGCGCAGGCCCCGGGGTTCCGCAACGGGGGCGCGGCGCAGGGCCGGATCGCGCCCCAAGCTGAACCGTCTGTCTCCCCGCGCTTCCCTCCCCCCTCCCCTCCCGCGAGGGGAAGGGCGGCGCCGGAAGCCGGACGGTTCATCCTGCGGCGGTCGCGCCCGAGGCTCCCTCGGCGAACCAGTCGGCAAAGCCCGGAATCGCCTCGCGCATCGCCTGACGCGCCCGGTCCATGATCCGCGCCTCGCAGCGGCGGATGCCGTCCTGCCAGTCGGCCTGTCCGTCCAGCGTGGCGGCAAGGTCGGCGGCGTCGAGCATCGCGAGATTGACCCCGAGCCCGACCGGCGGCATCAGATGCGCCGCATCCCCGATCAGGGTGATGCCGGAGACCGGCGCCCAGGCCACATCGGCGGGCAGGGTCCAGATCGGCCGTTCGACAAAGCCGATGCACCCGCGCAGCAGATCGACCAGACCGGGAGCCCAGCCGGAGTAGATCGCCGGCAGGAGCGTCGTCGCCGGGGTGGCGGCAAGCGCTTCCTCCAGCCAGTCGCGGGACCGCTTCAGCGCCGCATAGAGGCAGAGGCGCCCCTGACCGTTGCGCTGCACGAAAAGGGCTTCGGCGCCCCCGAAGGCGAACAGCGTGCCCCGCCCGACCAGCGCCGCCTGGGCCGGTGTCGGCGCGTCGATCCAGCCTTCGAGAAAGGTGACGCCGGTATAGGCCGGCGGGGTGCCGGTCAGGGCGGCGCGCACCCGCGACCAGGCGCCGTCCGCGCCGATGATGACATCGGCCGTTGCCCGCGCGCCATCGGCAAATTCGAGGCCATGCGGCGCCTCCGCCTCCGGCAAGACCCGCACAAGCCGATGGTCCCAGGCCACCGTGCCCTCGGGCAGGACCGAGAGCAGCAGGTCACGCAGGACGCCCCGGTCGATCTCGGGCCGGTCGAGCGCGTCGTCGGGCTGGGGCTCGCCGGCAATCGCCTGTCCGGTGACGGGATCGACGTTGCGGCTTTCCTGGTCCTCGTGGCGCGCTATCGCCCTGAATTGCGCCAGGAGCCCGGCGGCCTTCAGCGCGACCTGCCCCTTGTCCGCATGCAGGTCGAGCGTGCCACCCTGCCCGCGGTGAAGGCGCGACGCCTCGGCCTCATAAACCCTGACCGAATGTCCGTGGCGGTTCAGGATGACCGCCGCCGTCAGGCCGGCCGGCCCGCCGCCGACAACCGCGATGCGCAGAGGTTTGTGCATTGTGAGATCTCCGATCCTCAATTACATTGGCGCCGATATATATGAAACATCGGAGCCGATGTAAATGGGAGAGACCCCTCTGCGCGGCAATCCCGCCCGCCAGCTGAACCATGTCGCGCGGCTTCTGACGCGTGTCTTCGACCGGAGGCTCGCGCCGCTCGGCCTGTCGGTCGCGCATCTCCCCGTGCTGGGGGCGCTCAAGGAAAAGGCGCCGCAGTCGCAGAAGGAGCTCGCCGAAGTGGCCCGCATCGGACAGCCGGCGATGGCGCAGATGCTGGACCGGCTGGTCCGCGAGGGGCTGCTGTTGCGGACCACCGACAGCCAGGACCGGCGCAAGGCCCAGTTTGCCCTGTCGGACCGCGCCGAGGAATGTCTGGCCATGGTCGAAGCCGAACTGGCCGCCGGCAATGCCGCAGGCTTCTCGGTCCTGTCACCGGAGGAGGTGGAGACCCTCATGCAGTTGCTGCACCGGCTTGAACGGCACCTGTCGGCCGAGGGCTGAGCCCGGTCAGTGCCGCAGCACCGGCCAGAGCGACAGGACGAGGAGAACCGCCATGGTGACGTTGAAGGCGCGCAACCGGCCCGGACCGTCAAGCCAGCCGCGCAGGGCGCGGCCCATCACCACCCAGACCGAGATCGAGGGCAAGTTGACGAAGGCAAAGGTCAGGGCCACGGCCGCCATCCCCTGCCAGCCGGGGGCCGGGACATAGACGGTGGTGGCGGTCACGGCCATCGCCCAGGCCTTGGGGTTCACCCATTGGAAGGCCGCCGCCTGCAGGAAGGTGAAGGGCCGGCCCGCTGCCCGCCCCTCCGGCGGGGCGGCGCGGGCGATTTTCCACGCCAGCCAGAACATGTAGAGCGTGGCGGCGATCTTCAGCCCCAGCATCGCCCCGGGCGCATCCTGCAGCAGCCCGGCCAGGCCCATGCCGAGGGTGAAGACCATGAAGACATGGCCGATGCTGATCCCCAGCATGTGCGGAAGCGTGCGGGTGAAGCCGAAGTTCACCCCCGAGGCGAGCAGCATCATGTTGTTCGGCCCCGGCGTGACCGAAGTGGCGAAGGCAAAGCCGGCAAGCGCGGTGAGAACCTGCATGTCCATATGCGCAACTTTCGCGCCATTCCGGGGCAAGAAGGTTGCAATCCGCAGCGTATCTGGATCATCTCTGCAATCCATGACCAAGATTGATGCCATTGACGACCGGATATTGCGCACGCTCGAAGGCGACGGTCGGCTGTCCAATCTGGCGCTGGCCGAGAAGGTGGGGCTTTCACCCTCGGCCTGCCTGCGCCGGGTGCAGGCGCTGGAACGTCGCGGGGTGATCGCCGGCTATCGGGCGGTGATCGACCCCGCCAAACGCGGCATCGGCTTTACCGCCTATGTCGCCGTGGCGCTGAGCAGCCATACCAAGGCCAGCCAGGAAGGCTTCGAGCGTGCGGTGGCCCGCGCCCCGCAGGTGCGCGAGTGCCACAATGTCACCGGCGCCGTGGAGTACCTGCTGCGGGTCGAATGCGCCGACCTCGCCGCCTACAAGCACTGGCATACCGATGTGCTCGGCATCCTGCCCGGCGTGGCCGCCATCACCACCTATGTGGTGATGGGCACCGCAAAGGACGACCGGGCCTAGGTTCGCAGGAGGCGGCGCCAGAGCTTGCCGTCGATGATCAGAAGCCCCAGCGCGATCAGTGCCATGCCGGCCAGATGCCGCGCGTCCAGCCGCTCGCCGAGCAGGAGCGTGCCGAGCAGGATGGCCGAGACCGGGATCAGGAAGGTGACGAGCGACAGGTTGACCGCCCCGGCCCCGGCGAGGATTCGGAAGTAGAGGATATAGGCCAAGGCCGTGGACAGGACTGCAAGCCCGGCCACCGCCGCCAGCGCTTCTGCCGGCGGCAGGCGAAGCGACCAGGGCCGGTCACGGAGGATGACGAGCGGCAGGAGCAGCGCCGAGGCCGAGACCAGCATGCCAAAGGCGGTGGACAGCGGCGCAAGCCCCATCGGCCGGAAGCGCTTTCCCCAGACGAAGGCAAAGGCATAGGACAGCGCCGCCAGCAGGCACAGGCCCTCGGCCCACAGCACTCCGCGCCCCCCGCCGGTCAGCACCACGACCCCGGCAAGGCCGGCCGCCAGCCCGGCGATCTTGGCCGCGCTCAGCTTTTCGTCAGCGGTCAGCGCCGCAGCCGCGAGCAGGGTGAAAAGCGGCGTGGTGGCATTGAGAATCGCGGCCAGGCCCGAGGGAATCGCGCTTTGCGCCAGGACGAAGCAGGTGAAGGGCAGGGCGTTGTTGAGGCCTCCCATGACGAGGAGCGCCCGCCAGGCGGAGGCGCCCGAAGGGTAGGGCACGCCCAGGGCCGGCAGCGCCGCGCCAAGCAGGGCTGCGGCCAGGCTGACCCGCAGCCAGACGAGGGTGAGCGCCGGCAGGAAGGGCACCGCAAGCTGGACGAAGAAGAACGACCCGCCCCAGAGGACGGAGAGCGTCAGCAGCCGCAGCCAGTCGGCTGGAGACATTGCGGGCGGCGCAGGGGGCATGTTCATGGTGCCGGCTTGCCACGGACCGAAACCCGGCCGCGACCCGAATCCTGCGGCAAATCCCCCGGCGGCAGGCGCGGTGTCCGGAGACAACGCCGCCGGGGGCCAATGACGTCAGCCGGAACGCCCGGAGAATTCTCCCGCATTCTCGGCGGTTTGCGGCTACGCTCCGGCGCAGAGGCGCGGCGGGTTCACTTCACCCGTGTCCAGGTCCCGCCTTCGCGGCAGATGCCCAGCACGCAGCCCGAGACGGTCAGTCCGTCGCCGGTCAGCTGCATCTCGCCGTTGTAGGTCTTGTCGCGGTCCGGCGACCAGACCTTGCCGTCGTCATAGAACCCGTCGCCATAGGCCACCATGTCCCAGACGATGCGCTTGCCGACATTGGGGCTGTCCATCTCCTTGCCGGCGGAATCGAAGGCCTTGATCAGCGTGCCGCAGAAGGCCGGGCCGCAGGGCTTGATCTCGATATGGCCGGTGTTGCCGTTGTCGTCCGGCTTGGTCTGCCACACGCCCTCGATCGGATCGGCGGCGGCCATGGTGGCGAAGGCGGCAAAGGCGGCGGCGAGGCCGAAAGTCATTCGCATCGGGGTCCTCCCTCAGGGGTGATGCCATGCGAGGGTGGATTCGCCCGAATCGCAAGCCTGACGTGAGGTCGCGGGGTTGAGCGGCGCAGATTGCCGTGCCAAAGGGCGCCGCATGATCCTTTATCCCGCCATCGACCTGAAGGACGGCGCCTGCGTCAGGCTGCTGCGCGGCGACATGGACAAGGCCACGGTCTTCGGCACCGATCCCGGGGCCCAGGCGGCGGCTTTCGCGGCGGCCGGGGCGGAGTGGCTGCACCTCGTCGATCTCAACGGTGCCTTCGCCGGCCAGCCGGTGAACGGCGCGGCTGTGGAGGCGATCCTGAAGGCGGTGACGGTGCCCTGCCAGCTTGGCGGCGGCATCCGCGACCTCGCGACGGTGGAGATGTGGCTGGCGCGCGGCGTGGCGCGGGTGATCCTCGGCACGGTGGCCGTGGAAAACCCCGCGCTGGTGGCCGAGGCCGCGCAGGCCTTCCCCGGCCGCGTCGCGGTGGGGATCGACGCCCGGGGCGGGCTCGTGGCCACGCGCGGCTGGGCGGAGGTGACCGAGGTTCAGGCCGTCGATCTGGCCCGGCGCTTCGAAGACGCCGGCG
The DNA here is from genome assembly GCA_964602115.1 of uncultured Rhodobacterales bacterium. Lineage (GTDB taxonomy): Bacteria > Pseudomonadota > Alphaproteobacteria > Rhodobacterales > Rhodobacteraceae > JANOGU01. The sequence goes on from CAZRQN010000053.1 coordinate 12,904, forward strand.
TCGCGGCGCTGATCTACACCGACATCGACCGCGACGGCGCCATGGGCGGCCCCAATATCCCGGCGACCGAGGCACTGGCCCGGGCCGTGACCATCCCAGTCATCGCCTCCGGCGGCGTCAGCCGCATGGAGGATCTCCTGGCCCTGAGGAAAACCGGCCGCATCGCCGGCGCCATTTCCGGCCGGGCACTCTACGAAGGCGCGCTGGATTTGCGCGAAGCGCTGGCGGCGCTGGCCTGAACGGCGCCCCCCAGAACTTCCCCTTGCAGCTTCACCTTTGCGCAAATACCCCGGGGTCCGGGGCAGCGCCCCGGGGCTGTCCCCCAGACCAACGGTTTTCATGCTCAAGACCCGGATCATCCCCTGCCTCGATGTCGCCGATGGCCGCGTGGTCAAGGGCGTGAACTTCGTCAACCTGATCGACGCCGGCGATCCGGTGGAGGCGGCGGCGGCCTATGATGCGGCCGGGGCGGACGAGCTCTGCTTTCTCGACATCCATGCCACGCACGAAAACCGGGGCACGATGTTCGACCTCGTCACCCGCACCGCCGAGCGTTGCTTCATGCCGCTGACCGTGGGTGGCGGGGTGCGGACGGTGGAGGATGTGCGGGCGCTCCTGCTCGCCGGGGCGGACAAGGTCAGCTTCAACTCGGCGGCGGTGGCCGATCCCGATGTCGTCGCCCGGGCGGCGGACCGGTTCGGCGCGCAGTGCATCGTCGTCGCCGTCGATGCCAAGACGGTGGAGCCCGGGCGCTGGGAGATCTTCACCCATGGCGGGCGGCGGCCCACCGGGATCGACGCGGTGGATTTCGCCCGCACCGTCGCTGCCAGGGGCGCGGGGGAAATCCTGCTCACCTCGATGGACCGTGACGGCACCAAATCCGGCTTCAACCTGCCGCTCACGCGCGCGGTGGCCGATGCGGTGGACGTGCCGGTGATCGCCTCGGGCGGGGTCGGCACGCTCGACCACCTGGTGGAAGGCGTCACCCAAGGCCATGCCTCGGCGGTGCTCGCCGCCTCGATCTTCCACTTCGGCACCTTCACCATCGGCGAAGCCAAGGCCCATATGGCCGCCGCAGGTATCCAAGTGAGGCTGACATGACCCATACGCTCGCCCGCCTCGCCGCCACCGTTGCCGCGCGCAAGGGTACCGATCCGGAAAGCTCGTGGACCGCGAAGCTCCTGTCCCGCGGGCCCGAGGCCTGCGCCAAGAAATTCGGCGAGGAAGCGGTGGAGGCGGTGATCGAGGCGGTGCGCGGCGACCGCGCGCGGCTGACCGCCGAGGCGGCGGATGTGCTCTTCCACCTGCTGGTGATGCTCGCGGCGCGAGAGGTGGCGCTCGCCGACGTACTGGCGGAACTGGAACGCCGCGAAGGCACTTCCGGCCTTGCCGAAAAGGCGGCGCGCGGCTGAGGCGACAAGGGCGGAAACGCCTTGGCCCGTGTCGGTTTTCAGGCTCGCCGGGTTCCATTCGCGGTCCAGGATCGGGGGGGATCGCACAAGGATGCAGGGATGACGGGCGGCGGGGCGCAGACAGTCCCAGGCGGAACGCGCGCGGCGAAAGGTCGCGTGATCTGCTGGGCGCTTCTGCTTTCCTCGGGCGTGATCTACGGCAGTTCGTTTTCCTTCATGAAGATCGCCATGTCGGATGGTGCGAGGCCTCTCGGGATGGTGCTGTGGTTCGCGCTTCTGGCGACGCTGGTACTCGGGGCGGAATTGGGCCTGACCGGGCGACTGCCCCGACCGACCGTAGGACTTCTGGCGTTCTGCATTCCCTGGGGCATCCTCAGCGTCGTCCTTCCGAACTTCCTGTTCTTCCTGGCCTCTAGCCGCATCCCTTCAAGCCTCGTGGCCACCGCAATCGCGCTCGTCCCAATCCTGACCCTCGCCGGGGCGATCGCTCTCGGCCGCGAGGTCCTGACGGCGGGGCGGCTGGCGGGCATCCTTCTCGGTGCGGCGGCGGCGATGCTGATCCTGCTGCCGCGCTCCAGCCTGCCGGCCCCGGGCGACGCGGTCTTCGTGCTGGCGGCTTTCGCCGGCGCCGCCTGCTATGCGACCGAACACCTCTATATCGAAAGCCGCGCGCCTGCAGGGGTGGCGGTCGATCGGCTTCTCTTCCTGATGTTTGCGGCGGTCACGCTGCTGCTCTTGCCCGTCGTCCTGGCGACCGGAACCTTTTTCCTCCCGCATTGGCCGCCTGGGCGAAACGAGACCGCCATGATCGCCGTCACAGGCGTGACGCTGCTCGATTATTTCATCATCACGCTGCTGGTGCTCTGGGCCGGGCCGGTGTTCACCAGCCAGGCCGCCTATGTGGTGACGCTGGCCGGTGTCATTTGGGGGATATTGCTGTTCGGGGAACGGCACTCGCTCTGGATATGGGTCGCCATCGCCATGCTCTTCGCCGGGCTGTCGCTCGTGCGACCGCGCCAGGCGCGGCGCAGGCGAACCGGCGGTGCGGACGCCAGCTAGGTTCGCGACCCGGAACGGACTTCCCGGCCGGAGCGTCAGGCCACCGGCGGCAGGCCAAGGCGCCGCGTCTCGACCTTGGGGCAGCGGTTCATGACCACCTCCATCCCGGCGCCCCGCGCCCGGGCCGCAGCATCCTCGTTGACCACACCGATCTGCATCCACACCACCCGCGCCTCCGGATGATGCGCCAGCGCCGCCTCCACCACCTCCGGCACGAAATCGGCGCGGCGGAAGATGTCGATCATGTCGATGGGCTCGGCAATCTCGGCCAGCGAGGCGCGCACCGTCTCGCCCAGATGGCTCTGCCCGGCGAGGCCAGGGTTGACCGGGATCACCCGATAGCCCCGCGTCTGCAGGAAGCCCGCGACTTCGTTGCTCGGCCGCTCGGGATTGGCCGAAAAGCCGATGAGGGCGATGGTTCTGACGGAGGCGAGGATGCGGGCGATGTCGGCGTCGGTCACGGGTTCACCGGGCAGAAAAAGGCGCCCCTGCCGAAGGCCGGAGCGCCAGTTGCGGAACGAGGGACAGTGGATGAGGGACGGGGTTCCGGCCCGCCCCCATATCCGCAAGATGGGAAGCCGGAGGCCGCCCCGAAAGGGGAATTAACGCAGTCGTGAAGCAGCAAAGAGCGCCACGGCGGCGGCGTTGGAGACATTGAGCGAGCCGAAGGGCCCGGCCGCCTCGATCCGCACCAGCGCATCGCAGGTCTCGCGGGTGCGGTCGCGCAGGCCGGGGCCTTCGGCGCCGAGCACCAGGCCCAGCGGCCGGCCGGAGGCCTCGGCAAGCCCGTCCTCCAGCGTCAGCGGCGCCTCGCCGTCGAGCCCGAGCAGGCGGTAGCCCATCTCCTTCACCTCGCCCATCGCCTCGGCGAGGTTGGTGACGCGAAGATAGGGCTGGCGCTCCAGCGCGCCGGAGGCGGATTTGGCCAGCGCCCCGGTTTCCGGCGCCGAATGGTGGCGCGGCGCGATCACCGCCCGCGCGCCGAAGACCTCGGCCGAGCGCAGGATGGCGCCGGCATTGTGCGGATCGGTCACGCGGTCGAGGAAGACCAGAAGCGGCCTGCCGGGCCCGGAGATGGCGATGTCGGCAAGGCTGCCCCAGTTGAGCGGCCGCACTTCCAGCGCCGCGCCCTGATGGACCGAGCCTTCGTCGAGCGGCGCGGAAAAGCTGCGCGGGTCGCTGATCTCGGGCTCCGGCCCGCCGGCCAGCGCCTCGGCCAGCTTGTCGGCGGCGTTCTTGGTCAGGATCAGCCGCAGCTTCTCGCGCCTCGGGTTCAGCAGGGCATCGCGCACCGCATGCAGGCCGAACAGCCAGACGGTCTCGCGCGCCTCGTCGCGGCGCGAGCGTTCCTTGTCGATCACCCAGGACGGTTTCTTGTTCATGCCTCCCCATGCCCTTTGGCGCGGGCCGAGGCAAGGGCGGGCGCCCTTGACGCCCCGGGGGGGCTTCGCTAATCCCCCCGCCCAGTGGGCGACGAGCTGCAAGGTGCGGCAGCGGACTGTAACTCCGCCGAGGCGACTCGTGCCTGGTTCGATTCCAGGGTCGCCCACCATCCATCCCCGATCCGGGCCTGCCCCCGGGGCGCTGCCCCGGACCCCGGGGTATTTCGTCAAGGATGAAGCCAGGGGGATGCAGGCATGACGTTCGACCGCCGGGTGAAGATCGCGCCTTCCATACTCGCCGCCGATTTCGCGGCCTTCGGGGCCGAATGCGAGGCGGTGGAGGCGCAGGGCGCCGACTGGGTCCATGTCGATGTCATGGACGGGCATTTCGTGCCCAACCTCACCTTCGGCCCGCCGATGGTCCAGGCACTGCGGCGCCATGTGAAGGGCGTGCTCGACGTCCATCTGATGATCGCCCCGGTCGATCCCTTCATCGCAGCCTTCGCCGAGGCCGGGGCCGATATCCTGACCGCCCATGCCGAGGCGGGGCCGCATCTGCACCGGACCCTGCAGGCCATCCGTTCCGCCGGCTGCAGGGCCGGCGTGGCGCTGAACCCGGCGACCCCGGCCGAGGCGGTGGCCCATGTGCTCGACATCGTGGACCTCGTCTGCGTGATGACGGTGAACCCGGGCTTCGGCGGCCAGGCCTTCCTGTCGGGGATGGAGGGCAAGATCCGCACCCTGCGCGCGATGATCGGCGACCGCCCGGTGCATATCGAGATCGACGGCGGGGTGGTGGTGGCCAATGCCGCGATGCTGCGGCGGGCGGGAGCGGATGTCTTCGTTGCCGGCTCGGCGATCTTCAAGGGCGGCTCGCCCGCCGATCCCGCGCCCTATGGCCGCGCCATTGCCGCGTTGCGGGCGGAGGCGGAGGCGGGCGGTGCATGATCTCGCGATCGCCTTCGATCTCGACGGCACCCTGATCGACAGCGCTGCGGAGATCCATGCCGCCGCGCTGGAGGTTCTGGCGGCCGAGGCCCTGCCGCCGCTCGACCGCGACACGGTGAAGGGTTTCGTCGGCCGGGGCGTGCCGGTCCTGATCGCCCGCATGCTGGCCCATCTCGGCGCCGCCGACCCGGTTCGCCAGGCGCGGATGGTCGGGGCCTTCATGGGCGGCTACCAAGGGGCGGTCTCGCGCACGACCCTTTATCCCAGGGCCCGGGAGGCGCTGGCGGCGCTCTCCGGCCGGGGGGCGGCGCTGGGATTGTGCACCAACAAGCCGCTGGCGGCGACCGAGGCGGTGGTGGCCCATTTCGCCCTCGGCCCCTTCGGCGCGGTGATCGGCGGCGACAGTCTCGCGGTGAGGAAACCTGACCCGGCGCCGCTTCACGCCTGTCTGGCCGCACTCGCGCGGCCGAGGGCGATCTTCGTCGGCGACAGCGAGATCGATGCCGAGACCGCCGCCCGGGCCGGCGTGCCCTTTGCGCTCTACACAATGGGCTACCGCAGGTCCGAGGTCGCGGCGCTTGCCCCGGCCTTCGCCTTCGAGGACTGGGCAGACTTCCCGTCCCGGGTCGCGGCGTTTTCCGCCAAAGGCGGCGATTTGCCCCTTGCAGCCCCCGCGCCGGCTTTATAGATGATCGCCACCGAAACGGATGCGGGTGTAGCTCAGGGGTAGAGCATAACCTTGCCAAGGTTAGGGTCGAGGGTTCGAATCCCTTCGCCCGCTCCA
>CAZRQN010000054.1:0-17490 GCA_964602115.1 uncultured Rhodobacterales bacterium
CCCCGGGGCCCGGGGCAGCGCCCCGGGTCTCTCCACCAGAGCAGGGCTCAAAGACCGAAGCGCCACACCAGGCGCGCCCGCCAGGGCGCAAGACGGCCGGAGGCGTCGCCCTCTCCGCAGGAGCGGTGCGGGGATGCAAAGGGGGGCCGGCGGCCCCCCTTTGCCTGGTCCCGCGCGGCAAAGCCGCGCGGGAGGTGTTCCGCATCCTATGGGATCAGAGCGGGCGGTTGCGGAGATATCCTCGGCTCGCCTAGGCTCCCATCCCGTGCGCATCCTTCTCGTCGAAGACGATCTCCCGCTGGCCGAGGCCCTGACGACCCTGCTGACCGGGGCCGGCTATGCGGTGGACTGCGTCGGCGACGGGCTGTCGGCGGAGACCCTGGCGCAGGCGGAGCGTTTCGATCTCATGATCCTCGACCTCAACCTGCCGGAGAAGGACGGACTGGCGGTCCTCCGCGCCCTGCGCCAGCGCCGCAACCCGGTGCCGGTGCTGATCCTGACCGCGCGCGGCGCGCCGGCGGAGCGGGTGGAGGGGCTCGATCTCGGGGCCGACGACTATATGGTCAAGCCCTTCGACGTGCGGGAGTTCGAGGCGCGGGTGCGCTCGATCCTGCGCCGGCAGGCGGGGCTGCGCGCCTCGGTGCTGGAAATCGGGCTGCTGCGCTTCGACCTCGCCGCCCGCCGCTTCTCTCTCGCGGAGGAGTGGCTCGACCTGCCGGCCCGGGAATTCGCCCTGCTGGAGCTTTTCGTCCTGCGTGCCGGGCGGGTGGTGGGCAAGGAGGCGATCGTCCAGTCCCTGACCAATCTCGACGAAGGGCTGTCCGACAACGCCATCGAACAATATGTCAGCCGGTTGCGCCGCCGCCTGCAGCCGCATGGGCTGGTCCTGCGCACCGCGCGCGGCCTCGGCTACCTGCTGGAAAGGCCGGTCGAGGATGGCTGAGGCTGCCATCGCTGCGTCGCTCCGCCGGCGGTTGACGCTGTGGCTGATCCTGGCGACGCTGAGCATCGGCGCGGTGGCGCTCTATGACACCGGCGTCGAGGCGCGGCGCACCGCGCGCGAAGTGTCCGACCGGGTGCTGGTCGGCTCGGCGCTGGCCATCGCCGAGGGCATCTCCGTCGATGCCGCCGGCCATGCCCAGATCGAGGTGCCCTTCTCGGCGCTGGAGATGCTGAGCTCGGCGGCGCAGGATCAGGTCTTCTACCGCGTCGATGGGCCGGAAGGGGTGCTGACCGGCTACGGCGATCTCGCCCCGGCGCCGGTGGCACCGGGCCAGGGGGCGGGACTGGCCGATGACGAATTCCTCGGCACCCGCATCCGCACCGCCACGCTGGTGCGGGAACTGACCGCCGATGGCGGTCTGGTGCCGGTGAGCGTGACGGTGGCCGAATCCACCCGGGCGCGCGAGGGTCTGGCGCGGCGCATCCTCGCCCGTTCGGCGGTACGCATCGGGCTTCTGATCGCCGGGGCGGCGGCGGTCGCCTGGATTTCGGCGACGCTGGCCCTGCGTCCGGTGGCGCGGCTGTCGCGGCTTCTGGCCGAGCGCGCGCCCCACGACCTCGCTCCGGTGGGGGTGACGGCGCCGGCGGAACTGGCGCCGGTGGTTTCGGCCCTCAACGGCTTTCTCTTCCGGCTCCAGGGGGCCATCGCCGCGCTGCGCGCCTTCGCCAGCAACGCCAACCACCAGATCCGCACGCCGCTGACCGTGGCCCGCACGCAGATCGCCGTGGCGCGCAAGGACCCGGGGTCGGCCGCGAGCGATGCGGCGCTCGACAAGGCGGACGAGGCGCTGGTGCGCTCGGAACGGGTGCTAGTGCAGCTTCTCGTTCTGGCCCAGGTCCAGGCCACCGGTGACGGCCCGGGCCTGGCCCCGCGCGATCTGGCCGCGCTCTGTCGCGACGTGGTCGAGGAACTGCTGCCGGCCGCCATCCGCCGCCGGCAGGATCTGGGCTACGAAGGGCCCGAAAGCGTGGTTGCCACCACCGAGGACGTGCTCCTGGGCGAATTGCTGCGCAACCTTGCCGGCAATGCCCTGACCCATTGCCCGCCCGACACCGTGGTGACCATCCGTCTAGACCAGGGACCGGCGGGCCCCCGGATCGCCGTCACCGACACTGGTCCGGCGCTGCCCGATTCGAGCTTCGAGGCACTGCGCCGGCGGCTGGTCCTGGGCCTGCCCGAAGGGCAGGAGCGTCCCGCCGCCGCCAGCCACGGACTGGGGCTGCTGATCGTGCGGGAGATCGCCCAGACCCTTGACCTGCGGCTCGACCTCGCCCGCCGCGCGGGCGGCGGGCTGGAGGTGACACTGGCCTTTCCCGGCCCGGCGCGGGCGGACTGAAACGCCCTCCGGTCAGACCAGGGTGGCTTCCGTCGCGGCGCGCAGATCGGCTTCGGTCACGCCGTCGGCAAGCTCGACAAGCTTGAGCCCGCCCGGCACCACATCGAGGACGCCGAGGTTGGAGATGATGCGGTTGACCACGCCGGCGCCGGTCAGGGGCAGGGTGCAGTGCTTGAGCACCTTGCTTTCGCCGTGCTTGGAGGTGTGGTCCATGACCACGACAACGCGGCCGACGCCAGCCACCAGATCCATCGCCCCGCCCATGCCCTTGACGAGCTTGCCGGGGATCATCCAGTTGGCGAGATCGCCGGACTCGGACACTTCCATGGCGCCGAGGATCGCCATGGCGATCTTGCCGCCGCGGATCATGGCGAAGGACTGGGCACTGTCGAAATAGGCGGTCTGCGGCAGTTCGGTGATCGTCTGCTTGCCGGCGTTGATCAGATCGGCGTCCTCCTCCCCCTCCAGGGGGAAGGGGCCCATGCCGAGCATGCCGTTTTCCGATTGCAGCGTCACCGAGACGCCGGCGGGAATGTAGTTGGCCACCAGCGTCGGGATGCCGATGCCGAGGTTCACATACATGCCGTCGCGCAGTTCCTGCGCCGCGCGGGCGGCCATCTGGTTGCGGTCCCAGGGCATGTCAGGCGACCTCTCTCTTGCGGACGGTACGCTGCTCGATCCGCTTCTGGTGCGGGCCGGCGATCAGGCGGTGGACGTAGATGCCGGGCAGGTGGATCGTGTCGGGATCGAGGCTGCCGGTGGGGACGATCTCTTCCACTTCGGCGACGCAGACCCTGCCGCAGGTGGCGGCCGGCACGTTGAAGTTCCGTGCCGTCTTGCGGAAGACGAGGTTGCCGGTGGCATCCGCCTTCCAGGCCTTGACGATCGCAAGGTCGGCGACGATTCCGCGTTCGAGGATATAGGTCCTGCCGTCGAAGTCCTTGTGCTCCTTGCCCTCGGCGATGACCGTGCCAACGCCGGTGCGGGTGTAGAAGCCGGGAATGCCGGCGCCGCCCGCCCGCATGCGCTCGGCCAGGGTGCCCTGCGGGTTGAACTCGATCTCCAGCTCGCCCGAGAGATACTGGCGCATGAACTCGGCATTCTCGCCGACATAGGAGGAGATCATCTTGCGGACCTGCCGCGTCTCCAGCAGCCGCCCGAGGCCGAAGCCGTCCACGCCGGCATTGTTGGAGGCGACGGTCAGGCCCTTCACGCCGGAGGCACGGATCGCCTCGATCAGCATCTCGGGAATGCCGCAGAGGCCGAAGCCACCGGCGGCGATGAACATGTCGTCTTTCAGAAGCCCGTCAAGCGCGGCCTCTGCCGTCTTGAATACCTTGTCCATCGCCCTCCCCTTCGTGCGATTTCCCGGGGGAGTTCTGCGGCAACGGGACGAAAAAAGCAATCGCCGCAGCGCAGCGTCGGGTGTCGCAATGCGGCGGAAAACGTCGCAGGGCGACAAGCCCCGCATTGCCGCCCGCGAGGCCGTCGCTATGCTGCGCACCGTCGCCCGCGTGGTGGAATGGCAGACACAGGGGACTTAAAATCCCCAGGCCGAAAGGCCGTGCCGGTTCGAGCCCGGCCGCGGGTACCACGGCCGGGCGGAGTGAGCCGGCGCAGACCTGAAGCAGGACGGACCTTGACGGAACCGCCCAGCTTGGGCGCGGTCCGACCGGATTGCCCGCGCCCCGTGCCTGACCCGGGGCCTCGCCTCCCCGCAAGCGCACCGGCCGGAGGGAGAGGTCCCGGGTCAAGCCCGGGACGGGTATCGATTCCCTCAAGCGCCATCCCGAACGAGCGTCTGCCGCATCCAGTCTGACACCGATACACCCGCCCCGGACTTGATCCGGGGCCTCGCCTCCCCGCGAACGCGCCGGCCGGAGGGAGAGGTCCCGGGGCAGGCCCGGGGCGGGCTATCTGTTTCCCAACCGGATCCGACTGAACGCGACCTGCCTATGCCGCGAGCAGTTGCCTGATCTCCGCCGCCGACTTGCCGCCCTCGTCGGTCTTGCTGTTGGTCTTCACCCGCTCCACCCAGTCGGAGAGGATCGCCTTCACCGGATCGGGCAGGGCGCCGAGATCGCGGTCGCCCAGCTCGGCCTTGATCGCATCCACCGAGTCGAGCGTGATGCCGAGGAAGCGCAGGCCGGATTCGACGCCGCTGCCCAGATCGTAGATGCGGAACAATTCGTCGAGCGAGGCGAAGCGGACGGCCAGCGCATCCTTCCACGGCATCGCGTCATGGGCGTCGGCGCGGGTCTTGAGCTGGTTCCGTGCCGCCGTCTTCTTGCTCAGGTCGGACTCCGCCCCCTTCTCGGCGGTCTCCGCCCTTGCCTTGAACTCGCGCTCCGCCGCTTCGCGCTTGTTGCCATTGGCGTCGCGGTCGGCCTCGACGAGAAGCTGGCGCAGCCGGGCCATATGCGGCGTGAGCGCAACCGTCACCGTATCGCTGGCATTGGCGAAGGCCTCCTCGATCTCGCGCGAGGTTCGCGCGACCTGATCGAGCAGCCTTGCTTCCACCGGCAGGCGCGTCTGGATGTTCTGCAGCGTCCGGGTCATCACCGTGATCGCCGCCATGGCCTTTCCGGCGTTCCAGGTGGTCTCGGCCACGGTCTTCTGGTCGCCGTATTTCCTGATCTCGTCCGGTCCGCGCAGCCGGCCGAGCGCGTCGCCCGTCTGCTGGCGCAGGTCGCGGAAACGCTCTGCGGCACGGCGGTCGATCTCGTTGTCGTCGAGGTCCAGCACCTCATCGACCGCGTCGTCGCAGAGGATGGCTTCGTCCAGCGTGCGATAGACGTCATAGACCTTGCTCTCGCGCGGCAGCGCCAGACCCCGGCGCTTGACCTCGGCCATGCCGCCGATGCTTTCGAGCTTCTGCCACTGCCGCAGGAGAAGGACGCGCTTGCCCCAGCCGTCGAGCAGGTCGTCTTCGCTGAGCGCGTCGCCCGTCACCGGCGGAAGGTCATCGACCTCGGAGGGAAGTTCCCGGGCGATGACATCCACCACCGCCTGACCGCCAAGCTGGTTGAATTCGGCCTCCAGCGCGCCGGCATCGCCCTGGGGCATGCGCAGGATTCCGGCGTTGACCGCCTCGCGCAGGGTGCCGATCTGGTCGTCGATCTTGGCATTGGCGATCATCGCGTCGATGCGCGGGTTGACGGCACGGGCGAGCGGCAGGAGCCGGTCGCGCTCGCGCGCGGCGGCGGGGTTGACGATCCCGCCCTTGATGACCCGCGCCACCAGCTTGGGATTGGCAGTGACGAAGTTGTCGAATTCCTTGCCCGGAAGCTGCCAGGCCCAGCCCAGGTGTTGCAGCGTGTCCATCACCGAGTTCGAGCCGCCGCCATCGCCGGCCGCCGCCAGCGCGTCCTTGGCCTCCTGCGCCTGGCGTGTACCTTCGCGTGCGTCGGCCAGTTCCTGCTTCAGCGTCTCGATCAGGTCGGGGATGTCGTCGGGCGAGGCCTTGGCGATCCGCGCCGCGCCCAGCGCCAGCATCTCGAACATGTCGGAGACCGGCACGCCCTGCGCCGCCTCCTTGATGAAGCGCACCCGGGCGCCCATCGCCTCGATGGCGGCGGTGCTGATCGTGTCGCCGGCCCCCGGAAAGCGCCGCGCCATGTCGTCGCGCGCCCGGATCATGTCGGCGACCATCCGGTCAGGGTCGAGCCGGGCCAGCGCTTCCAGCGTCTCCGGCCCCAGCGGCTGGGTGGCCACTTCCAGCGCCGGGTTGGCCATGATGTTGTTGGCGCCGAAGAGGTTGACGCGGTTGACCTGAAGGTCGTCCGGGTCAGGCAGCGAGGTGCCCTGGTCGATCGGCACCAGCTTGTGCTTTCCGGTGTCCGGATCGGTCATGTAGAGCATGTTGAACGGGTGGCGGTCGAGGTTGGCATAGATCATGTCGAAGACCGCCACGTCGTCGAAGCTCTTCTTGTCAACCTTGCGCCCGAAGTCCTCGATCGTGCCGTCCTTGATCCGGCTGCCGAAGGAATCGTCGTTGGGCGCCAGCTGCTGCATCGAGCCGATCTGCGGGCCGGACTTGGGGTCGATGCTGCCGAGCTGCGAGCTGTCGATGGTCGCCATGGTCGTGGGGCTGATGCCCACGTCGAAGCCGGCGCCCGCCATCACCTCGTCCAGCCGCTTGGCCAGGACCTCGCGCGCCACGCCCGAGCCCTTGGGCAGGCCGCCCATGGTGGCGCCCTCCTGCGAGCCCGGCTTGAAGATATAGGTCTTCTTGGCCTTGGGATCGGTGCCGTCGCCCTTGTTGGCCTCGCTGCGCTCGATCCACCACGAGCCGCTGGCGCCGCTTTCGCCGCCCCCCAGGCGCGGCGCGCCATAGTTGGGGTTCCCCTGCGCCAGGCTGCTTTCCAGGAAGAAGAGCTGCGCCTGCAGCTCCGAGGCACGGTCGGCCTTGGCCGGATCCCAGGGCGGATTGCCCAGAGCCTCGTATTCCGCCGTCATCGCCATGAACTGCGCCCGCTTCAGCGTCTGCAGCGCCAGATCCTCGACCGAGGCATCCTCCTTGCCCTCCGGGCGCTCGCGCTCGACCGCCTCCAGCATCTTGCGCGCGGCGGCTTCCAGCGCCGCCGCCGCCTGCTTGCCGGGCGTCTTCACCGCCGCCGTCATCGCCTCCAGAAGGGCGCGCAGGTTCGGGTCGTTCTTCGCCCGGCCGCGGATCAGCTCGGGGTCCTTGATCAGGTTGACCGGCACCGAGGCCTTCTTCAGCAGCGCCATCGCCGGCTTCAGCGCCTCGTGCATCTCGCTCTGGCCCTTGCGGGCGCTTTCCTCGCGCTGCAGCACCAGCGCGCGGTCGTTCATCAGGTTCAGCGCCCGCTCAAGCTGCACCAGCCCGGGGTTGTTCTTGTCGAGCGTGCCCTTGCGGAAGGAATCGCGCATCTGGGCAAAGACCGCGCCCAGCCGCTGCACCTGGGCCGGGTCGAGCCCCTGCGTGTTCAGCACCCGCTCGTATTTGCGCTCCATGGCCAGGAAGCGCTGGGCAAAGGCGTCGTCGCCGTCCTTCTTGACCTTGCCCTGCATTTCCACGGACTGGGTGACCGAGTCGCGAACCATGGCCAGCGCCTTGCGGATCACCGCCTGCACCTGGCCGCGCGCCGGTTCCACCAGCGCCTGATCGGCGTCGAATTGCTTGACCACCTCCTCGATCCGGGCGCGGAAGCGTTTCCAGCCGTCCATGCGCTTGGTCTCGTCGAGCCGCATCACCGCTTCGGCGAGCTTCGCCCAATAGGCCTCGTCAGGATATTTCGAGGCCGGAGAAGGTTCGGGCGCCGGGGCGGTGGCGTGTTGCAGGCGCTGTTCATGGCCCTTGATGAGGGTCAGCAGTTGCAGCTTGTCGCCGTCGTCGATCTGGCTGTCGGCGTCGATCTGCTCGCGCAGGCGGCGGAAGGCGCCGAAGATGCCGTCGGCCGCCCCCTCGACCTTCACATTCGGGGATTGCAGGAAGGCATCCACCGCCCTCCCGGCCTGAGCGATGCGGGTGCGGAAGATCTCCGCATGGTCTTCGTCGGTCAGGGGGGCCGGCCCGGTCGGCCCGCCTTCGTCGGCCGGCTCGATGTCGGTGTCGCTGTCCAGCGTGATCCCGGCGCCGCGCACCAGCACCTTGATGTTCATCTCGGCATGAAGAAGCGCCGCGTTCTTGGCCGCCTTGGCCATGCCGGGCACCGGCTGGGCCTCGGTCTCGAAGACGAACTTGCCCTGCTCGCCATAGCAGCGGCCGGTGAAGAACGGGCTGCGCTTGCCGCGCATCTCGAAGGCCAGCTCCGTGTCCGCCTTCTTCAGCGACTTGCGCTTGATGACCAGGCCGGAGGAGGGCTTGCCGGGGACAAGGACGAAGTTCCAGGCATTGTCCGGCCCGAGCTGGCGCACCTTGGCCAGGGCCTTGCCGAGCGTGTTGTCCTCGTTGTCGCCGTCTTCCTGCTCGGCCAGGTCCGCCATGCGCGGGGCGAGCCGCTGCTGCTCGGCCTTGGCGGATTTGATCGTGTCGTTGAGATAGGCGACGATCTTGGGATACTTGCCCTGGGCCGCCTTCACCTCGCCCGCCTTCTCGACGATCCGCTGCAGCGCCGAGACCATGCGGCCGAGGTCGTCCTTCTTCTTGGCCGAGGCATAGTCGTCCAGCGTTTCGGAGATGCCGGTCTTCTTGACCGACTTGTGCTCCTTCATGTCCAGGACGGTTTTCCAGTCCTTGGTGGCGAGAAAGTCAGGCATCGCAAGCACTCCCGTCGGGCGGCTGTGGATGCGCCCTGAATCGGCTGGCATGTTAGGGGCGGCGGGGGCCTGCGCCTAGAAGGTTGTTGCGCCCTTGCGCCGGCAAGGGCGTCCGCCCCGCCCTCCCGGCCGGCATGCGAATTGACGCTTTATTCACGGGGCTTCGACGGTTGCCGGCCCCTGACCGGCTAGGCGACTCGCGACATCGGGCGCAGCATCCTCACCATAGTTCACAGATTGAGCACGGTGTCCCATGCCCCGAGCAAGCCGCATTTATCTCCCCCGGAACTTCGCTGCCCTCCTGGTGCTTCTCGGCCTGATCGCCTGCACCTCGGCCATTCCGCGCCGCGACAGCGCCGCCATCGCCGAGGCCGAGGCGATCCGCACGGCGGCGATCAGCCTGATGGCGGCAGCGGGCGAGCCCTTTGCCGGACATGCCGCAGAGGCCGCAGCCCTGACGGCGCGCATCGGTCAGGCGCGTGATGCGGCCAAAGCCATGCCGGGCAGCGGCGACATCGCCTCGGCCTGGGCCGACCTGATCGACCCCGCCGGTACCCTGCTCGGCAAGTACCTCGCCGAGTGGGAGGCGCGCGGCACCCTCGCCGCCGCCCTCAGGCAGGAATTCTCCGCCGTCATCACCGACGCGCTCGACGATGTGGTGAAACTCGAAACCCAGAAACCCGAGTGAGGCAACCATGCCCATCGAGGACAAGCTCGACCAGTTCGTGACCCTGGCACGCGAGGGCCTGGCCGATCTGGCACGCAACACCGTGAAGACCGCCGCCGACGAGGCTCGCGGCGATCTGCAGGAGTTCCTCGCCGACAGCGAGACGCGGCTGCGCAAATGGGCGGAACTGCTCGCCCTCGGGCAGCTGACGCGGGAGGACTTCGAAATCCTCGTCCGCGCCCAGGTGACGGTCCTGCAGTTCCATCGTCTGGTCATTGCGGGAAAGACCAAGGCCACCGTGGCCAAGGTGCGCGACGGGCTGACCAGCCTGCTGATCCGTTCGGCGGTCTCGGCCCTGCTCTGACCGTCAGCCCGACTTCACCGCCTCCATCGCCACATAGGTGGAGGTCTGGGCGACATGGGGCAGGGCGCTGATCTTCTCGGCCAGCACCCGGCGGTAGGCGGCGATGTCACCGGTACGCACCTTCAGCAGATAGTCGAAGCGGCTGGCGATCATGTGGCATTCCTCGATCTCGGGCACCGCCAGCGCCGCGCGGTTGAAGGCCTGCAGCGCCGCCTCGCGCGTGTCGGAGAGCCGGACCTCGACAAAGGCGACATGCGCCTCGCCCATCCGCACCCGGTCGAGAACGGCGCGGTAGCCCCGGATCACGCCCGCCTCCTCCAGCCGCTTCAGCCGTGCCTGGGTGGGCGACTTCGACAGGCCGATGCGGCGCGACAGTTCCATGGCGCTGATCCGCCCGTCCCCGGCCAGTTCGCGCAGGATGGCGCGGTCGAAGGCGTCAAGGTCATCCGGCATGAAAACGCCTCCAATTCCGGGCGGATCGCCCGCCTTTCCAAGATGATCGGGAAACCCGCCTGTGGAAAGCGCGATATCATGGGTCGAAACCGCGCGCCTGTCTGGCGCTCATCAAGCCTGACGGCTTTCCTCGCTTTGGCCGCAGCGAGGAAAGCCGTCAGGCTTGATGAGCGCCAGAGAAGCGCCGCCGCCCGGAGACCAGCCGATGCCCGACACCGCCGACGCCTGGACAGCGATCACCACCCGGGCCCTGGGCGACGAGGCCCCTTTGGTCGCCCGCCTGATCGCCGAGGCGGGGCTTCCGCCCGAAGCCCGCGCCGCCATCACCGCCGCCGGCGCCGATTACGTCCGCCGCATCCGCGCGGCGGCCAAGCCGGGGCTGATGGAGGTCTTCCTCGCCGAATACGGGCTTTCGACCGACGAGGGCATCGCGCTGATGTGCCTGGCCGAGGCGCTCTTGCGGGTGCCGGATGCCGAGACGATGGATGCGCTGATCGAGGACAAGATCGCCCCGGCCGACTGGGGCCGCCACCTCGGCAAGTCGGCCTCCTCGCTGGTCAATGCCTCCACCTGGGCGCTGATGCTGACCGGCCGCGTGCTCGACGACCGCGAGCCCGGGGTGGTCGGTCACCTGCGGGCGGCGGTGAAGCGGCTGGGCGAGCCGGTGATCCGCCGTGCCGTCGGGCAGGCGATGAAGGAAATGGGCCGCCAGTTCGTCCTGGGAGAGACGATCGAGGCGGCGATGAAGCGCGCCCGCGAGATGGAAGGGCGCGGCTATACCTACAGCTATGACATGCTGGGCGAGGCGGCCCGCACCGAGCCCGACGCCCGGCGCTATCACCTGAGCTATTCCCGGGCGATCACCGCCATCGCTGCCGCTGCCGAGGGCGCCGATATCCGCGCCAATCCCGGCATTTCGGTGAAGCTCTCCGCACTGCATCCCCGCTACGAGGTGGCCAAGCGCGCCCGGGTGATGACCGAGCTTGTGCCCCGGGTGAAGGCATTGGCGGGCCTCGCCCGTGCCGCCGGCCTCGGCTTCAACATCGACGCCGAGGAGGCCGACCGTCTGGCGCTGTCCTGCGAGGTGATCGAGGCGGTGCTGTCGGATCCCTCGCTGGCGGGATGGGACGGGTTCGGCGTCGTGGTGCAGGCCTATGGCCGCCGCGCCGGGGCGGTGATCGACTGGCTGCATGGGCTGGCCAGCCGGCTCGACCGGCGGATCATGGTCCGCCTGGTCAAGGGCGCCTACTGGGATGCCGAGGTCAAGCGGGCGCAGGTCATGGGCCTGCCGTCCTTTCCGGTCTTCACCCGCAAGCAGGCGACGGACGCGAGCTATCTTGCCAATGCCCGGAAGCTTCTGGCTTGCACGGACCGCATCTATCCCCAGTTCGCCACCCACAACGCCCATACGGTTGCCGCCGTGCTGCATCTGGCGCGTGATCAGGGGGTTGCGACCGGCTCTTTCGAATTCCAGCGCCTGCATGGCATGGGCGAGCGCTTGCACGATCTCGTCATGGAGGACCACGCCGGCCGCTGCCGCATCTATGCTCCGGTCGGCGCGCATCGCGACCTTCTGGCCTATCTGGTGCGGCGGCTTCTGGAGAACGGTGCCAACTCCTCCTTCGTCAACCAGATCGTCGATGAGGACGTCGCGCCCGAGCGTGTCGCCGCCTGTCCGCTGACGGCGCTGGAGGCGATGGCGGATCCGGTCAGCCATGCCCTGACCACCGGCCCGGCGCTTTTCGGTGCGCGCGGCAATTCGCGGGGCCGGGACCTGACCGACGCATCCGATCTCGCCGCCATCGAGGCTGCCCGCGCGCCCTTTGCCGCGACGGACTTCGCCGCCGCGCCGCTGGTCGCCGGCGACGTGCAGGGCCAGGAGCGGCTGGCGGTCACCAATCCCGCCACCGGCGCGCCGGCGGGCGAGGTGCTGACCGCCTCTCCGGCCGATGTCGAGACCGCCCTTGCCCAGGCCCGGGTCTGGGACGCGGCACCTGCCGAGCGCGCCGCCGCCCTGCGCCGCGCGGCCGGGGCGATGGAGGCCGACTTCGGCCGCATCTATGCGCTTCTCGCCCGCGAGGCGGGCAAGACCCTGCCCGACGCGGTCGGAGAACTGCGCGAGGCGGTGGATTTCCTGCTCTATTATGCGGCGCAGGCCGAGGGCCTGACCGCTCCGCCGCGCGGCACCTTCGCCTGCATCAGCCCGTGGAACTTTCCGCTGGCGATCTTCACCGGCCAGGTGGCGGCGGCGCTGGCCGCCGGCAATGCGGTCATCGCCAAGCCTGCGGAACAGACACCGCTGATCGCCGCGCTGGCCGTGGCCCATCTTCATGCCGCCGGCGTCCCGGCCCAGGTGCTGCAGTTCCTGCCCGGCGACGGCGCCACCGTCGGCGCCCGGCTGACCGGCGATCCGCGTCTGGACGGGGTGGCCTTCACCGGCTCGACCGAGACGGCGCAGGCCATCCGCCGGGCCATGGCCGCCACCGGCAACCCGACTGCGCCACTGATCGCCGAGACCGGCGGGCTCAACGCCATGCTGGTCGACTCCACCGCCCTGCCGGAGCAAGCGGTGCGCGACATCCTCGCCTCGGCCTTCCAGTCGGCCGGCCAGCGCTGCAGCGCGCTGCGCTGCCTCTATGTGCAGGAGGACATCGCCGAGGGCGTGCTGGAGATGCTGTCCGGCGCCATGGACGAGCTGGCGCTGGGCGATCCCTGGGCGCTTGCGACCGACATCGGCCCGGTGATCGACGCCGAGGCCGCCGCCGGCATCCGCGCCTATGTCGGCGAAGCGCGGGCCGGGGGCCGGGTGGTCAAGGAACTGGCGGCCCCGGCCTCCGGCCATTTCATCGGCCCGGCGGTGATCCGCGTCTCCGGCATCGCCGATCTGCCGCGCGAGATTTTCGGGCCGGTGCTGCATCTGGCCACTTTCCGCGCCTCGGAAGTGGACAGGGTGGTCGCGGCGGTCAATGCCACCGGCTACGGCCTGACCTTCGGCCTGCATACGCGGATCGACGACCGGGTGCAGTCCGTGACCCAGGCGGTGCGGGCGGGCAATGTCTATGTCAACCGCAACCAGATCGGCGCCGTGGTCGGCAGCCAACCCTTCGGCGGCGAAGGGCTGTCGGGCACCGGGCCCAAGGCTGGCGGCCCGCAGTACCTTGCCCGCTTCACCAGCACGCCTCTTCCCCAGTTGGAGGCGGGAACCCCGGGCGCGGCCGAGGCGGAGAGTGTGGCGCGTGCACTCGCAGCCCTCAAGGTGCCGGACGAGGCGCATGAGATCCGCGATCTGCCCGGGCCTACCGGCGAATCCAACCGCCTGTCGTCTTTCGCCCGGGCGCCGCTTCTTTGCCTGGGGCCATCCCGCGAGGCGGCGCTGCGCCAGGCCCAGGCGGTGCGGGCGCTGGGCGGGCTGGCGGTGGAAGCTCCGGGCCTTCCGGCGGCGGCGTTGACGACGCTCGCGGGCTTCTCGGGCGCGCTGCTCTGGGGTGGCGAGGCGCGGGCCCATGCGGCGGCGCTGGCCGCGCGCCCCGGGCCGATCCTGCCTCTGGTCGAGAGCACGCCCGACGCCGCCCATGTCCTGATCGAGCGCCATGTCTGCATCGACACCACAGCCTCGGGCGGCAACGCCCAGCTTCTGGCGGCGGTCTCGGAGGCCTGAGCGGAGCGGCCTTGACGCAGGCGGCGGGGTCGGTGACGCTCCCGCCGCCATGTTCCCCTTCCGCGACCACAATCCTTCCGGCCGCACGCCCTTTGTCACCTGGGCCCTGGTGGCGATCAACATCGCCGTCTTCCTCGCCTACTGGACATCCATCGACAGCGAGCGGGCGCTGTTCCGCTTCTTCACCGAATGGGGGACGGTGCCCTATCTGATCATCCGGGGGGAGAACTGGGACGGTCTTGTGACGTCCATGTTCCTGCACGGCGGCTGGATGCATCTGGCCGGCAACATGCTGTTTCTCTGGGTCTTCGGCGACAATATCGAGGACGAGCTGGGCCATGTCCGCTTCCTCGGCTTCTACCTGCTGGCAGGCCTCGCGGCGGCGGCATTGCAGATCGCGGCCGAACCGTCCTCGCGCATCCCCATGGTCGGCGCTTCGGGCGCAATCGCCGGGGTGCTGGGCGGCTACCTTCTGCTGTTTCCGAAGGCGCGGATCGACGTTCTCATCATCTTCGTGGTGTTCTTCCGCGTCGTCCCCATCCCGGCCTGGATTGTCCTGGGCGCCTGGTTCGCCATCCAGCTGATCGACGGCTTCGGCGCCGCCGGCAGCGATGTCGCCCATTGGGCGCATGTCGGGGGCTTCATCGCCGGGCTGGCGCTGGTCCTGCCGGCCTGGCGCGCCCGGGGCGGGCGCGACTACTGGGCCCGCACCCATGGCGTGCCGCCGCATCCCGAGACGCGCTACGCGCGCTCGCGCATCCCGGTGGTGGCGCGGCGGCGCTGAGCGGCTACTTGCGCTTCTTCTCGTTGATCGCCTGCTGCGCGGCGCGGATCACGGTCGGGTCGGAGAGGATGCCCTTGCGGATATTCTCCTCCAACTCCCGCTCCGAAGCGCCGACGCTCAGCGCCTCGGCCGCCGTCTCGACGATCTTCGGCCCGACCTTCTCGATCGCCTTCTTGACCGCCTCGGTGCCCGCCTTGTCGAGATCGACGCCCTTGCCGAAGACATCGAAGTCGCTGGCGTTGAACATCTTGCCGGCGCTCTTGCCGTATTTCTCGCAGACCGCGCCGAGGTTCTTGAGCCCCGCCCCGATGACAAAGCTCTTGGCCGCCCCCTTCACGAGATCCTCGAAGGTGAAGCTCTTCTTCGGATCGGCCAGTCCGGGCAGGCCCTTGATCCCGTCCTTGATCATCTGCTGGGCGCCGCCGTTGACGGCCTTGATGGCGAATTTCTTCAGCCATTTGCTGCCGGCCTGCTCCACCGCCTCCTTGGCCACGTCGTCGAGGAAGCTGCCGAGCTTGCCGCCCTTGAGGAGCATTCCGGCGGTACCGTCCACAACCGCCGCAATGAACGTGTTCGCCACGCCCTTCGCGACCGAATAGCTGCCCTCCTTCGACGCGGCGGTAACCTCCTTCATCACCTGCTCATAGGCGGCGACGCCGGCGGAGACGCCGACCTGCACCTCCCAGGACAGGCCCCCCGACGCCAGCGCGCCGGTGACTTGCAGGACGACGACACAGCCCCCCTGGATCTTCTCCAGGTTGCTGGCGAGCTTCTCGCCGCCGTCGAACAGCTCTTCGCGATACTGGTCCATGGCCGCAAAGGCCTCGCGGATTTTCACGGTGCGGGCGGGGAGATCCTTGTCGGAGGCGTTGCAGGCCCGGGCATCGCGTTCCAGGGCCCGGGCCTCGGCGATGGCCGCATTGATCAGGCTGACCGGGGGAAACTTGGCGCCGGTGGCGGTCTCGATGGCGGTGGACCAGAACCAGTTGCCGTCGCGCGTCTTTTCATGCGCGTCCCACAGGCCCTTCGCCTCCTCGGCCATCGAGACGTATTTGGCCACCGCATCGCCGGCCCGCTTTCCGGCCTCGGCCTGCAGCTTGGCAAGCTGCTCCCTGGTCACCAGGGCCTCCACGCCCTTGACCTTGACGCGGGCGCGGGACACCAGCGCGTCCTTGCAGGCAGCCATGAACTTCTGGTCGATGACCTTCACATCGGCGTTGTAGCCGATCTTGCCGGCGAGCGTGTTGACCTGCGCCGCCATCGCCTCGCCATAGGTCCCGTCCTCGGGGATATTCACCCCGAACTTGCCGAACTGGCCGTTGAGGAATTTCTGCATCGCCAGGACCTCCTTCGAGGAGGTCCCGTATTCAACCTTCGCGGCCATTTCTCACCCTGATGAACGATTCGAAGAACGACTTGCCGGCGGAGTGGTATCCGGTATGCGAATCGTTCGCAACAAAAATTGAAGGCCGGGCAGTGTCTTACTTCTTGCCCTTCTTGGCGCGCTCGGCCGCTTCCTGCGCCTCGCGCCTGACCGTGTTGCTGTCCAGGATGGTGCGGCGGATTTCCTCTTCCAGCTTGTCGGGGCTCGATTTCGGATCCCAGTTGTCGATCGTGTCCTGCACGATCCTGGGCGCGATCTGGTCGATCGCCTTCTTGATCGCCTCCTCTCCCGCCTTGTCGAGGTTGGCGCCCTTGGCAATGCCGGCCAGGTCCTTGGCCGAGAAGAGCTTGCCCGCCCCCTTGCCGTATTTCTCGCAGACCGGGCCGAGCACCTTCAGCCCCGCACCCTTGATGAAGCTCTCCGCTGCCGCCTTGAGGAAATCGGTGTAGGTGAATTTCTTCTTCGGATCGGCCAGGCCCGGCAGGCCCTTGATCCCGTCCTCGATCATCTGCTGGGCGCCGCCGTTGACCGCATTGATGGCGAATTTCTTCAGCCATTTGCTGCCGGCTTCCTCGACCGCCTTCTTGGCCACGTCGTCCATGAAGTTGCCGAGCTTGCCGCCCTTGAGGATCAGCCCGACGGTGCCATCGACGACACCGGCCATGAAGACGTTCACCACCCCGGTCTCGATCGAATAGTTGCCGTCCTTCGAGGCCTTGGTGACTTCCTTCAGCGCCTGTTCATAGGCCGCCAGGCCTGCCGACACGCCGACCTGAATCTCCCAGGAGGCGCCGCCGGTGGCCAGCGCCGCCGTGATCTGCAGCGTGATGATGCAGCCGTCCTGAATCTTCTCCAGGTTCTTGGCCAGCTGCTCGCCACCGGCGAACAGCTCCTCGCGATACTGGTCCATCGCCGCGAAGGCCTCGCGGATCTTGCCGGTGGCCTTGGACAGATCCGCCGGTGTCGCCTTGCAGGAGCGCGCCGCGGATTCCAGCGCACGGGCCTCGGACAGGGCCGCGTTGATAAGGCTGGCCGGCGGGAACTTGCAGCCGACGGCGGTTTCCACCGCCGTGGACCAGAACCAGTTGGCACTGCGCGCCTGGTCATGCGCGTCCCACAGCATCTTGGCTTCCTGGGCCATGCTGACATAGCGCTGGACCGCGTCGCCCGCGACCTGGCCCGCCGCCTTCTGCAGGGTGGCGAACTGCTCCTTGGTCACCCAGGCCTCGACGCCGTTCACCACCACCCGGGTGCGCGGCATGAGCGCCTCCTTGCAGGCGGCCATGAACTTCTGGTCGATTTCCTTGACGTCGGCGTTGTAGCCGATCTTGCCGGCCAGCGCGTTGACCTGGGCGGCCATCTCGTCGCCATAGGTCCCGTCCTCGGGGATCTTCACCCCGAGCTTGCCGAACTGGCCGTTGAGGAATTTCTGCATCGCCAGGACCTCCTTCGAGGAGGTCCCGTATTCGACCTTGGCGGCCATTTCTCACCTTGCTGAACGAATCATCGAATGACTTGGCAGCTTTGAGCTACCGCATCTTGAGAACCGTTCGCAAGTTATTTCCGTCACGCCACCTGCAGCAGCGCCGGCTGCGGCGCGACGCCGAGGGCGCGGCAGA
>CAZRQN010000055.1:0-4142 GCA_964602115.1 uncultured Rhodobacterales bacterium
CCGAATGGCTTGGCAAGGAGGGCGGGCCGAAGGCCAAGCTCGACAACGAGAAGCCGCAGGGCGAGACCATCGCCTATGACGAGATCATCAAGCGCTGGACCGAAGCCAACTGATGTGACCGAACTCTTGCCGGGGGCGCGGGCCTGTCTCGCGCCCCCGGTTCTTCTCCCGGGACCGGGCGGCATGGGGCGGACATGACAATCGAATTGAAATCCGTCGGCAAGACGGTCGGCGGCGCGGTGCATATCCACCCGACCGACCTGACGCTGGCGGCGGGAGGGTTCAACGTCCTCCTCGGAGCCACCGGCGCCGGAAAGACATCGCTGATGAAGATCATGGCCGGACTGGACCGGCCGACCCAGGGCCGGGTCCTTATGGACGGCCGGGATGTGACCGAAGTTCCGCCGCAGAAGCGCGGCGTCAGCTTCGTCCACCAGTTCTTCATCAACTACCCGACGATGAACGTTCGCGAAAACATTGCCTCGCCCTTGCGGGTCGCGGGCATGAGCGCGAGCGAGATCGACCGGAGGGTGGGCGAGGCAGCGGATCTGCTGCGGCTCGGCCCCTATCTGAACCGCAGGCCGGCGGAGCTTTCGGGCGGGCAGCAGCAGCGCACCGCCATCGCAAGGGCGATCGTCAAGGACGCGAAACTCGTCCTTCTGGACGAGCCGCTGGCCAATCTCGACTACAAGCTGCGGGAAGAGCTGCGCGACCAGCTCCCTGCCCTTTTCGCCGGACGCGGCGCGACGGTGGTCTATGCCACGTCCGAGCCTTCCGAGGCGCTGATGCTGGGCGGCCATGCCGCAACCCTGCACGAAGGCCGCCTCACGCAGTTCGGGCCGACCGCCGACGTCTATCGCTCGCCCGCCGATGCCGTGAGCGCGGGGGTCTTCTCCGACCCGCCGATCAATTTCGCCGAGGTGACGAAAGCCGGCCCGCGCATCCGGCTGGAGGGCGCGGGGGAATGGGATGCCGCCGGGGCGGCGGCAACGTTGGCCGACGGGGCCTATCGCTTCGCCATCCGGCCGCATTTCGTTTCGCCCATCGCCGGCAAGGGCGTGACGATCTCCGGCACGATCGCGGTGACCGAACTGTCAGGATCGGAATCGACCGCGCATTTCTCCTTCGGGCCCCATGTCTGGGTCAGCCAGGCGCCGGGCGTGCATCCCTACCGCATCGGCCAGACCCATGCGTTCCACGCCGATGTGGCCCAGGGCTTCTATTTCGACTCCCATGGACGGAGGGTTGCCTGATGGCCGAAATTCGCCTGAAGAACCTTCGCCATTCCTTTGTGGCGCAACCGAAATCCGAGTCTGACTATGCGCTGAAGGAAGTCGATCTCACCTGGGCCGACGGCGGCGCCTATGCGCTTCTCGGGCCCTCCGGCTGCGGGAAATCGACGCTTCTGAACATCATTTCCGGCCTGCTGGTCCCCTCGGAGGGCCAGGTCCTGTTCAACGGCATTGACATGACCGCCAAGGCCCCGACCGAGCGCAACATCGCCCAGGTGTTCCAGTTCCCGGTGATCTACGACACGATGACCGTTTACGACAACCTCGCCTTCCCGCTGCGCAACCGCGGTGTGGATGCGGCCACGGTTGACCGGCGGGTGACGGCCATCGCCGAGATGCTGGAACTGACCGATCAGCTCCGTCGCCGCGCCGCGGGCCTGACCCCGGACGCCAAGCAGAAGATCTCCATGGGCCGGGGACTGGTGCGCGAGGACGTCAATGTCATCATGTTCGACGAGCCGCTGACAGTGATCGACCCGCATCTGAAGTGGAAGCTGCGCTCGAAGCTGAAGGAACTGCACCACCGGGTGCGGGCGACGATGATCTATGTCACCCATGACCAGACCGAGGCGCTGACCTTCGCCGACCAGGTGGTGGTGATGCAGGAAGGCGTGGTGGTCCAGGTCGGCTCGCCGGTCGAGCTGTTCGAACGCCCCGCGCATACTTTCGTCGGCCATTTCATCGGCTCGCCGGGGATGAATGTCATTCCCTGCGAGGTCTCCGGGGGTGCGGCCATGCTGAACGGCCGGAAGATCATTGAAGTTCCCTCCGTACCCGCCGGAAAGAAAACGGAAATCGGCGTCAGGCCGGAATTCGTCCGCTTCGGCGCCGAGGGCGTGCCGGCGCGGGTTGTCCGGGTGGCCGACGCCGGCCGCACCCGGGTCGTGGAAACGCGGATGGGAGACACGCGGGTCAATGCCGTGCTCGATCCCGCCGATCCCGTACCCGAAGGCGAGACGCATCTGGTCTTCGATCCGGCCCGGACCGGGCTTTACGCCGATGGATGGCTGGTGGGAGCTGCGCGATGAAGACCGAGAACAACCGCGCCTGGTTCCTCGTCCTCCCCATGCTGCTGCTGGTGGCGTTCAACGCCCTGATCCCGCTGATGACGGTGGTCAACTACTCGGTGCAGGAAACCTTCGGCGACAACACCTTCTTCTGGGCCGGCCTGCGCTGGTTCGAGCAGGTGCTGACCTCGGAGCGCTTCCATGCGGCCCTGGGACGGCAGGTCCTGTTCACCGCTATCATCCTGATCATCGAGGTGCCGCTGGGTGTAGCCATCGCCCTGGCCATGCCGCGCAAGGGGATCTGGGTGCCGGTCTGCCTGGTACTGATGTCGCTGCCGCTGCTGATCCCGTGGAACGTGGTGGGCGCGATGTGGAACATCTTCGCCCTGCCCGACATCGGCCTTCTGGGCTACACGCTGAACAAGGTCTTCGGGCTTGCCTACAACTACACCCAGGACCCGCTGGCGGCCTGGATCACCATGGTCATGATGGATGTCTGGC
The DNA here is from genome assembly GCA_964602115.1 of uncultured Rhodobacterales bacterium. Taxonomy (GTDB): domain Bacteria; phylum Pseudomonadota; class Alphaproteobacteria; order Rhodobacterales; family Rhodobacteraceae; genus JANOGU01. Next base: position 2,801 of record CAZRQN010000055.1, read on the forward strand.
ACTGGACCTCGCTGGTGGTCCTGCTCACCTATGCCGGGCTCGTCTCCATCCCCGACGCCTATTATCAGGCGGCCGAGATCGACGGCGCCTCGAACTGGGCGGTCTTCCGGCACATCCAGCTTCCCAAGCTGAAGCGGGTGCTGACCATCGCGGTGCTGCTGCGCTTCATGGACAGTTTCATGGTCTATACCGAGGTTTCGGTGCTGACCGGCGGCGGTCCGGGCAATTCCACCACCATGCTCTCCATCGACCTCGTCAAGATGGCGCTGGGGCAGTTCGACCTCGGCCCGGCAGCGGCGATGAGCCTGATCTACTTCCTGATCACGCTCCTGGTCTCCTGGCTGTTCTACACATTGATGACGCGGAACGAGGGCCAGTGAGATGAGCATGAACCGCAAATCCCGAGCCCCGATCAAGGCCCCGCTCGTCATCCTCTACATCCTGTTCCTGATGCTGCCGATCTGGTGGCTGGTCTCGATGTCCTTCAAGACCACCAACGAGATCCTCGGCGGTTTCTCCTTCTTCCCCCAGGACTGGACGGTAGCGAGCTACGTCACCATCCTGACCGATCCGACCTGGTATTGGGGTTACATCAACTCCATCCTCTATGTGTCGATCAACACAGTGCTTTCCATCTCCGTTGCCCTGCCGGCCGCCTATGCGTTCAGCCGCTACCGCTTCCTTGGCGACAAGCATCTGTTCTTCTGGCTTTTGACCAACCGGATGGCGCCGCCGGCCGTCTTTGCCCTGCCGTTCTTCCAGCTTTATTCGGCGGTGGAACTGTTCGACACCCATCTCGCCGTGGCGCTGGCGCATTGCATCTTCTCGATCCCGCTGGCGGTGTGGATCCTTGAGGGCTTCATGTCAGGCGTCCCGCGCGAGCTGGACGAGACGGCCTATGTCGATGGCTATTCCTTCCCGCGCTTCTTCGTCACCGTCTTCATCCCCAACATCAAGGCAGGGGTCGGTGTTGCCGCCTTCTTCTGCTTCATGTTCTCCTGGGTGGAGATGCTGCTGGCCAAGACGCTGACGGCGGTCGAAGCCAAGCCGATCGTGGCGACGATGACCAAGACCGCCTCTTCCTCCGGCTATGAGCTGGGGCTTCTGGCGGCGGCCGGCTGCCTGACCATCGTGCCGGGCGCCATCGTCATCTGGTTCGTGCGCAACTACATCGCCAAGGGCTTCGCCCTGGGACGGGTGTGATGCGCGCGGCTTTCGTCCTCGCCGCGCTCCTGCCCGCGGTCGCGGCGGCGCAGCAGGCCGGCTGGGGCAACGTCGGCAAGAAGCCGGACGAGGGCTTCTCCTGGACCCGGCCGCTGTTCGACGGTTTCTGGATGGCCTG
>CAZRQN010000055.1:4152-7731 GCA_964602115.1 uncultured Rhodobacterales bacterium
GTCATCTGGTTCGTGCGCAACTACATCGCCAAGGGCTTCGCCCTGGGGAGGGTGTGATGAAGATTATGCGTTCCATTTCATACTCTTGCGCGGCACTCTTGACATGGTCTGCGCCGGCTCTGGCCCAACAGGGCTGGGGTCAGATGAAAAGCGAGGCGCCGGCCGCCCCGTTCTGGACCCAGCCGCTGTTCGGCGGGTTCTGGATGGCGTGGACGCCGGCGACGATCGCCTTCTTCGCCTTCATCGTCCTGGCGATCGCGACGATGGGGTTCCTGGAATACCGCAATCCGGGCGGCAATCCGCGCGACGGGGCGCTGGGTCTGGCCACCACGCGCGGCGACCGGCTGTTCATCGGCCTTCTGGGCTCGGCCTATATCTTCATGGCCTGGATCGCGTTCTTCGGCGTGGTGATCTGGGGCGCGCTGGCCATCGCGCTGGCCTGGCTGGCCTTCTGCTTCTGGAAAGTGTGAGTGGGGGCGGGCAAGACCCGCCCCCGCTTCACGCTCACTTGTTGCCCTGCTTGGCCTCGGCGGCCTCGTAGAGCTTCTGCGCCTCGTCGAAGATTGCCTTGATCCGGGCCACGGACTTGGCCATCTCGACACGGAACTTGCCGGGCTCGTCGCCGCCGAAGGTATCGAGAAGCGCGGTGCGGTCATCCGCCTCGGCCTCTTGTGCGGCGCGATTGCCCACAAGCGTGTTCAGCGCGTCCTCGTCCCCTTTCTTGGCAGCATTGAGGAAGGCGGTGAGGTCCTTCTCCTGCGCGGCCGCTTCCTTGGTCATCGAGTCCTTGACCTTGCTGAATTCGGCTTTCGCCTTCTCCAGCCCGGCCTGAGCTTCCTTCACTCCCGCCTCGGCATCGGCTTTGATCTTCGGCACGGATTTGTCGATGTTCTCGAGCATCACAATCTGTGCGGCCATCTTGTCCTTGCTGTCGGCGAGTTTGCCGGCACGGTCCTTGTCGTCGATGATCCTGCCGACATCCTCCGCCATCTTCTGACCCTGGGCCACGGCTTCGCGGATGTCCGCGAGCGCCTTTTCCTTGGCGGCGCGGGCAGCCTCGAACTTCTTGGCACCCGGATCGACGCTGTCGGTGCCGAGCTTGCCGTAAAGCTTTGCCGCCTCGGACTTGATATCGGCGATCTTTTTCTCGTCGGCATCAATCGTGGCGGACATTGCTTCCCAGGCGGCCTTGCCCTTGGCGTTGGCAGCGTTCCAGGCGTCGATCTCTGCTTTGAGCAGTTCGCCACCCTTCGCGATCGCCTCCTCGGTGGCTTTCTGCTCGTTCTCGGCGGCAGTCTTGGCGGCCTGGATGATCTCCTTCACCTTGTCCCCGGCAGCTGAGCTGGCGACCGGCTTGCCCTTTTCTTCGGACTTGGTGATCTCCTCAATCTTCTTCTTGATGTCGGAAATCATGTTGTCAACAAACGCGTTGATCCCGGATCGCGCCTTGTCGGCGATACCCTTGATCTGGTCACCGGTGGCCTTGACCTCGTCGGAGATCGATTTGACGAGGTCGTCCGCCGCCTTTCTGGCCGCCGCGATCGCCGCCTCGATGGCTTGCTTCTTGGCCTGAGCTTCCTTGACCTTCTGGTCCGCCGCGTCCTTGAGCGCCTTCAGACCGTCATCGAAAGCCTTGGTGACCGTGTCCTCGATCTTGTCAACGATCCGCTCGACCGCCGCCTTGCCTTCGTCGATCAGCTTCGCGACTTCCGAGGGAACTTCGGAGGCCTTCTTCTCGGCCTCGGTGAACTTCTCCTCGGCCTCCTTCTTGAGCTGGTTGGCCTCGTCGATCACCTTCTTGACGATGGTATCGGCGAATTCGCCCACCTCCTTCTTGACTTCCTCATACTTCTTGTCGGCGCCGTCGAGCGCCTGATCCAAGGCTTCCTTCGCCTTCTTGGCGGAATCGACCGCCTCGCGGGCGGTGTTTTCCAGACGGGTCTTCGCGGCGTCGATCAGAACCTTGATCGCCTCCTCGCACTTCTTCTTGGTGGCCTCGATGGCATCGACGATCTGCTTGATCGCCTCCTGCGCCGCCTTGGCCTTCTCGTCGGCGAAGGTCGTCACCTCGTCCCAGAGTTTGCCGGCATAGCCCGCAGCTTCTGCGCCAAGGCGCTTGAACCAGTCCACCGCGCCTTGTGCGCCGGACTTGGCCTCGTTGTAGAGCTTGACGGCCTCCTCGCCCATCAGGCCGACGGCGCGCTTGGCCTTGTCGAGGTATTCCTGCGCCTTGCCCGTGAGCGCGTCCTTCATCTCGCCGATCTTCTTCTTGGCGCTGTCGTAGGCTGACTTGGCGGCATCCTCCACCGCCTTGCCCGCCGACTTCACCGCCTGGACCGCCGCATCAAAGGCGCCCTTGGCCGCGTCATAGGCAGCCTTGCCAGCCTGCTGGGCGGCGTTGGTCACCCGGTCGATGATGCCCTCCGCCGCGCGGGAAACGCCTTCGAAGAGCTTCTTCGCCCCGTCAACGAGCTGCTGGTACAACTGCTCGCTGCGCTTGTTCTCCTCCTCGATCCTGCGCTGTGCCTCTTCCCAGAGGTTCTTGGCGCCGTCGATGATCGGCTTGGCGAACTGGCCGACGTCGCGCAGCACGTCCTCGACCGCTTTCTTGACGGCATCGAAGCCCTGCTTGACGCCTTCATAGGCGGTCTTCAGCCCTTCGTAGGTTGCCTTGGCGCCATCGGCGATCGCCTGGGCGGCCTTGGCCAGGGCTTCGGCGACCTTGGTGCAGATCTCCTTGGCCTTGTCCCAGGCGCCCTGAGCCTTTTCCTTGCAGGTCTTGAGGAAATCGCCCACGGCCTTGCCGATATCGCCCCAGTCGGGGATCAGATCGTCGAGATACTTGCCGGCCTTGTCCACCGCGTCCTTGGCACCGTTCCAGATGCTCTCGGCCACGCCTTCGGCGATATCGACACCCTTGCCGACCAGTTCAACGGCCTTGTCAACGACCGACTGGGCGCCCTTCTTGATCTCCTCGGCCAGTTGCTTGGCCTTCTCGATCGCAGCCTTGGCACCTTCGATCACCGCGTCCTTGGCCTGGACCGCGAGATCGCAGGCGGACTTCAGCACGCCGACCGCAGTGTCGTAGGCCGACTTCGCAGTATTGACCACCGCATTGGTCGCGCGGTCGATGATGCCTTCGGCTGCGGAGCTGATCTTGTCCCAGAGCGTCTGCGCACCGTTCTTCAGCTGGTCAACCAGCTGCTGGCTGCGCTTGTTCTCCTCGTCGATCTGGCGCTGCTTGTCTTCCCAGGCCTTCTTCGCCGCCTCGATCAGCTTCTGGCCCCAGCCGCCGGCCTGCTTGAGCACATCCTGCACCGCCTGTTCGACGGCCTCGACGCCTTTCTTGGCCAGGTCGATGGCGGGCTTGATCGCCTCATAGGCGGTGCGAGCCGCTTCGGCCACGGACTTGGCGGCTTCGGCCAGCTTGGTCGCCACCTGCTTGGCGATCTCCTTGGCCTTGTCCCACAGACCCTGGGCTTCCTGCTTGCACTTGCCGAGGAAGTCGCCCACGGCCTTGCCGATATCGCCCCAGTCGGGGATCAGGTCGTCGAGATACTTGCCGGCCTTGTCCACCGC
>CAZRQN010000055.1:7831-16835 GCA_964602115.1 uncultured Rhodobacterales bacterium
ACGCCTTCGGCGATATCGACACCCTTGCCGATCAGTTCCTTGGCCTTGTCCACCACCGTCTGGGCGCCGTTCTTGATCTCCTCGGCCATCTGCTTGGCCTTCTCGATCGCGCCCTTGACGCCGTCGATCACTGCGTCCTTGGCCTGACCGGCCGCATCGCAGGCCGATTTCACCAGACCGGCTGCCGTATCGAAAGCCGACTTGGCCGTATTGACCACCGCATTGGTCGCGCGGTCGATGATGCCTTCGGCTGCGGAGCTGATCTTGTCCCAGAGCGTCTGCGCACCGTTCTTCAGCTGGTCAACCAGCTGCTGGCTGCGCTTGTTCTCCTCGTCGATCTGGCGCTGCTTGTCTTCCCAGGCCTTTTTCGCCGCCTCGATCAGCTTGTGGCCCCAGCCGCCGGCCTGCTTCAGCACGTCCTGCACCGCCTGTTCGACGGCCTGGACACCCTGCTTGACCAGGTCGATGGCGGGCTTGAGCGCTTCGTAGGCGGCATGGGCCGCATCGACCACAGCCTTCGCACCTTCGGCCAGCTTGGTCGCCACCTGCTTGGCGATCTCCTTGGCCTGGTCCCACAGGGACTGGGCCTCGTCCTTGCACTTGCCGAGGAAGTCGCCCACGGCCTTGCCGATATCGCCCCAGTCGGGGATCAGGTCGTCGAGATACTTGCCGGCCTTGTCCACCGCATCCTTGGCACCGTTCCAGATGCTTTCGGCGACGCCTTCAGCGATATCGACGCCCTTGCCGATCAGGTCCTTGGCCTTGTCCACCACCGTCTGGGCGCCCTGCTTCATCGACTCGGCCATCTGTTTGGCCTTCTCGATGGCCGAGCGTCCGGCCTCAAGCAGCGTGTCCTTCGCGCCCTTGGCCGCATCGACCACCGCATGCGCAGCCGAGGCCGCCGCATCGAAAGCCGACTTGCCGGCCTTCATCGCCGCATCCGTGGCACGGTCGATGATGCCAGAAGCCGCCTGGCTGACCTTGTCCCACAGCGACTGGGCGTGCCCCTTGATCTGGCCGAAGAAGTCCTCGACCTTCTGATAGCCCTCGGCGACCTTGTCCTTGGCGCTCTCCCACATGGACTTGGCGCCATCGATGGCTTTCTGGCCCCAGCCGCCGATCTGCTGCAGGACGTCGCTGACGGCGGTCTCAACCTCGCTGGCCAGATCCTTGACGCTGTCCACGGCCGATTTCACCCCATCCCAGATGCCGGACGCGGCATCGACCGCCGCCCGTGCGCCTTCGGCGATGGTGGTGGCCACCTGGGTGGCGATTTCCTTGGCCTTGTCCCACAGACCCTGCGCCGTCTCCTTGGCGCCGTTGAGGAAATCCGTGACTTCCGCCCCGATCTCGCCCCAGTCGGGCAGAAGATCGTCGAAGAAGCTGACGGTATCGTCGAAGGCGCCCTTGGCCCCTTCCCAGATGCTTTCCGCCACACCTTCGGCAATATCGACACCCTTGCCGACCAGCTCCTTGGCCTTGTCAACCGCCGCCGAAGCCTTGTCCTTGATGCCGGCGGCGATGCGCTTGGCCTCCTCCAGCGCGGCCTTGATGCCGCTCTCGATCGCCTCCTTGGCCTGGCCCGCCTTCTCGATGGCCGAGTTCACCGCTTCCTTGCCGGCCTCAAAGGCCGACTTGCCCGCCTGAACCACCGCATCCGCAGCCCGGTTGATGAAGCCGGAGGCCGCCTGGCTGATCGAATCCCAAAGGCTCTTGGCGCCCTCGGCGATCTTGCCGAGCGCTTCCTGCGCCTTTTGAGCCTGCTCGTCCAACCACTTGTGCGCAGCCTCATAGGCGGTCTTCATCTGGGCGATCTTCTGCTGTGCCCAGCCACCCGCCTGGCGCGCCATGTCGGCGACGCTGTGTCCCACCGCCTCGGCGGCCTTCTTCGCCGTCTCGGCCGCCGACTTCAGACCGTTCCACGCAGCCTCGGCCGCCTGTTTGATCGCATCGGCCGCCTTGGCGAGCAGTGTTGCGTGCTCTTCGACGACCTTCTTGCCTTCCTCGATCTTCTTCTGCGCGGCAGCCTGATCGTCTGCAAGCGCCATACGCTGCGCTTCGCCGATCGTGCCGCGGTTGGGCTTCGCCGCCTCCAGAAGCGCATTCTGCTGCGCCGCATCGGCCTTCAGGCCATCGACGAGCCCATCGACGGCCCCGCCCTTGCCCGAGGCGATCTTCGCGTCCATCGCGCTGAGAATGGCTTTGGAATCGGCCAGCGCCTTGGTTTTCTCGGCCTCCGCCTCCCCAATCGCCTTGTCCTTGGCGGCAAGCGCGTCGTTCGACGCCTTGTTGGTGGCGTCGTAGGCCGACTGCACCTTCGGCAGGCTATCGACCGTCTTCTGTGCCGCATCCCGGGCACCAAGCGACTTGTCGTAAGCCGCCTTCACGCCCTGCGGGTCCTTGGCGGCCTGTGCTGCCGACTGCGTCGCCGCAGACGCCTGTTCGGCGGCCTGAGAGGCGGCCTTGCATGCATCGGTGCCCTGCTGCGCCTCGGAAAGCTTGGCCGCAGCGGTATCCGCAATCGCCTTCACCGGCGCAGCCCGCTCCTCGCCCACCTGCGCTTTGGCGGCCTCATAGGCCGCTTTGGCGATCTCGTTGCACTGCTGCGCCGCGCCCAGCATCCGCGAGGCTTCCTCGGCATTGGCTTCGGCCGCCTGCGAGCATTTCTGCGCGTAAGTTACATATTGCTGCGCCTCCTGCCGGTACTTCTCGGCATCCTTGTCATCCTTGGCCGCCTGACCGCCGCCCTTTGGCGCAGGCGGGGGCTCGTCCACCGCACCCTTGGCTTTGCCGCCGCCAGCGCCGGGATCGCCGCCCGCCGAGGAGCCGCCGGCACCGCCGCCGGCCGCAGCACCGCCGCCGGCCGGGGCCGCGCCGCCACCACCACCGCCGCCAGCTGCCGGGGCGCCGCCGCCACCACCACCGCCGCCAGCCGCCGGGGCGCCGCCGCCTCCGCCGCCGCCAGCCTTGGCGCCGCCGCCACCGCCACCACCGCCAGCCTTGGCGCCACCGCCGCCGCCTCCACCGCCAGGAGCAGCACCGCCGCCGCCGCCACCACCACCTCCGGCAGCCGGCGCATCGCCGCCCTTGGCGCCGCCCGAAGCACCGCCACCCGAGCCGCCCTTCGCATCGGCCGGATCGCCGTCGCTGTCACCGAGATCCTCAAGCACGTTCTCGACGAAGCGCTCGATGACGACCATCACGCCCTTGGCCTTCTTCATGTCCCCGCTCTTGAGGACCTGCTCCATCATCTTGAGCAGCTTGCCGGCCTGGCCGGAGATCTCGGCATCCGCCGTCTCGATCAGCGTTTCGAGAACCGCCTTGGTCTCGTCCCATTTTTCCTTGAGCTCGGCCGCGCCCTTGTCGTCGCCGCCCGGCTCGCCCCCCTTGGAGCCGGAACCACCCTTGTTCTTCTTGGCTTCCTTGAGCGCTTCCTCGATTTCCTTCTTCAGCGCCTCGAGCGCTTCCTGGGCCTGGCCGAAATCGCCGTCCCAGCTCATCCGGCGTGTCACGTCGAGCTTGTCGAGGAACTCCACCGCGCGGGCCGCAATTGCCTCGCCGCCTTTGTGGATCATCGATTCGACTTCGTCGGCCAGCTTGGCGAACGCGTCGCGCGCCGCCTCTTCCTTGTCTTCCGGCTTGGCGTCCTTGCCGGCGCCGCCCTTGGCGGCCAGATCGTCCAGCGCCTCGTCGTCATCGTCTTCGTCGTGGTCGCCCAGTTCAACCCCGCCCGGCAGGACGACGCGCGGCTTGAACTTGGCGAAGCCCTCGTTCCGGAGCATGACCTTGAGCTTCTTGGTCAGGGTCTTCGGAACCTTGTCGTTCTCGCATTCGAAGTTCAGCGCGCCGGAATCGAGCGTCAGCTTGCCGTAAGCGCCCTTGGAGGTTCCGGCCTCCTTTTTGGCCTGCTTGCCAAGGAACTCTGCGTTCTTGCGCTTGTGCGCAGCGATCAGGATGGGCTTGTCCTTGTCGCCGGTCATGTACATGCCGAAATTCATCGCCCCGGCCTTGAGTTTGCGGAGCACGTCTTCCAGCGGCATGAACGGGCTTTCGCCGTCTTCGTCTTCGTCGCCCTTGCCCTTCTTGCCCTTGTCCTTCATCGCCATAATCCTGCAGCTCCTTCAAACCGGGCGGCCGACGCGCCGCGACGTTGCAAAAAAATGTGGGCGGGCCAATCCCGCTCTGTGCGAGAGTGCTTACCACCAACGGACGCGGCTGGAAAGAGTTTTTGCAAATGGCTCGCAATCTTCAGCTGGTGATCTTCGACTGCGACGGCGTGCTGATCGACAGTGAAGTCATCAGCGCCAGGATGCTGATCGCCGAGTTGGCCACGCGCGGGGTCGATGTGGATCTTCCCTATGTGGCCCGGAACTTCCTCGGCCGCAGCTATCCGGTCGTCATGGCCCAGATCCGCCGTGACTTCCGCCTCGACCTGCCGGCGGATTTCGAGGAGACCTACCGGACGCGGCTTCTGGAAGCATTCACCCGGTCGCTGAACGTGATGCCGGGCGTGGCCGAAGTTCTGGACCAGCTTTCGATGCCCTGGTGCGTGGCAACATCCTCGACACCCCGCCGCACCCATGTCGCGCTGACCCTCACCGGCCTTGCCGACCGCGTCGGCACGCGGCTGTTCACTGCCAGCGAGGTGGCCCAGGGCAAGCCGGCGCCGGACCTCTTTCTCCATGCGGCGGCGCGGATGAACACCGATCCCGCCGAATGCCTGGTGATCGAGGACAGCCTCACCGGCCTGCGTGCCGCGATGGCTGCCGGGATGGAGGTCTGGCGCTTCGTGGGCGGCAGTCACATGCGCGAGGGATTCGAGCCAGAGCCGCCCGATCTTCGGCCCGTCCGCAGCTTCGACAGCTTCGCCGGCTTCTTCGAGCTCGATCCCCGCCTGCGCCGGCATCCAAGGAAGCTCGCATCCCGGACCTTCCGCGCGAACTCCGGAAGTCCGGGCGGGACAGGGCAAACCGCCTGAGCGAAGCCGCCGAGGCGGAAATTTCTTCAGGTTAGATGTCAACTATGAACGACAAATAACTGGTTTATTTATGTTTTAATGATCATTAGCCTGCAGGCTTCTGCCGCAGGTTGGCCACATAGCGGCGTGGTTGCCGGCTGCGGCAGTTTTGCGCCGGCTCAATGACGGGCATTTGCGCGATGAATATTTTCCTACAAGATTTGCCCCGAATCTGCGTTTTGAGCCCATGAGCCGCATTGACCCGGAACCCTCGCCACTCGACGAAGCCGCCCGCGCGGGGTGGCTTTACTATGTCGCTGGGCTCACGCAGGACCAGATTGCCGCCGAGCTTGGCGTCAGCCGGCAGCGGGCGCAACGGCTGGTTGCCAAGGCCAAGGACGAGGGTCTGATCCACATCCGGCTGGAACATCCGCTGTCCGCCTGTCTTGCGCTCGAGGCGGAGCTGGTGCGCCGCTTCCGCCTGACGACCTGCCGGGTGGCGCCGGATCTCCCCCGAGGATCGGACACCGCGACCGCAACCGCCGGCGCGGCAGCCGCGCTGCTGGAACGCTTCCTGTCCGACCCGCGTTCCCTGACCATCGCCTTCGGGACGGGGCGCTCGCTCTCCGCCATGGCGGCGGCGATCACCTCCCAGCGGGTGGAACGCCACCGGATCGTCTCGCTGATCGGCAACATCGCCCCGGACGGCTCGGCGACCTCCTATGACGTGGTGCCCCGGATCGCCGACAGGCTGCACGCCACCTATTTCCCCATGCTGGTTCCGGTGATCTCGGCCAGCGCCGAGGAGCGGGCCCTGTTCCGCGCGCTGAGACCGGTACAGGTGGCCTATGACCTCGCGGCCCGCGCCGACGTGACCTTCGTCGGCGTCGGCCAGGCGGGGCCGGACGCGCCTCTGGTCAAGGACGGCTTCGTCGATCCGAGGATCATGGCCGCGATGGTGGACGCCGGGGCCATCGGCGAGATTGTCGGCTCCATCTTCGATTCCGACGGGCGCTACATCGAAAATTCCGCGCTCGGCTCGTCGGGCGGGATCCGCATCGAGGCCGGCCGCGATCGCCCGGTGATCGGCGTCGCCAGCGGAAGCGCCAAGGTCGCCGCGATCAGTGCGGCGCTGAAAGGGCGAATTCTCAACGGTCTGGTGACCGACGAATCCACCGCAGCCGCGCTTCTCGGCTGAGCCCCCGCTTCGCGGACCGGCGGCAACGTAATTTGACGTTGACTCGACTCGGGGCACATGTGAACAATTGACCACGCAATGGGCAGATGCTCATCGCAATGGGAGGATACATATGACCATGACGATGCGGGCGCTCCTCGGCGCCTGTGCCGTGTCTGCGCTTGCGAGCGCGGCCGCGGCCGAAACCACGATCACTGTCGCCACCGTCAACAACGGCGACATGATCCGCATGCAGGGCCTGATGGATGACTTCTATGCCAAGCACCCCGACATCAAGGTCGAGTGGGTGACGCTGGAAGAGAACGTCCTGCGCCAGAACGTCACGACCGACATCGCCACCGGCGGTGGCCAGTACGACGTTATGACCATCGGCACCTACGAAGTTCCGATCTGGGGCAAGCAAGGCTGGCTGGTGTCGCTGAACGACCTGCCCGCCGAATACGATGCCGACGACATCCTGCCCGCGATCCGTGGCGGCCTGACCGTTGACGGCAACCTGCTGGCGGCGCCGTTCTACGGCGAATCGTCGATGGTGATGTACCGCAAGGACCTGATGGAAGCCGCCGGCCTGACCATGCCGGATGCGCCGACCTGGGCGGACATCGAGAAGGCGGCCGCCGCGATGACCAACCGCGACGCCGAAATCAACGGCATCTGCCTGCGCGGCAAAGCCGGCTGGGGCGAGAACATGGCCTTCCTGACCGCCATGTCGAACTCCTTCGGCGCGCGCTGGTTCGACGAGAACTGGCATCCCCAGTTCGATCAGCCGGAGTGGAAGGCGACGCTCGACTTCTACCTGAACCTGATGAACAACTACGGTCCTCCCGGCGCCTCCAACAACGGCTTCAACGAGAACCTGACCCTGTTCCAACAGGGCAAGTGCGGGATGTGGATCGACGCGACCGTCGCCGCCTCCTTCGTGACCGGCAAGGACTCGACCGTCGCCGACAAGGTGGGCTTCGCGCTCGCCCCGGACAACGGCCTCGGCAAGCGCGGCAACTGGCTCTGGGCGTGGTCTCTGGCCATCCCGTCGTCCTCGGACGCGCCGGATGCGGCCAAGGCCTTCATCGACTGGGCGACCAACAAGGACTATCTGGCGCTCGTCGCCTCGAAGGAAGGCTGGGCCAACGTTCCCCCGGGCACGCGGACCTCGCTCTACTCGAACGAGGAATATGCCAAGGTTCCGTTCGCCAAGATGACGATCGACTCGATCAACTCGGCTGACCCGACCAACCCGACGGTCAAGCCGGTGCCCTATGTCGGCGTCCAGTTCGTGGCTATCCCGGAGTTCGCCGGCGTTGCGACCTCGGTGGGTGAACTGTTCTCGGCCGCGCTGGCCGGGCAGTCCACTTCCGATGACGCGCTGGCGGCGGCGCAGACCCTCGTCACCGACGAGATGACGGCTGCCGGATACATCAAGTAAGCGGTCGCTCCCGCGGACTGAGGGGACCGGCCCAACGATCGGGTCGGTCCCCACTCTACCCCTCAAGTCGTTCGTACGCGCGTTCCTTTGCGTACCGCTCCGCTTTCACGACCGCTGGTCGCAAGCCTCCGATCCATTCCGTTCCGGTCTGGCAATCCCTGGGAGAGGGTTCCCATGTCCACGCAGAACACTCGTGCCGCCGCGCGCCTGATGGTGGCGCCCTCGGTCATCCTGCTCTTCATCTGGATGATCGTGCCTTTGGCGATGACGATCTACTTCTCGTTCCGGCTTTACCGGCTGCTGTCGCCGGACCGTACTGGCTGGGTCGGGCTGAACAACTACGCCTGGTTCCTGAATTCGCCCGATTTCTGGACCGCGATCATCAACACGCTGCTGCTCGTCATCGGCGTTCTGGTGATCACCGTCGTCCTCGGGACTCTGATCGCCCTGCTGATCGACCAGCCGATCTGGGGCCAGGGACCGCTGCGCATCCTGGTGATCTCGCCCTTCTTCGTCATGCCTCCGGTCGCGGCCTCGATCTGGGAAAACCTGTTCATGCATCCGCAGAACGGGCTCCTCGCGGCAGCGGCACGAGGACTAGGGTCGGAACCGGTGCTGTTCCTCGAGAACTATCCCATGGCCTCGGTGATCTTCATCGTCTCCTGGGAATGGCTGCCCTTCGCCACGCTGATCCTGCTGACCGCGCTTCAGTCGCTGTCTTCGGAACAGCTGGAAGCGGCGGAGATGGACGGGGCCTCGGCGCTGTCGCGCTTCCGCTACATCGTGGTCCCGCACCTTTCGCGCGCGGTGACCGTGGTCATCCTGATCCAGACCATCTTCCTGCTTGGCATCTTCGGTGAGATCTTCACCACCACGCAGGGCGGCCCCGGGTCTTCTTCGACCACCCTGCCCTACATGATCTACAAGCAGGCGCTGATCGCCAAGGACATCGGCCACGCCGCTGCCGGAGGCATCATCGCTGTCATCCTCGCCAATATCGTCGCCGTCTTCCTGATGCGCGGTATCGGCAAGAACCTCGACGCGTAAGGAGCATCAGAAATGGCCCGCGCCGTCACACCCCGCCGCAAGATCGTCTTCACCGCCGCCGCCTGGGCGGTGGGGCTGGCGATCTTCTTCCCGGTGCTCTGGATGATCTTGACCTCGCTCAAGACCGAAGCCAGCGCCGTCGCCTCGCCGCCGGAGCTTCTCTCCGCAGACTGGACCCTGGAGAACTATGCCGAGGTCTGGTCGCGGTCCGAGTATCCTCGGTTCTTCTGGAACTCGGTCGTCATCTCGGTCGGATCCACGCTCCTGGGGCTGCTCATCGCCGTTCCCGCCGCCTGGTCGATGGCCTTCGTGCCGGGCAAGCGGACCAAGGATCTTCTGATGTGGATGCTGTCCACCAAGATGATGCCTGCGGTTGGCG
>CAZRQN010000056.1:0-11516 GCA_964602115.1 uncultured Rhodobacterales bacterium
GAACGGCACCTGCCTGAAGTGCAACTCCTGCGGCTCGACGACGGGGTGCTCGTGAGGGCAAGCCGTTGAGGTAGTGAAAGAGGCCGCCCGCGAGGGCGGCCTTGTTCATTTCGGCGACTTTGCAGGGAATCCGGATCGACCCACGCAACCCGCCCCGGGCGTGCCCCGGGGCCTCGCGCGGAAATGGGGGTCGGGTCGAGGGCGAGGCCCCGGGTCAAGCCCGGGGCGGGTATTCTACTGTCGGGCGCGCGGCGTCTCAAACTCGCCCAGCCTCACTCCATCGCCTTCAGCCGTGCCAGCGCCGCCGTGACCTGTGCCGCCTCGGCCTCCAGCGTCTCGGCTCGGGCGCGGGCCTCGTCCACCACCTCTTCCTTGGCCGAGGCGAGGAACTGCGGGTTGGAAAGGCGCCCGCGAATGCCGGCGAGGTCTTTCTCCACCTTCTCCAGCGCCTTGGCGAGCCGTGCCCGCTCGGCGGCGATGTCGATCACCCCGGCGAGCGGGATGGCGAAGGACGCGCCCTCCACCGGGATGGCGATGGAGCCCTTGGGCGCCGGCCCTTCGGTCAGCGCCTCCACCCGCGCGAGGCGGCGGATCAGCGCCTCGTTGCGCGACCAGGCGGCGCGGGCGGCCGCATCCCAGTCCACCGCCACCAGGTCGAGCTTAAGCCCCACCGGCACATGCACCTCGGCCCGGGCGGAGCGGATGGCGTCGATCAGGCCGGTGACCCAGCGCATCTCGGCCATCGCCTCACTGTCCACCAGCTCCTCGCCACAGGCGGGCCAGGCGGCATGGGCGAGGAGCGTGGGGCTCTCGCGGGTCGTGCGCCACAGCTCTTCGGTGACGAAGGGCATGATCGGGTGCAGAAGGATCAGGCATTGGTCGAGCACCCAGGCCATGGTGGCGCGGGTCTCCCCGGCCTCGGGCCCGTCGAAAAGCGGCTTGGCAAACTCCACATACCAGTCGCAGACCTTGCCCCAGACAAAGGCGTAAAGCGCGCTCGCCGCCTGGTCGAAGCGGAAGGCGGCCAGCGCCTCGTCCACCTCGGCCCGCACCCGGGCCGCCTCGCCGATGATCCAGCGGTTGGCGGTGGCACTGGCTGCGGGGGGCTCGGCACGGGTGACGTGCCCCTCCCAGACGCCGTTCATCTCGGCAAAGCGGGTGGCGTTCCACAGCTTGTTGCAGAAGTTGCGGTAGCCGGCGATCCGCTCCTTGGAGAGCTTCAGGTCGCGGCCCATGGCGGCCATGGCGGTGAGCGTGAAGCGCACCGCGTCGCAGCCGTATTCGTCAATCAGGTCAAGGGGATCGAGGACGTTGCCGAGGCTCTTCGACATCTTCTTGCCCTTCTCGTCCCTGACCAGCGCGTGGACATAGACGGTGCGGAAGGGGACGTCCTTGGCGATCTCCAGCTGCATCATCATCATCCGGGCGACCCAGAAGAAGATGATGTCGAAGCCGGTGACGAGGACGGAGGTGGGGAAATACTTGGCGAGTTCCGGCGTCTGTTCCGGCCAGCCGAGCGTGCCGATCGGCCAGAGGCCGGAGGAGAACCAGGTGTCGAGAACGTCAGGGTCGCGAGCTAGGTCAACTTTCCGAAGGGCAACAAACTCAGCGTTGCCGATGCCTCCCGCCGTCGGATTTGGAAGCTTACGTTTGCCTTCTTTGACGGGGAGATCGTCAAACTTTGAGAAGCCAATTTGGACGTTTGCGCCATAGAACTTCTGTGCTTCTGCCTTGGCTTCATCCTTCGTTGCTGCGCAAAAGACTTTCATCGGGTTGTACGTCGTTGCGTCAACACCGTGGTCCTTGAATGACATCCCTTCTCTCAGCCCTGGCCCATACCACACCGGAATCTGGTGCCCCCACCACAACTGCCGCGAGATGCACCAGGGCTCGATGTTCTCCAGCCAGTGGAAATAGGTCTTGGTGTCGCGCTCGGGCAGGATCACCGTCCGCCCGTCGCGCACCGCGTCGATGGCGGGCTGGACGATCTTCGCCGTGTCCACATACCACTGGTCGGTCAGCATCGGCTCGATGACGACTTTCGACCGGTCGCCAAAGGGTTGCATGATCTTCTTCGCCTCGATCAGCGGGACGTAGGTCGGGGCTTGCCCCGACTCGTCCGGCGGAGTCGGGGCAAGCCCCGACCTACGGCCGAGACGCGGATCGTCCGGCGTGGTCATCACCGCCAGCCCTTCGGCCAGGATCTGCGCCACCACCGCCTTGCGCGCCTCGGAGCGGTCGAGGCCCCGCAACTCGTCCGGCACCAGGTTGATCGCATCCACCTCGGCCTCGCTCGCGGATGCGGGCAGTTCGGCGAAGCCGGGGTTCAGATAGCCCTTGCGGATCAGCCAGCCGCGCGACAGGCGCCCCGCTAGCGCGGCGGCTTCGGCATAGGGCGCGCCGTCCGCGCGCATCTTCGCCTTGCCGTCCATCAGCCGGTAGAGCGGGATGCCGTTGCGGGTGGCCACGCCATAGTCGTTGAAGTCATGCGCGCCGGTGATCTTCACCGCGCCCGAGCCGAAGGCGGGATCGGGATATTCGTCGGCGATGATCGGGATCAGCCGGCGATGCTCCTTCGGCCCCACCGGAATCTCGCAGAGTTTCCCGACGATTGGCGCGTAACGTTCATCCGACGGATGAACCGCGACGGCGCCGTCCCCGAGCATCGTCTCCGGCCTTGTGGTGGCGATGGAGATATAGTCCCGCGTCTCGCGCAGCACCACGTTCCCCTCGGCATCCTTCTCGACATACTCGTAGGTCTGGCCACCGGCCAGGGGATACTTGAAGTGCCACATGAAGCCGTCCACCTCGGTCGGCTCCACCTCCAGATCGGAAATCGCGGTCTCGAAATGGGGGTCCCAGTTCACCAGCCGCTTGCCGCGATAGGTCAGGCCCTTGTGGTACATTTCCACGAAGACCTTGATGACGGCGTCGTGGAAGTTGCCCTCCTCGCCCTCCGGGGCGCCCGGGGCGCCCGACATGGTGAAGGCCTCGCGCGACCAGTCGCAGGAGGCGCCCAGCCGCTCCAGCTGCGCCCGGATGTTGCCGCGCGAGCGGCGCTTCTGCTCCCAGACCAGCCCCACGAACTCCTCGCGGGTGAAGTCGGTGCGGCGGCGGTTGGTCTTGGCCAGCTCGCGCTCCACCACCATCTGGGTGGCGATGCCGGCGTGGTCGGTGCCCGGCTGCCAAAGCGTGTCGAAGCCGCGCATCCGGTGCCAGCGGGTCAGCACGTCCTGCAGCGTGTTGTTGAAGGCGTGCCCCATGTGAAGCGAGCCGGTGACATTCGGCGGCGGGATCATGATCGAAAAGGCTTCGGCCCCGGGCTTCGCATTGGCCCCGGCGCGGAAGGCGCCGGCCTTTTCCCACATTTCCGTCAGGCGCGGCTCGCTGGCCTTCGCATCGAACGTCTTTTCCATCGCCATCGGCCAAACCCCTGCAACCGGCCGGGGTTCTAGCGCGCGGCCGGGGGGAGGGGAAGCGTCACAGGAAGGGCCGGCCGGCCAGCGCCTGCACAAAGACGGCAAGAACGAAGGCCGAGAACAGAAGCGCCGCCGCCCAGACCGCTCGCCCGCGCCAGCCCGCAGGCAGGGCGAGCGCGGCCAGCCCGGCCAGCGGCACGCCGTGCAGCGCATGGGTGGCGAAGAAATGCGCCGCCCGCAGGTCGCCGACCTCCCGGCTCCAGCCCATCACGGCAAGCCGGGCGCCGGTGACCGGAATTCCGACATGGTGGCCCGCGCCCGAGGCCATGGTGCCGGCGGTCACCAGCGTCAGCACGAAGGTCAGGCCGAGGCCGAGGACCAGCGACAGACGCAGCGCCGGGTCGAGCCCGGTCGAGGGGTTGCGGGCGATCGCCACCGCGAAGGCGAGGCTCGGCGAGGTCAGCATCACCGCCATCAGCCCCATGACGCCATAGAGCACGCCCCAGACACCCGTCTGGTTGAAATGCGAGGCGGTGCCCATCGCGGCGGCAGCGCCGATCCACAGGATCTCGCCCAGAACGCAGGCGGCCACCACGCCAAGATACAGGCGCCAGCTGCGGCTCTCCTGCCAGCTCCGGGGCAGCCAGCGGGCGTAGAAGGCCAGCGTCCCGGCATAGATCACCAGCGCCGCGTGGAATTTCAGCGGCTTGATCCAGACGCTCTCGCCCTGGAACAGGCGCGGGTCGAGCGTCAGGGCGACAAGAAGCGGCACGGAGGCAAGGGCGAGGAACAGCGCCAGCGCGGCAAGCTCCGGCGCGTCGCGCCACAGGCGCGCGGGCGTGACGGACGACAGGGCCAGGGTCATGCGAAGGCTCCCTTGCGCAGGGCGGTGGCGAGGATGACGAAGGTCAGAAAGCCGGAGGGGCCGAAGAGGAAGGTCAGCGCCAGGCAGGGCAGGACCAGGAGATGCGGAATGCCCCGCGCCCGCGCCGTCCGGGCGATCCACAGGCCCACCAGCATGTCGAAGGCGAGGTAGTGGACCCAGCCGGCCAGCGCGATCTCGCGCTGGTCGAACAGTTGCATCACCTGGGGAAGCGTACCGTACCCGCCCTCGGCCCCGGCCCAGAAGGTCAGCACCAGCCCGGCATAGAGCAGCGACAGGGCCAGCGGCAGCGCCAGCGCCACGGCGGTGGCCAGTCGCGGCAGCAGCGGAAAGGCGGCAAGCGCCAGCCATCCGGCCAGGGCCATGGTGCTGGCGATCTGGAACAATGCATCGGGGTTCATCGCGGCCTCATCTTTCCACTGTCAGGATAGCTGCGGCGAATCGCGTCGCCGGGTCAAGCAAAATCTTGTCAGTGAAAAGATCGCGTGATACCGCAGCGGGAGACCGAACGGTGACGGGCAGGGGGCGATGACGGAGACCGAGGACGAAGCGACCCGCCCCTATCACCACGGCGACCTGCGCGCCGCGCTGCTGTCGGCGGCCGAGGCGGAACTGGCCGAGGCGGGGGTGGAAGGGTTTTCCATGCGCTCAGTGGCGCGCCGCGCCGGCGTCAGCCATGCCGCGCCGAAGCATCATTTCGGAGATGCAGGCGGTTTGCTGACGGCGCTGGCGGCCGAAGGATTCCGCCGCTTCCTGGCCACGCAGCAGGCGCGCGAGGCGATGGCCGCTGCCGACCCTCGGTCGCAGCTTCTCGCTGCGGGCCTTGGCTACATCGACTTCGCGCAGGCCCGCCCGGCGCTGTTCCGGCTGATGTTCGGTTCGCTGAAGCCGGACTTCGCCGTGCCCGACCTGAATGACGCGGGGGGCGCCGCCTACGGCCACCTCGTACAGCAGGTCCAGGCCGTCGGGGGCGGTGCGGCCGATGTTGCCGCCGTCTGGGGCACGGTGCATGGGCTCGCCGACCTGATGATGTCCGGCCGCCTCCTGCCGCTGGACGGCATGTCGCCGAAGGATCGCGACGCGGCGCTGGCCGATGCGATCCTTCGGACGTTCCCGAGCCGAGAAGGGCCCGAACCCGCGATCTAGAGTCCGGCGAAGCAGTCGCGCAGTTGCGGCATGACATCGGCAACCGCGCCGATGCGGAAGATACCGTAGAGGTCGTCGCCTTCGCCGATTTGGAACTCGGGGCTTCCGGCGGCGGCCACGGCTTCAAACATGGCCATGATCGTTTGCTCTCCGGCCCGCGCGCGGATTCCGTCCGGCCCGAACGAGGCGCCGCTGACAGTCAGCTGCTGACCCAAATCCGGGAAATAGAGGACAAGCGTCCCCGTGTGCGGCGGGAACGCGGCTTTGGGGCCAGTGATCGCGACATCAGCGCCCAGGAAATATACAGTGAACCTCGCCTCGGCGCCCTTTGGCGTCCGGGTCCTCATCTCGCATCCGTATCCGGCGCCATATTTCTCGTCCGGCACACGCGAGAGCACCCAGCCATTCGCCGTGGCAATTTCCTGGGCTGCGGCGGTGCCAGCCAAGACGAGAGCCAAGATGCTCAGCTTCACGCCACGCATGACAAGCACGCTACACCGCCCGGTCGATCTTGGTCGAGAGATGGATCAGGCTCTCCGACGATTTCACCCCGCTCATCGCGCCGATCTGGTCCAGCACCTGATCGAGCACCTGGGTATTGCCGGCCGCCACCATCAGGATCAGGTCGAAGCGGCCGGAGGAGGTATAGCAGCGCTCGACCTCGGGGATGGATTTCAGCCGGGTCAGGATCGCCGGTTGCTGGCGCGGCTCGATGGTCAGCAGGACGGTGGTGCGCAGCCGGCCCTGGCGCGCCGCCTCGCCCAGCCGCACGGTATAGCCGGCGATGATGCCGCTCTCTTCCAGCCGCTCCAGCCGCGCCTGGATGGTGGAACGGGCGACCTTGAGCCGGCGGGCCAGCGTGGCCACCGACATGCGCGCATCCGCGCTCAGCAGCGCCACGATCCCGCGATCCATCTCGTCCATCGTCCACGCTCCCCCGTCGGGCGCACCTCGGCGCCACACCGCGCAATTTGTAGCGCCATTTCGGCGGAATGACGAGAGATCGCTGCGATTCTGCTGTTTCGTCCGGTGAAGTTGTCACGCATATGCGGCACCCTGATCTTCAGGAAAAGGGCGGCTCATACGCACCTTGCCTGGTTCCAGGAACCGCGCAAGGCGCAACCCTCCGGACGGGCAGCCGGGGGCGCGTGACCTGCGTTCTGTTGGCAAGAAGAAGGACAACGCCGATGGGACTCTCCAAGACGATCTGGTCGAACCCGACCGAATATCTGCGCACCATCCAGCCGGAAAACCCGGTCCTGTTCTTCGCCCCCGCCGCGCTTCAGGCGGCGGCGCGGCGCTTCATCGACGGCTTCCCTGGCCTCGTCACCTATGCGGTGAAATCCAACCCGGATGAGGCGGTGGTGCAGAACCTCGTCGCTGCCGGCATCCGCGGCTTCGATGTCGCCTCGCCCTTCGAGATCGCGCTGATCCGCCGCCTCGCGCCCGAGGCGGCGCTGCACTACCACAACCCGGTGCGCTCCGCCGCCGAGATCGCCTTCGCGGTCGAGGCCGGGGTCAAGGCCTGGTCGGTCGATTCGGCCTCGGAGCTGGAGAAGCTGATCGCCCGCGTGCCCGCCGAGGGCTGCGAGATCTCCGTCCGCTTCAAGCTGCCGGTGGCCGGTGCCGCCTACAACTTCGGCGCCAAGTTCGGCGCCACCACCGAACTCGCGGTCACGCTGCTCAAGCGGGTTGCCGAGGCCGGCTTCATCCCCTCGCTGACCTTCCATCCGGGCACGCAATGCACCGACCCGGCCGCCTGGGAGGCCTATATCCACGCCGCCGCCGGCATCGCCCGCGATGCCGGGGTGACGCTGGCGCGGCTCAATGTCGGCGGCGGCTTCCCCAGCCACCGGGTGACCGCGATCGTGCCGCAGATCGAGGCGACCTTTGCGCTGATCGACCGCGTCGCCTCCGAGGCTTTCGGCGCCGACCGTCCGATCCTTGTGTGCGAGCCGGGCCGGGCGCTGGTGGGCGATGCGTTCTGCACCGCCGCCCGGGTCAAGGCGGTGCGCGATGGTGCGCATGTCTTCCTCAATGACGGGGTCTATGGCGCGATGTTCGAGATGCCGATCATGGGCATGATCGACCGCATCGCCGTGGCCACGCCCGAGGGCCGGCTGCGCGAGGGCGCACCCGAACCCCGGGTCGTTTTCGGCCCCACCTGCGATTCGGTGGACCGCCTGCCGGGCGAGCTGATGCTGCCGGGCGACATCGCCGAGGGGGATTTCTTCATCCTCCACGGCATGGGCGCCTATTCCACCGTCACCAATACCCGGTTCAACGGCTTCGGCGACCTCGGCATCGTCACCGTCCTCAGCCAGAAGCTCTGAACCGCGACAATTGATCGGGCCCCCGGCTGGACGGAAGGTCCTCCGGGGGCTTACCTTTTTGGCTGACACCTCCGCGTGGACGGGAGGCCCCCTTGGGCTGGCTCGATCGCCTGCGAAACCTGCTGCGACCGGCGGAGCCCGCGCCGCCGCCGATTACGCTGGTGCCGAAACCCAAGGCGGTGCGGGGCAGGGTCGATCATGTCGTCATCCTCGACGGAACCATGTCGAGCCTGCGCGAGGGTTGGGAGACCAATGCCGGCCTGACCTGGAAGCTCCTGCGCGGGGGCGGTCCCCGGGCGCAGATGTCGATCTATTACGAGCCCGGCCTGCAATGGACCGACTGGTGGCACACGCCCGACGTTGCGCAGGGCAGGGGGCTTTCGCGCCAGATCCGCCGCGCCTATGGCCATCTGGCCAGCCATTACCGCCCCGGGGACCGCATCTGGCTCTTCGGTTTCTCGCGCGGTGCCTTCGCGGTGCGCTCGCTGGCCGGCGTCATCGACCGGGTGGGGCTCCTGCGCCATGACGCCGCCACCGAGCGGGCCGTCACCCAGGCCTGGCGCCACTACCGGCTCGGCCCCGACACGCCGACTGCCAGGACCTTCGCCAGGCTCCATTGCCATGGTGAGGCGCCGATCGAGGCGGTCTGCGTCTGGGATACGGTCAAGGCACTGGGCCTGCGCCTGCCGCTTCTCTGGCTTCTGGCCGAGAAGCGCACCGCCTTTCACAACCACCAGCTCGGCCGCCATGTCCGTCACGGCTTCCACGCGCTGGCGCGCGACGAGACCAGGGCCGTCTATGCGCCCATCCTCTGGGACTGCCCGCCCGACTGGAAGGGCAATGTCGAGCAGGTGTGGTTCCGGGGCGCCCATGCCGATATCGGCGGCCAGATCGGCGGCTATCCCGCCTCGCGCCCCCTGTCCAACATCCCGCTGGTCTGGATGCTCGACCGGGCCGAGAGTGCCGGCCTGCCGCTGCCCGAGGGTTGGCGTGCGCGCTACTCCTGCGACGTTTCTGCGCCGATGACCGGCACCTGGAGCGGCTGGGCCGCCGTCTTTCTCATCCGCCGCCGCCGCCGGATGCTGCGCGACCGCTCCGAGCGGCTTCATGAATCGATTGCTCCGGTCCCGCTGCCGGAGGGCAAGGCGGAGGGGGAGGGCGTGGAACCCGGTGTCGCCCTTCAGCCCGGGATCACCTGAAACGCGACGCCGGGGCGCGGATTTGCCCGGCCGGTGGGCCGCGCACGCCGCGTTAAACATTTGGCCTGTCCTGCCAAACCCTTAACGAATCACCGTAACGCATTGGTTCCAATGTGGAAAGTGAAGCGTCCCGCCGTGTGACGCCGCAAGGGCGACCGGTTGAAGGCTCAGGCCCGGGTGATCCGCACCAGCGCGTCGAGCCTCGCCTTGGCCGCGCCCGAGGCTAGACTTTCCTTCGCCCGCGCCACTCCCGATTTCAGGTCCCCCGCCACCCCGGCCACGACCAGCGCCGCAGCGGCATTCAGGAGAACCGCGTCGCGATAGGCGCCGGCCTCGCCGTCCAGAAGCCGGCGCAGCGCGGCGGCATTCTCCGGCGGGCTGCCGCCCAGCACGGCCTCGAACGGATGGACCGGCAGGCCCGCGTCCTCGGGATGCAGGGTGAAGCGGCGCAGCGCACCGCTCTCCAGCGCCACAACCTCGGTGGTGCCGGCGATCGAGCACTCATCCGTGCCGTCCGAACCATGGACCAGCCAGGCGGCCTCGGAACCGAGGTCCTGAAGCACGCGGGCCATGGGTTCGAGCCAGCGCGGGGCAAAGGCGCCGGTGAGCTGCCGTTTCGCCCCGGCCGGGTTGGTCAGGGGCCCGAGGAGGTTGAACAGCGTCCGCGTGCCAAGCTCGGCACGGACTGGCCCGACATGGCGCATGGCGGGATGGTGCATCGGCGCCATCATGAAGCCGATACCCGCTTCCGCGAGGCAACGCTCCACCACTTCCGGCCCCACCATGACATTGAGGCCAAGTTCGCTCAGCGCGTCGGCCGCACCGGACTTGGAGGACAGGTTGCGGTTGCCGTGCTTGGCCACCGGCACACCCGCGCCGGCCACCACCAGCGCCGTGGCGGTGGAGATGTTGAGCGTCCCCTTGCCGTCACCGCCGGTGCCGACGATGTCCATCGCCCCTTCCGGCGCGCGGACCGGATTGCACTTGGCCCGCATCACGGCGGCGGCGGCGGCAAGTTCGTCCACCGTCTCGCCCCTTGTCCGCAGGGCCATCAGGAAACCGCCCACCTGGGCCGGAGTGGCCTCGCCTTCGAACAGCGCGTCGAAGGCCTCCTCCGCCTCGGCCCGGGTGAGCGCGCGGTCGGCGGCGGCGCCGATCAGGCGTTTCAGCCGGCTCATGCTGCGGCCATCGCCAGGTCGAGGAAGTTCTGCAGCAGGCGGTGGCCGTGTTCGGAGGCGATCGACTCGGGGTGGAACTGCACCCCCTCGATCGGCAGGCTGCGGTGGCGCAGGCCCATGATCGTGCCATCGGCCAGTTCCGCCGTGACCTCAAGCGACGCCGGCAGCGAGGCCTTCTCCACCACCAGCGAATGATAGCGCGTGGCCTGGAAGGGGCTCGGCAGTCCGGCAAAGACGCCTTTGCCCTGGTGATGGATCGTGCCCATCTTGCCGTGGACGATCTCGTGGCAGCGGACGACCCGGCCGCCGAAGGCCTCGCCGATCGTCTGGTGCCCGAGACAGACCCCGAGGAGCGGCAGGCGCGCTTCGGCGGCGGCCAGCGTCAGCGGCAGGCAGATCCCGGCCTGGGCCGGATCGCAGGGCCCGGGCGAAAGCACGATCGCCGAGGCGCCGAGGCCCATCGCCTGCTGGACATCCAGCGCGTCGTTGCGCACCACCTTCACCTCGGCACCCAGCTCGCCCAGGAAATGGACGAGGTTCCAGGTGAAGCTGTCGTAGTTGTCGATGAGCAGGATCATGATGCGCAACTCGGCGTGAGCAAAGGACACGACAGGGGGTGATCCCCGCGCCGAGCCGCGCTATACATGGCGGAGGCTGCGGCAGGGCGTCAAGGGCAGGGGGCGCGCGCGGCTGAAGGCAGGACGGCGGGCAGGAGGCCGATCGACGTGAGCAAGGGATTCCTCGGAGGCGCACTCTGGGGTGGCGGGCTCGCACTGGCCTGCATCCTGGCGCTGGCCCAGTTCGGTCCGCCTCCGGGATCAACGCGCATACCGCCGCCGCTGGCGACCTCGGACGCGCCTGCTGCGCCGAAGCCGCCCGTGCTGGGCCGCAAGGCGGAGGCGCCCGCGCCGCAGCCCGGGGCGGACGTCGCCGGCACGGCAGAGGCAGGGCAGGGCACCGCCGCAGTCCCCGAACCGGCCGAACCGGCTGGCGCCAGTGTCGAAACGGCGATCCTGCCTGCACCGGTGCCAGCGGAGCCGGTCGCCGCAGAGCCGGCAGCACCCGCTGCCGACCAGGCGGGCGGCGAGGTTGCCGCGCCTGCCGCGCCGCCTGCGCCGGTGGCCTCCGACCCCGCACCGGCTGTCGCGGAGGCGGCGGATGCCGAGCCGCCAGCCGCTCCGGAAGGCGGCGGACAGGCGGCCCGGGTCGCGACCGCCGCCGAACTGCCGGTGGCGGAAGCGCCGGTGAGCGAAACGGCCGCCGCCCCGGCGGAAATGCCCGCGCAAGAGCCTGCTCCGCCGACCGCCGCCCAGGTCGAGGAAAGCATCGCCGCCGCCGAACCGGAAGCCCCGGCCGCC
>CAZRQN010000056.1:11616-16705 GCA_964602115.1 uncultured Rhodobacterales bacterium
CCCCCGCGCCGGTTGCGGCCGAAAGCGTGGCGCCGGCCCCGGCGCTCGCCCCCGTGGCCTCGCCGGCCGCCTCGGCGGTGGCCGCGCCCAGGCTCGCCCCGACCGTTTCGGCGCCAGCTTCAGTCGATCCGGTGGTGCAACCCAAGGAGGCCGCAGCACCCGCCGTCGTGGTCCCGCCGCCCGCCGTCGCCGCAGCCGCGCCACCGGTTCCGACCATGCCGGCCGCCTCGGTCGCGTCACCGCCGGTGACTGCGGTCGTGTCCCTGGCGCCGCAGCCGCCCGATGCTTTCGGGACACTCGCGCTCGCGCCACCCGACGCGCCGCCTGCGGCAGCCGAGCCGCCGCCTCCGCCGCCTGCACCCGAACCGCCCGGGCCGGAACCTGTGGCCGAGGCGCCGGCTCCGGATGCGGCGCCGGCCGCCGGGCTTCCGGCGGTCGAGGGCGATGCCACGGACCAGGCGGTCGCTCCTGCGGCGCCGGCCGCTCCGGCCGCCGAGCCCGAGGCTGCACCCGAACCTCCGGCGCCCGCCGCCGAGACGGCCGAACCGGAACCCGAAGTCCCGGCACCGGACGTGGCGGCGGTGGAGCCGCAGCCCGAGCCCGAAGCCGAGGAAGGGCCGGCGGCCGAGGCCGCGCCGCGCCTGATCACCGACGGCGCGCCCCCGCCCGACGCGCCCGGCGTCGTCACGTCGCGCCTGCCCCGGATCGAAGCGCCGGCGCCGCAGGAGGACGCCGCGCCGCCGGCCGCGCAAAGCCCGTCCCAGGTCGCGGAGCCCCGCCGCCTGCCGGGAGCACCGGCCGCTCCAATCCTCGACAGCGCGACTGCCGAAGGCGAGGTTCCTGCCGGCACGCCGCTCCTGCGTTTTGCCCGGCCCTTTGACAATCCCGCCGGCAAGCCGCGACTGGCGATCCTGCTTATCGACACCGGCGGGATGACGCTCGACCGCGAGGCGCTGGCCGCGCTCCCCTTCCCGGTGACCTTTGCGCTGGATCCGATGGCGCCCGAGTCGCCCCTGGCTGCGACCATCTACCGCAATGCCGGGCAGGAAGTGGTGATGCTGGCCACCGGCATCCCGAAGGGCGCGACTGCGGCCGATGTCGAGGTCAGCTTCGCCGCGCTGGCCGAGGCCCTGCCCGAATCCGTGGCGGTGCTCGACCTGCCGGAGGGCGGTTTCCAGGGCAACCGTTCCATGGCGACGCTGGCCATTCCGGTCATCGCGGCCCAGGGCCGTGGGGTCCTGTCCTGGGATCGCGGCCTGAACGCCGCCGATCAGGTGGCGCGGCGCGAAGGCACCCCTTCGGCGACGATCTATCGCCTTCTGGACGGGGCCGGCGAGGACGAGGGCGCCATGCGCCGGGCGCTCGACCGCGCAGCCTTCAGGGCGGCGCAGGACGGATCGGTGATCGTCGCGGGCGAGACCCGGCCGGAGACCGTGGCGGCCCTTCTGGCCTGGGCCGGGCAGGGCAAGGCCGCAACGGTCGCGCTTGCGCCGGTAACGGCGGTCCTTTCGGCGCCCTGATCCGCCGCAGCGGCGCGGTCCTGCTCAGGTGCCGGAGCGCTTCTCGGCGGCCTTGGCCCGTTCCCAGAGCGCATCCATCTCGGCAAGGCTGCTCTCGGCCGGCCGGCGGCCACCTGCGGCCAGCGCGTCCTCCACGGCGGCAAAGCGCCGCTCGAACTTGGCATTGGCGGCACGCAGCGCCGCCTCCGGGTCAAGGTCGAAATGGCGGGCAAGATTGGCCATGACGAAGAGAAGGTCGCCGAATTCCTCCGCCACCTCGGCCCGCGACAGGTGCCGGCGCGCCTCGTCCAGCTCGCGCGCCTCTTCCACCAGCTTGTCCAGCACCTCGGCCGTGGAGGGCCAGTCGAACCCCACCCGCGCCGCCCGGGCCTGAAGCTTGACGGCCCGGGTCAGCGCCGGCAGTGCCAGGGCCACGCCGTCGAGCGTCCGCGCTGCCCCGCGCTCCGCCGCCTTGACCGCTTCCCAGGCCCGGGTCTGGGCCTCGGCATCGGCGACCACCGCATCGCCGAAGACATGCGGATGCCGGGCGATCATCTTTTCCGAGATCGCCGCCACCACGGCGTCAAAGTCGAAATGCCCCGCCTCTTCGGCCATCTGCGCATGATAGACGACCTGGAACAGGAGGTCGCCAAGCTCGCCCCTGAGCGCCGCCCAGTCGCGGCGCGTGATGGCATCGGCGACTTCATGGGCCTCCTCCAATGTGTAGGGGGCGATCGTGGAGAAAGTCTGCTCGCGGTCCCAGGGGCAGCCGTCGGGTGCCCGCAGGCGGGCCATGATCGCGCGCAGGCGGTCCATGCCGCCCGTGGTCCGGGTGAGGCCCTCCGCTTCTGCGGGCTTTCGGTCAAGGTTCGGGGGGGCGGGATCGTCGGTCATGCCCGCAGCCTAGCGGCCTGGCGCGGGGATTGCACCGGGCTGCAGCGGTCCGCCGGTCAGAAGCGCAGGCCGAGCCTGAGGCTGAGCGTGTCGAGGTCGATCCGCACCTTCTGTCCCGATCCGGTGGGCGCCTCGCCCTCCAGCCGCCGGGTGAGATACTCCACCCCGACATTCACGCCCTTTCGGGTGCGCAGGTCGAGGCCGAGGCCGAGCACCGTCCCCTCCGGCGCCCAGTCACCGGTGCCTTCGTCATAGCTGCCGCGCGACAGACCCAGGACTCCATAGGCAAGGACCGTCCCGGTCGCATAGCCAAGCCGCCCTTTCACATCCAGCGCCCGGTCAACCTCGCAGCAGGTGAAGCCGTGGACGAAGCTGCCGGAAAGTGCGCTCAGCGCCAGTTCGCCGCCAAGGACCAGCCGTCCGCGCTGCCAGAGATGTCCGAGGAAAAGCCCCGCCGCCGTCCCGTGATCGAGGGCCTTGGCCGAGATCGGGCCGCCGAAGGAGATGTCGCCCGATCCGGTACCAAGTCCGATACCGGCATAGGGACCAGACCAGTCGGGCGTGGCGGCGCCCCTTTCCTGGGCCGCCGAGGCGACCGGGATGGCGCTGGCGATCAGGAAGGCCAAGGCTAGTCCGCTGAACCGCACGATGTCCGCCCCCCAGGCGTGCCGACCGGTTGCGCTTCCGGCGCAGGCTAGCACGGCGCGACGGGGACGCCACCGGCATTCTTCACCGGTGCGACCTATTCGGCATTGCCGTCGAGCATGAACTTGTTGCCGCCGGCATCGAGCTTGTCCTGAACCGCCTGCATGCGCTTTCCGATCGCGGAGCCGCTGGTCAGCGCCTTGTACTTCTTCAGGAAATCATCCTCCGCCGCGCTGACTGCCGCCTTCTTGTCCTTGCCGGACCCGATCCCTTCCAGATCGGAGATCTCCCCGGCGATCTTCTCGGCCAGCTTCACCGCCGTATCGACATGCTCCTGCTCGTGCTTGGCGACGTCCTTGACGAAACGCGCCCATTCCTTCTTGGCCCCTTCGGTGAGGTTCTTGTCGGACTTCAGCTCCGGCATGGTGATTTCCGGCGACAGCGTCAGCTCGGCCTTCTTGGCCCGCACGATCCAGGTTTCCTGGCCCTTCTTCAGCGGCTTCTTGGCCTGCTCCTCCTCGAAGCTCGTCACCGACGAGGCATTGAGCGGGGTCTTGGCCAGGGCGACGCCGCAGCCGCCTTCGGGGGCGTTCTTGACCATGCTGTCATAGACCTCGCGCAGCGAATTTCCCTCGACGGCATAGGTCTTCTGCTTGGTCGTCTCCTGGGTGACGGTGACATTCGCGCCCATCGGCTGCTCCGGATTGAAAGGGACGGTACGGCAATCGCGCCAGCCTACATCCCCTTGCGTCACCGACCAAGGCCGGACCTGCGGCGGGAATTGCCCTGCGGCGGCGATCCATGGCATTCCCCGGAACGATCCGACCGGAGGTCCCATGCCCGTCCTCAACCGCATCGCTGCCCTTGCGCCCGAGATGACCGCCTGGCGGCGGCACCTGCATGCCCATCCCGAACTGATGTTCGACTGTCGCGACACGGCCGCCTTCATCACGGCGCGCCTGCGCGAGATGGGGGTGGACGAAATCCATGAAGGCATTGCCCGGACCGGGATCGTGGCGCTGATCCATGGCCAGGCGCCCGGTGCGGTGATCGGGCTGCGGGCCGACATGGACGCGCTGCCCATCGTCGAGACCACCGGTGCGCCCCATGCCTCGACCGTGACCGGGCGCATGCATGCCTGCGGCCATGACGGCCATGTCGCCATGCTGCTCGGGGCGGCGACCTATCTCTGCGAGACCCGGGCCTTCGCCGGCACCGTGGCCCTGATCTTCCAGCCTGCGGAAGAGGATGGCGGCGGGGGCGAGGTGATGGTGCGCGAGGGCGTCATGGATCGCTTCGCCATCACCCGCGTCTTCGCCATCCACAACCGCCCGAACGTCACCGCCGGCAAGTTCCAGATCGAGCCCGGGCCGATCATGGCGGCGGTGGATACCGCCACCGTGCATCTGCGCGGACGTGGCGGCCATGGGGCGGCACCGCATGAATGCGTCGATCCGGTGGTGGCGGTGGTCGCCATGGTGCAGGGGGTGCAGACGATCCTCAGCCGCAACGTCTCGCCGTTCCAGGAGGCGGTGATCTCGATCACCCAGATCCACACCGGCTCCGCCTCGAACATCATTCCCGAGGAAGCCTGGTTCCAGGCAACGATCCGTGCCTATGCGCCGGAGGTGCGCGAGATGCTCAGGCAGCGCTTCCACGACATCGTCCAGGGTCATGCGGCGGCTTTCGGGGTCTCGGCCGAGATCGACTATGACTGGGGCTATCCGGCGACGGTGAACGATGCCGCCGAGGCCGAGTTCGCCGCCGGGGTCGCCGCCGAGATCTCCGGCGCGACGGGGGTCGATTTCACCGGCGCCCGCGAGATGGGCTCGGAGGATTTCTCCTATATGCTGGAGGCGCGGCCGGGCGCCTATCTGTTCCTCGGCGCCGGTCCCGGGCCGGGGCTGCATCACCCGGCTTTCGATTTCAACGACGAGATCGCGCCGGTCGGCGCCTCGTTCTTCGCCCGCCTCGCCGAACGCGCCCTGCCGCTCGGCTGACCCCTCCCGCGCGGCTTTGCCGCTTGGGGGAAGCAAGGGGGCGGCTTCCCG
>CAZRQN010000057.1:0-16507 GCA_964602115.1 uncultured Rhodobacterales bacterium
AAGGTTGGCGCCGAGATCGGCCTGCCGGGGACGATCCGCGTCGATCAGGGCAGCGAGTTCGTCTCGCGCGATCTGGACCTCTGGGCCTACCAGAGGAACATCACGCTCGACTTCTCGCAGCCGGGAAAGCCAACTGACAATGCCTTCATCGAGAGCCTGAACGGCAAGTTCCGGATGGAATGCCTGAACGCGCACTGGTTCATGAGCCTCGACGACGCGGCCCGAAAATGCGAGGCTTGGCGTAGAGACTACAACGAAGTTCGCCCACACAGTTCGATCGGCAATATACCCCCGAAAGAGCTCATGAACCGGTTGGCGGCAGATGGCCCGCGCTGACCGGAGAACGGCGGGAAAGCCCTGCCCGGGCGGTCCAACATCGGGGAGCAGGTCAATTCAACCAGCGGTCTCTCGCCAAGGGAGGAGGAGAGTCGGGGCTCATCTCACCTGTGGCGTCCTGGTCAAGGGGCATGCCGCTTCGTACCCGGGGCACCGGGAGCCTTCGCCAGACCCGAAGCAGCTCACCACAATTGGTTAACAAACTGTTCTGCAAGCTGCGCTTGATCCGGTCAGCGCTCGGTGTTCAATTCAGCCAGTGGTTGTCCATCTTGTGGTGTGGGGTGTGCCTTGAGTAGAAAGGCCGAATATGATCGCGTGCTTGATGATGCTCAGATCGCCGTAGAGAAATACGGCCTAGACCGTATCGCGGCGCTCGTCGCCGATGCGAGAAAGGCGGTAGAGACAGAGTTGAAGGCCGATTTGCAACCTGACGCGGAGGAGATCGAGAAAGTCTCCAAAGTCTAGGCGGTTGACACTCGGTTCGATGGTGCGCCCATGAAATGGGAAAGGAATGAGACCATATGAGATGGACGGGCATCACCATCATCTGCTCGGGTCCAATACAGTTCCACCTCCCTCGCGACATCAAAGGCATCAAACGCCGGCTGCACAAGCGGAATCAGTGCTGAACCAATGGTCACGTCGAGCGCAACGGCACCGCAATCAAGAATGCCATGGACAAGCCATCACGCTGCGGCGGTCTCGCGCGGCTTCTCTGCGATCTATGGGATGACCTTGCGTCCATCAACTTCGCGCGAAGGCTGAAGACCCACTGCGACCCTTTGCCTTGCGAAAACAACTACAATGTCTGGACCTCAAAGTTAGAACAAATCATCGTCAGTCCGACCCAGCAACCGCTGGGACTGGACGCATGGGGGCGGCGAAGTTGGGCTACGACGAGCTCGTTCAACTGGCAGCCAGGATGCATTCCTGTGCCCTGCGGGCCGAAGCAGATGGCCTGCCCGGGACAGCCGCCGCGTTCAGTGCACTGGCACGCAGTTTGATCGAAGAGGCAAGATTGCGGGAGCCCGCCGCAACGCCGGGCTCGCCCCTGCCGATGACCGATGATACTTCCGACGGTCGGCAGGTGTGAGTAGCTTTCCCGTTCCCCTGAGGGAGTTCCCGCTGGCGCAGGCCGCAGACTGAGCCTGTTGATCGGTTCTGGCAAGGTGGGAGGAGACCAAATGAAGAGCTGGCCACGGGTCGACGGTGGCAGCGTGGAAGGAGAATCCGTCTCCCTGTGCCGGTCATGGCCTCCAACATGGTTTCCCGGCTCCGCAGAAGGTCGCATGAGCGGCGATCGCCGTGACGGTCAGTTGCAGGCTCCGCCTCCGCCGAAGGATCAGACCGGGCGTTACCCCTGCCGGCTGTCCAGCAACGCGGCCGTACGCATCTGCGAGGTTGAAAGTTCCGCCCGCCTCGATGTGTGGAACTGTGCAGTCCTCCTGCCTGACGTGGAAATTGACGCGCAAATGGCCGCCGCCACCGCAGGAGCGCCTAGAGAAGCCTTCGCGCGGACAAAGTCATGCTCGCGACCCTGCATCGCGTGGCAGGCCCTTGCCTTGTCTCTCGCGCAAGGAGCATTCCAGAGGTTCGAAGACGCCGATTCCCGATATTGCAGCGTTCCCGGCCCGAGTTGGGCGAGGTCAGCCCGCCCCCCCCTCCGGGGGAACAACCTGCCCGTGCTTCGCAACCGGGTGTCTGGTCCGCTGGCCTCATCGTGCGGTACTCGTACCGGCATCGGAGGACGCGCGAGGAAGCGGGCTCACCAAAGGGAGCGCCAAGCCCAAGCCTCATGTCATTGCAGATGCCAGCCAAGAAAATCCTCGTAGCTCGCTCCCTTTACAAAGAGCGAAGCACCATTCTCGAAGGACAAGTCCACCCCGGTGTCGGTGACCTCCCAGTCAACCAGAGCCGATCTGACTTTCGACCCCGCAGCCGGCACAAACACAAGGCGATCAACGGAGCCGTCGTAGTCCCCAATTATCGATGCTCCAGACTGGACCTCGAAGGTGAACCTGTCCGCCCCTGCGCCCCCGAAAACAACGTCATCACCGTTTCCGAACCAAATCCGGTCGTCCCCGTCACCGCCCCAGGCCCGATCACTGCCACCCCCCGTGTAGATGAGGTCCTTGTCAGAACCGCCGTAGATGGTGTCGGCACCGAGGTCTCCAGCGAGCCTGTCCTTCCCAGTGCCACCGTAGATCAGATCATCCCCGTCTCCGCCAGAAACAACATCCTTTCCGCCAGCGCCAAAAAGCGAGTCGTTGCCGGTCCCGCCCTCAATCTGATCTGCAGCATCCTGGCCGTAGAGTGCGTCGTGCCCTGAATTGCCGCGCAGGAAGCTGCTCTTCGCCTCACCGAAAATGACGTCGGAAACCTCCGAGCCATTGAACACGAGCCGGCCCTTCGTGTCCCGTGAGGCCGCGATCCCCGTTTCAGCAAGGAAGTCGAACTGCATCACGTCGTATGGGTCCATCGAGATGAAGATATCACCATCGTCGGTGCGGAATTCCTGCTGGGTAAGTTCATAAGTAGAGGCAGTGCCCTCAGAAGTATCGCCGTTCGAAGGCGACAGAACCTTGACGCTAGCGAGATGCAGGTCGGTGATGGCCTGCTGTTCGGCGACCAAGAACGAGGCTTGGGCTGGGGAATCGTTGAAGACGTAGACCACTGATCGATCTTCGCCCGTGAAGAAGAAGGTCTCTACTGACGAAATACTCGACTGAGTGGCCTGCAGCGTCAGCCCAGGTAGGCTCTCCCGCATCCAGGAGTAGAGTGTCCCCGCCGCTGTCAGTCCTTCATAGGGCTCGCCATCACGTCCGGACGACGTGGACATCGCAGATCGATTGTTCTGCTGTACCGCCCAGATCGCAGCGTAGTCTACGCCGGCGGCGAGCATTTCTGAAAAAAGGGTCAGGATGTTTCCGGCATGGGGAAGCCCGAGTTCCTCGTCGTTCCTGGCCGCAACATTCCACTCTGTCACGATGAAGTCGAGTTGGCCGAATCCGGGGACCCCCGACGCCATTGCCGCAAAATCGGACATTGGTTCGTACCGCCAGCCATTCACGTTTGTGTCATTCCCGGTCAAATATCTGTGCGAAATCAGCGCATCGATACCCTGCCGTTCCTCGATGCGGCCGAACTCGGCAAATATCAGCGAGGTTGCGCTGACAGTCGGTCCGCTGTAGGCGGCGTCGATGTACTGTCCGTTTGGCTGAAACTGTTCGGCACTTCCGCCGGGGCCGACCTGTATGGCCAACCTGGCGGCCGCGACATCCAGTCCGTCATCGAGAAGCTCATTCATGGCGCCATCGATGACTTCGACCATTCGGCTTGCGATCCGGCCGTATTCTGTCGGCGTCATCCTGCAGCCAAGCTCGTCGCTGCCGTCGACATACCACTCATTGCCGATCTCAAAGTAGTCGACGGTCACACCGCGCTCGGCAGCTTCGGTGAGGCAGTACCGGATGAAGGATCGCAGTTCTGCTGAGTCAACGGACTCAAACCGGTTGCCCTGGGAGTCCATCATTTCACCAAGATATGGGTAGGTCGGCAGGACGATCGTGATATGGGCGCCGGTTTGCTCGGCGAACTCGAAAGCGGCATCAAGTGGAAGCAGCGGTACTGCGTTGCCGGTTCCAGCCTCAGGTCCGACGGTGGGCATTCCCGCTGATCGGTTGGGGTTGGACAGATCGAAGTACTTTTCTGTGATCGCCCCGCCAGGGTAGCGGAAGGCGGTGGCACCCAGGTCCTGAAACGCCTCCCTGAAGGCCTCGCTTACGGCCGGTTCGCCGGAGGCATTGACCTCCCTATCGCGGTTGAACAGAAGATTGGCCGAAAAGAGTTGTTCCGAAACCAGGGCACTTTTGCCGCCAGTCTGGACCGGATCAAACGAGACAACGAGTTGCATGAGGTCTTCTCTCGGGACGGCACTTGGATCGGGCGCCAGTCTAGGAGAGCCTGGTTAAGCGGAGGTTGTCGCGTCACCTTGAACCGGACGGGGTAAGCCGGAGGCTGATTTTCGTTGGTTTCGCGGCCATGGCCTCAGTTTCCAGAGCGGCGTAGAAGTTGGCCTCGGTTTCTGCGGGCGGGATGTTCCCGATGGGCTCCAGCAGACGTCGGTTGTTGAACCAGTCCACCCATTCCAGCGTGGCATATTCGACGGCCTCGAAGTTGCGCCATGGGCCGCGGCGGTGGATGACTTCCGCCTTGAGCAGGCCGTTGACC
This sequence comes from uncultured Rhodobacterales bacterium, assembly GCA_964602115.1. Taxonomy (GTDB): domain Bacteria; phylum Pseudomonadota; class Alphaproteobacteria; order Rhodobacterales; family Rhodobacteraceae; genus JANOGU01. The sequence continues at coordinate 4,567 of CAZRQN010000057.1, forward strand.
GCCTCGGCCAATGCCTTGTCATAGCTGTCTCCGACGCTACCAATCGAGGGCTCGATGCCCGCTTCGGCCAAGCGTTCAGTTTAGCAGATGGACAGGTATTGGGAGCCCCTGTCGCTGTGGTGGACCGGCCCCATGCCCTTGGCCGGGCGGCGTTCATGAACTGCCTGTTCCAGAGCATCCAGAACGAAGCCAGCATGGGCCGAACTGCTGACCCTCCAGCCCACGATGCGGCGGGCATACCCGAAGACGATCCGGGTCGACAACGGCAGCGAGTTCATCTCCCGCGACTTGGATCTCTGGGCCTACGCAAACGACGTCACCCTGGACTTCTCCCGGCCGGGCAAGCCGACCGACAACGGCTTCATCGAGGCGTTCAAAAGCAAGCTCCGGGCGGAGTGCCTGAACGCACATTGGTTCATGAGCCTCGACGACGCGGCCCGAAAATGCGAGGCTTGGCGTAGAGACTACAACGAAGTTCGCCCACACAGTTCGATCGGCAATATACCCCCGAAAGAGCTCATGAACCGGTTGGCGGCAGATGGCCCGCGCTGACCGGAGAACGGCGGGAAAGCCCTGCCCGGGCGGTCCAACATCGGGGAGCAGGTCATGACCAAGGTCGGTCGGCAGGTGCAGTGGCCCCAATATGGGGAGCGGTCGAACCAGGTGCGCTTCAATGCGGCGTCGAGCGTTGGCGGGAAAGCTGTGCGTATTGGCAAAGATCCAACGGAATGCAGGTGACCATCTGACCAGTCCCTGCCCGCAGAGCCTCAAAGTGGCCCAGTTCGCTGTCAGTGTACCGAGCGTGAAACGATATCGACGAATCGACAAGTTCTTCGATCGAAGGGCGGGTCGGCGCTCCGAGGAAGTGTGACCATGGCATAGCTGATTCGGTAGCAAGTTCGACCATCGTCTCGCGCAAGAGCATTGTCGCCCCATCCTCGAGGTCCGCAGCTTTGGCGATGGCGTCAACAAAGGCTCGACCAGTCTCCCGGGCGATAGTCGGATTGATACCGGGACGCAGGAGCGCCTCGGTTGCCACGAAGTTCAGGAGGTCCCAGTAGCAGAAGAATCCCGCTCCGAGCCTGTGCAACTCGGCGGTGAGGCATGTCGGCACCAACTTCCTGCTTAAGACTTGCAGGACAAACTCTTCCAACGACAGCTGAAGGAGCGAGCGCGCCTCATCTGTCGACACCGGTCCGAAGAGATCCAGTTGCGGTGCGAAGTACATACCACAGTCTGCCCCCCGGCGCTCACCCAGCATCCTAGCGCTCAGGGTGGGCAATCTCATCGGTCCAGCAATGAGATCAACTCCGGCATCCGGAAGACCGAGATGGGCGCAGGCGTGATCGGGCAAGGGCACTTCGTCGGTCCTCCATGGAAAGGGGGGAATCTATCGGCTTCATTGCCGCCGGCGGCCGCGACCAGCGCGGAGGGTTGGTGTTGCCAGAGGTTGAGTGGCGGAGTGAGCATGCGTCTTGGCAGGAAGAGATTTGCGTTGATAGGTTTATTGGCTCGACAGGAACACAACTCAAAGTGGATCAGCGGTCGTTAACGAGCGGTTAACGATGAGTGCGCCAATCTGCACCGTGACCGAGGCCATCTGGCTGCTGCCGCCCGGTCCGGCGCTCTGTGAGTCGCCACCGGCGTCGAAGACATGGGGCGGTTTGGCCGATCGCGAGTTGAAGTATGGACCGCAGAGAAAGTGTCTTGGAAATGGCGGTTTGGGTTGCGAATGGCGTGCGGTGACCTGCACCGAATCTTGACGGTTACCGCCCGCTGTTGCGCATGCAATTGATATTATTTGTGGATTTCCAGCATGACTGAACTTTCCCTGGCTCTGAGGCGGTCATCCGGCGCTCTGATCGGAGTGGCGTTTTTCAGCGCGGTGATGAATCTCCTGATGCTGACGGGACCCCTGTTCATGATGCAGGTCTATGACCGGGTGCTGTCCAGCCGGTCGTCGGCGACACTTCTGGTCCTGACCTCGATAATCGTCTTTCTTTTCGCGCTCATGGGACTGCTCGACTTTGTTCGGGGCCGCGTCCTGGCGCGAATTGGGGCCGGGTTTCAGGCGGATATGGATGCGCGGGTCTTTGGTGCCGTCCTGCGGCAGGCCGATGTGGCTACGCTGCGGGAGAAACCCGCGAGCGGTCTCCGCGATCTTTCGGCGATCCAGTCAGTTCTGGCCTCGCCGGCGACCGGGGCCGTCTTCGACCTGCCCTGGACGCCGGTCTTTCTGGTGCTGCTCTTCATCTTCCATCCGGTCATGGGCTGGTTTGCCGTCGGCTCCTGTATTCTGGTGTTTTCACTTGCAGTGCTGAACCAGCGCCGGACCGTGCGGCCGCAGACTGAGGCGCAACGCCTGGGTGCCGAGGCAGAAGCGCGCACCGAACTCACCCGGCGCAGCGTCGAAACAGTCAATGGTCTCGGGATGGGAAAGACGATGTCGGGCCTCTGGCAGACGGCCCGGAGCGCCGCATTGGATGCCTCGCTGAAGGCGGCCGACACCGGCGGATCGATCTCCGCCGTGACAAAGTCGCTGCGCATGTTTCTTCAATCCGCCGTTCTGGCGCTCGGGGCCTTCCTGGTGCTGCGCAACCAGCTGACCTCCGGGGCGATGATCGCGGGCTCGATCCTCCTCGGTCGTGCGCTGGCGCCGATCGAGCAGATAGTCGGCTTCTGGCCGCAGTCCCAGAAGGCGCTGGCCGCCTGGAAGAGCCTCGATCGGCTCCTGTCGGCGATACCGGAGACAAAGCCGCCGATGGCCCTTCCCCGGCCCGCGGCAGAAATGACCGTCCGCGATCTTGTCGTCGTGCCTCCCGGCGAGACCGCCCCGACCCTCGCAGGCGTCTCCCTGGAGGTGCATGCGGGCGATGCAGTGGCCGTCATCGGGCCCTCGGCCTCGGGCAAGTCCTCGCTTGCTAGGGCATTGACCGGCATCTGGCCGGCGGCCCGGGGCGAGGTGCGCCTCGGCGGCGCCGATCTGTCGCAATACGATCGTGGTGAGCGCGGCAGACTCTTCGGCTATGTCGCGCAGGATGTGGACCTGTTCCCCGGGTCCGTCAGCGACAACATCGCGAGGTTCGAGCCTGAGGCGAACCCGGCCAACATCGTTGCCGCCGCGCAGGCCGCCGCCGCCCATGAGATGATCCTCGGCCTGCCCAAGGGCTATGACACGGTCATCACCGAAGGGGGAGGACGGCTGTCCGGCGGGCAGCGTCAGCGTATCGGGCTCGCACGGGCCTTTTACGGCAATCCCGTCGTCCTGGTGCTCGACGAGCCGAACGCCAGCCTCGACGATCCAGGCGTGCAGGCGCTGAACCGGGCAATCGGAACGGCGCGTGCAGCCGGCAAGATCGTCTTCGTCATGTCGCACCGTCCCTCCGCGCTGGCCGAGTGTAACCTGATCCTCTTCCTCGACGGAGGCCGCCAGAAAGCCTTCGGTCCCAAGGAGGAGGTGATGAAGCGCATCCTTCGGCCTGCGGCGCCCGTTCTGGCCGCCTTGCCGGAAAGGAACCAGCCGTGAGCCGCTGGTCTCCGCGCCGAGACATTCTGCTCGGACTCCTGGCCATCATGATCGGGCTGGGCGGTTTCGCCGCCTGGGCGATGCTGACCGAGATCGACGGCGCGGTGATCGCGCCGGGGCGAGTGGAGGTCGAGGCGCGGCGGCAGATCGTCCAGCACCCGGATGGCGGTCTGGTGAAGATGATCCACGTTCGTGAAGGGCAGTTGGTTGCCGCAGGCGACCCTATCATTTCGCTCGACGGGGCAGAGCTGACGGCGGAACGGGCGCTGGCGGAGCGGGAGCGCCTTGAGCTCTGGGCCCAGATCGACCGGCTCTCGGCCGAGGCGCGGGGCGACAAGGCGCTGGCATTTCGCCCGGCCCTGAGCGAAAGGGCACAGGTTTCGCCCGAGATCGACGCCATGCTGCAGAGTGAGGCCGCATTGTTTGTGGCGCGCCGGCAGACGCTGGATCAGACGCTGGCCCAACTGAAGGAGCGCAAGATCCAGTCCGAGGCGGGGATCGACGGGCGTGAGCAGCAGTTGGATGCGGACAGCGTGCAGCTCAAGATCGTGCGGGCGGACCTGGAAGCGCAGAAGTCGCTCCTCGAACAAGCGCTGACCCAGACCGAAAGGGTCTCAGCCCTCGAGCGGGAAGAGGCACGGATCGACGGCGATGTCGGGCGTCTCAGGGCGGAGATCGCCGAGGCCCGCAGCGAGATCGCCGGCTATGAGATCGAGCGGCTTCGCCTCATGGCCTCCTGGCAGGAGGCGGCGCAGGCCGAACTCCGGCGGCTGCAACCTGAAGAGGCCAAGCTGAACGAACGGCTGCAGCTGATCGACACCAAACTCTCCCGCCTCGTCCTCCGGGCGCCGATGGCCGGGCGGGTCCTGGCGATGAAGACCTTCACCATCGGAGGAGTGATCCCGGCGGGGTCGGAGGTTGCGGGGATCGTGCCGGTGGACGTGCCGCTCATCGTCGTCGTTGACATCGATCCGCTCCATATCGATCAGGTCCATGTCGGACAGGATGTCATTGTCCGCTTCCCCAACTTCAACGCCCGCGTCACCCCGCAGGTCGCGGGCCGGATCTCTACCGTCTCTCCCGACACGGTGGCCGATCCTGCGACCGCACGCCGGTTCTATCTGGCGGAGGTAACGCTGATCCCCACGTCCGAGACTCGGCCGATCCTCGCCCAGCTGAGCGCCGGAATGCCGGTCGAAGCCGTCGCCCGAACCGCCGCGCGATCACCGATGTCGTTCCTGTTGAAACCCATCATGGACTACTGGACCTATGCCATGCGGGAGGAGTGAGGAAATGCCCTGCCGTCCCCCCGTGCGGAAGGATGGTCCGAGGGGTGGGTGAAGCGTCATACGGTGGGACAACTTTTATGTTGGGGTGTTTCAATGGGTTGAGGTGAGTCATCAAGGACCACCGGGCTCTGACATCACTTGCAACGGGGTACGGAAGGGAAGGCAACTTGATTGACGGGGCGGACGGTCGGCGTGAGCTACTCCCCGATGTTTGGACAGAATTCCGGGTGATTTAAGCTACTGCCTGCACCTGCTGGTCGGTTTGGGTTGCGTTGAAGTAGACCATGGCGGGCGGTCGGCCGCCATGGGCAGTGGGGGGGCGTTGGTGGTCGTAGAAGGTGATCCAGCGCCCGATGCCAGCCTTGGCCTGCGATCCTGTTTTCCAAGCGTGCAAATGGACGCATTCATACTTCAAGGACTGCCAGAGACGCTCGATGAAGATATTTTCGATACAGCGCCCCTTGCCGTCCATCGAGATCCGGGTGCCGACCCGTTTGAGCCGGTCAGTCCAGGCAAAGGACGTGAACTGTGACCCCTGATCGGTGTTCATGATCTCGGGCGGGCCGAACTTGTGGATCGTTTCGTTCAGCGCCTCGACGCAGAAGTCCGCCGCCAGAGTATTCGACATCCGTCAGGCCAGCACCTTCCGAATATGCCAGTCCATGATGGCGACCAGATAGAGGAAGCCTTTGCGCATCGTCAGGTAGGTGATGTCGGCGCACCAGACCTGGTTGGGCCGCCCCACCCGCAGACCGCCCAGCAGGTAGGGGTAAGTCTTGTGCCCCTTCGCAGGCCGACTGGTGTCGGGCTTTTGGTAGATCGGCATCAACCGCATGAGGTGCATCAGTCGCCGGATGCGTTTCTGGTTCACGAGGTGGCCCTTGTTCTGCAGGTACCACGTCATCTGCCGCACGCCGTAGAACGGGGTATCCAGAAACTGCTTGTCGATCTGCAGCACGAGGTCGAGGTTCATCGCCGTTTCGCCCTGTGGCGCATAATAGAACGATGACCGAGAGAGCGAAAACAGGCGGCACTGCGCCCCGACCTACAGGCTTGGGCGGTTCTTCTCGACCATTCCGTGCCTCACTTGCCGATCCAGGGCTTGAGCGTTCTGGACAAAAGATCGCTGCGCGGACCTTTGGTTCGTTGGCGACGGCCAGTTCCCTGATTTTCGCATGCAGTGCCCGAACCCTATCCTCGGCGACCTCCGGGGCCTTCTCGCCGCCCAACTCGAAGATGTCCCCCGCGCCGTCCATCAGGGCCTTCTTCCACTGATGAATCATCGTCGAATGCACGCCATACTCGGCTTCCAGCTCTGACACTGTGCGCTCGCCCTTCACCGCCTCCAGCGCCACGCCGGCCTTGTACCCCGCGTCATGGTTCCTGCGTTTCTTCATGTCCTGATCTCCTCGTTCTTGGAGGCCAGCAGACGTCAGATCGCAGCTTCCGTCACTGTCCGATTTTCGGGGAGGAGCTCACAATATTCAGAGGCAGACTATCTCCGCCACCCCACGCCGCCCGGCCTGCCGGGAAAGCTGCACCACCAGGTCCACACTCCCCTCGCAGTACCGATTTACCTCCTCGAACCCCATGCCCAGCCCGGCGGCCATGACCATGATCGCCAACCGATCAATAGCCTTTCGCGCGGTGTCGGCATGGATGGTTGTGAACGACCCGCCGTGCCCGGTGTTGATCGCTTCGAGGAAGGTCCGGCTTTCCTCGCCCCGCAGCTCGCCTAGGATGATCCGATCCGGTCTCATCCGGAGCGAGGCTTCCAGTAGCCGCGCCGGGGTGCGTTCGCCCTGGGCACTACGATCCGCCTTGAGCGCTACTGCGTTCTCCTGGCGGGGGAACAGCTCATAGGCATCCTCGATGGTCAGAATCCGCTCCCCGGGGTCTACCATCGACAAGAGGGACCGCGCGAAGGTCGTCTTGCCGGTCGAGGTCCCGCCTGAAATCAGAATATTCATCCGACCTTCGACGCAAAGCCGCATGGCCTCGACGACCTGCCCGGCCTCAGCAAGCTTCATCGCCTCCGCTGCCCTTTCCCGACGTTTGGCATCGAGATCAACGAGACCACCGTGCAAGAGCCTCGGCTCGATCAGTTGATCAGCCGCGACCTTGAACGGTCGGAAGGTGATCGCCATCCCGCCTTCTACGATGGGCGGTGCCACGACCTGCGCCCGTATCGCCATGTCGCCCCAGACGATCTTTCCGGAGACGGTGGGCTTCTTGTCGGAGAACTGCACGCCGACGGCAGAAGCAATGGCCTGGCCAAGGTTGTTCGACAGAACCCGATCAATCGAAAGGTGTGCGACCCGCTCCATGTGGGTCGCGCCTTTCCGTTCTATCCAGACCTTTCCATCCGGGTTGATCGCCACCTCAACCAGATCGTCTCTCATGAACAGGGGGGCGAGCGGCGTCAGGTAAGTCCCGAGGAAGCTCGGCCGATCATCCATCACCAGATTTCCAGATCACGGTCGACCATGACCGTGATCGCGGCCCCGGGGGCGACGGTGATGATCGGTGGCAGGCTCGTATAGGCCTCGACCGCTGAGCCCATGGCGGCGCTCAGATCCTCGCCCATGCTCTCGGCAGTGTCGGAGCTGATCTCATCGGTGTATTTCGCGGCGGCGACGGCGGGGGCTGCCCCGAGCAGGGAGATCAGCGCAGCCGAACCGAACCGCGCGCCGAAGCGGGTGTTCACCTTGCCGGTGATGCCGGAACGACCTTGGGCATCGCCGCCAAAGGCTTCCATCTGCACGGACTGCCCGTCCGGGGTGACGAGCCGCGTCCAGGCCACAAGAATGCGGCCCTGACCGATGGTCACGTCCGAGGAATAGTCCCCGAAGAGGCGCGAGCCGGCTGGGATCAGGATCTGCGCCTGATCGAAGGACCAGACCGGCCGGGTCACGATTGCTGAGATCTGGCCAGGCAGGCTTGAGTCGACCGCATTCTCGAGGGTCGCTTCGATCATCGTGCCCTGCAGGACGGTGTTAGACGGATTGGCTATCACCTGGCTCACTTCGGTGGCAGTGGCCTCTCGCCCCGACTGCACGAAATCTCGCCCCGCAGCATCTTGGCCCTCCGCAGGGGCCTCGGGCATCCCCATACCGGCACCCCCTGCCCCACCCTTTTGCCCGTCGTCAAAGACGACCGAAGGTGAGGCCACGCGGGCTGCGAGCTGCGCCTCGCGCTCGGCACGTTTGGCGGCCAGTTCTGCCTCCCGCGCAGCTTCAGCGGCACCAGCGCTGTCGACGCTGGCCTTCAGAACGGCGATTTCCTCATCTAACTGCCGCCGCATGTCTTCCATAAGAGCGAGGTTCTGCGATTGCGCTTCTTCCAGCGCGAGCGCCAGTTCCTTGGCGGTCTGGTCTTTCTCGGCATCGGCCCTGTCGGCAAGATCCCCCAGTTCTCGCTCTAGCCGTTCGACCTCGGACTGGAGTGTGGCGTTCCGCGCTTCGAGGTCCTCGCGCTGTGAGGCCAGCTCCCCTTCGATGTCGGAGAACCCATCGCTCGCGGGTTTCGCTTCCGGTCCGGGCTCGATGGCTCCGAAGGGCGAGCCTCCCGCCTGATCCTGGAATTCCTCGACGGCGGAGGTTTCGACATCGGGGATGGCGCGGCTGGAGGGCCAGACCGTCCAGAGCGCGGCAAGGCTTGCCCCGGCCAGCAGCGCGCCCATGCCAAGCTTTTGCTGCCGGGTCATCTTCGGTTTGGGTCGCTCGATCTTGTAGTCCGGCTCTGCGCCCTTCTGCGGATCGGTCATCTCGGGATCAGCCATGTCAGAACTCCCATCCCTGAAGCTTGGCGAGCAGGGCCGGATCGGTGGTCACGCCGCCGTCTACCCGCTCGATGCACAGAACCTGGCCGCCGATCCGGATCGAATAGGCGGAGCGCAGGCCCGAGACGCGGACGATGCTGCCCCGCGTGCCGGAGTTCAGCGTCACTTCGCGTCCCGTCGCATCGACGCCGAAGATCGAGGGACGAAGGCCCGGGGCGAAGGCGAAGTAGGTCGCTTGCCCATCATTCCAGATATGGACAGGTTTCAGGGTCTCGTCGCCCGACCAGGCATAGCCGATGTCGCGCGACCCTGCGGCTACCGTGCTGCGTGTCGTACGGCTCGTGCCCGTCTCGGGATAGCGCAGGACCAGCCGGTAGGTCGGATTGCGGGAGCGCCCCTCGCTGATCGACAGCGAGATCGTGCGCCGTCCGGTATAGATCGTCATGTTGGTCTCGGCCCCGGCAATCAGGGGTTTCACGGAGACCGTGGTCCGGTTCGAGAGCACCTCGACCTCGAAGGCTTCGCTGTCGCCGAGAAGAACCGAGTCGATCCGCTCAGCGGCACCGAGTTCGATGGCGGTGTTCACCCGCAGATGCGTGTCGAGCCGGATGACATCGACGGGGTTGTAGAGGACCGACCGGACACGCGCGTCAGCACCCATCGACGCGGGGGCGACTTCGGCGGTGGCAACAGTTGCGAAGCCGAGGGCGCATGCGAGGGCAATGCCCGGGAGGAGGAGAATACGGGTCATGGATTGGTCTCCAGGGTTTCGGCGTCGACGCGGTAGGCCGAGACGGTGAAGCCGAGCGGGTTTTCCCAGACATGGGCGAGGGAGCGCTCGGTCTTTGGCTCGAAGGCGAACTCGACCGTCGCGACAAAGGGCTGGGTCACCGCCTCCTGCTTCGTCTTGCGCAGGGTTTTCAGGAAACGGATCTGGGCGACGTACGGCGAAAGGAACGTGATCCGGCGCACGGTCACCGTAACTTCCGCCCCGGGCCCATAGACATCGGGCGGGTAAGCCGTATTGCCGCCGCCCTTCGACCAGAGAAGCCGCAGGCTTTCTTCGGCACCCCCTGTCGAGCGGCGCTGGACGCTCTCAAGCCGGGCCTGAATGCCCGCGAGGAAATAGCCCTCACGATCGGATACATAGGCTACGAGGAGGCTTTGTTTGAGCGCTTCCTGATCCTCGATGCCGGTCGGGGCGACATGCAGGATGTTTTCGGCGTCACCTGTCTGCCGATCCACGAGGACGGTGAAGACCTGAGTTTCACGCAAAGGCAGAACGAGGACCAGTGCGGTTGCAAGGATCAGGCTCAGCCCGCCTGCGGCACTCGCGACGATCCAGGCGCGCCTGGCCGAGAGGCGGGGCTCCAGAACGAGATCGACATCAAATCCATGCGCCTCCATGGGCGGTCCTCCACTTCTCGAGTTCTTGGGCATCAGCTTTTGCCGGGTGTCCGGCTCGCGAGCCGCAACGCTGTCTGCACGGCGGACCGCCCCATCTGTCCGGCGGTATTGCCGTTCAGGCGCGCATCCGATGGACGGCGACCGCCTGCATCAAGACCAGCCGCTCCTCGGCCCGCGCCGATCCCGGACGCGATGCCGGTGCGGCCGTATCCCTTGACGCTGTCGGCGGTGCGGAAGGTCGAGGCTGCGACGCTCCCGAGGCCGGTCGCGGTCGACGCGAGCGACTGCGCGATCGTCGGCACCATGGCCATCAGGCCGGTGCCGAGCATCATGACGACGACGAAACTCAGGACATCGCCGATGGTTTCGACCGAGGCGAGAGAGGCTGGCGTCAGGTCGCGGGCGATCGCGATTGTGAAGGCCGCCATGCCCGAGGTCAGCATTGGGTAGAAAGCAAAGCCGAGGGCGAGGTTCACCCATCGATCGAAGAGCGGGGCGGTCACCTTGAAGAGCGTGCAGGCAATCGCGATGGGTGCGAAGATCACGAGGACGCCGATCATGATCTTCGCGGCCGAGATCACGATGATTGAGACGGTCGCCATCAGCGCTGCCACCAGGAACATCAGCAGGCCCGCGAGAGCACCGGTGATGTAGCTGCCGTTCTGACTGATCGCCTGACCCACATCGAGGGCTTGAAGGTAGAGCGAATCGAGACCTTCATAAAGGTTGCCAGATCCACCGCCGAAAGCCTCAAGGACGACCGCCCCGATCTCGCTCGGTGCATTGGTCATGACGCCGTAGACCGAGTTGAAGTTGGTCCAGGATGACAGGAAAGCCGAAGCAACCGCGATCCTAACCATCAGGCCGAGACCGTTGCGCAGGGTCATTGGCACGGCCTGCGCCATCAGGTTGATGCCGACCAGCGCCACCACCAGAACCGACCCGATCCGGAAGACCGGCACGATCTCGGCGGCCACGGCGTCGAACGCCGTTGCGCCGACCGCGCTTGCAGCGGCATCGACCTGGGTCAGGATGTCGGCAATGATGGCCATAGGTCACATAGACCGGCATGCGGTCTCGAGTTCGCGGTAGTGTGCCTCGGTCTCGCGTTGGTGCTGCGTGATGAAATTCTCAAGCTTGGCGCGATCATCGTTGACGAGGTCCGCACTCGGCTTGCCCAAGACTTCCGAGGTGAACATGTCGAAGCTGAAGCTGGCGAAGAGGCAAGCACATGTCCCCGCCTCCAGGGCCTTAGTCTTCGCCGCTGTGATGTAGGCCTGCCTCGCGGCACCTTTGAAGCGCCAGTCGGTGATCCCCTCGGGCAGGTCGATCACCTCTTCGCAGGAAGGCTGGGCAGCGGCGGCAAAGATCCCGGTCCCGCGCCGCTGCATTTCGGTCAGGAGATCCAGCGCGGCCTCCGCATCCTCCGCCACTACCGCTTCCCGGGTTTCTTCGATCAACTGAACGTCGCTGAAAGTGGCGATGTCTTCTGCCGCAGCGAAGCTGGCAAGGCAGACGAGGGCAACAACCGCCGCGACCTGATGAGACGACCGCCGCATCATTCGGCCCCCGAATAGTCGAAGAAGCTCATTTCCTTGGCCTGTTCTGCGGCCCAGTTGACGCCAGTCTGCCCGGCGGCCAGCCCGGCAGCAGCGTTCAGACGCCACATCTGGCCGAGCATGTAGTTGGTTTCGGCCGCCATCCGGGTGTTGAGGTCGATGCTTTCCTTGAGCGTGTCCTGGTTGGCGATCTCATCGACAAGGCCGTCGATCCGGGCGAGGCTTTGGGCGGCTTCCTCGTAGGAGAGCTGCGCCACGCCCATGGCCGTGGCACTCGTGGCCGCGGTCGTCGCGATGAGCTCGTCCTGCGGGTTACCCGATGAAGACAGCCCGGCCAGGGTTTCCGAGGTCAGCCCGGCCCCTTCCAGCGTGTCGCGCA
>CAZRQN010000058.1:0-295 GCA_964602115.1 uncultured Rhodobacterales bacterium
CGGCAAGCAGGTGACGGAGTTCCACGAGGGCATCCTGCCCTGGGCGCTGCGCAACCCGGTCGCCATCGTCTTCGACGAATACGATGCCGGCCGGCCGGATGTGATGTTCGTCATCCAGCGCGTGCTGGAACATGACGGCAAGCTGACGCTTCTCGATCAGAACGAGATCATCACCCCGCATCCGTCCTTCCGGCTGTTCGCCACCTCCAACACCGTGGGCCTCGGCGACACGACCGGGCTCTATCACGGCGTGCAGCAGATCAACCAGGCGCAGATGGACCGCTGGTCGCTGGTC
>CAZRQN010000058.1:305-16382 GCA_964602115.1 uncultured Rhodobacterales bacterium
CGACGCTGAACTACCTGAGCCACGACGCCGAGGCGGCGATCGTGCTGGCCAAAAGCCCGCACTACAACACCGAGAAGGGCCGCAAGACGATCAACCAGATGGTGACGGTCGCCGACCTGACCCGCACCGCCTTCATGAACGGCGATCTTTCAACCGTCATGAGCCCCCGCACCGTGCTGAACTGGGCCCAGAACGCCGAGATCTTCCGCAACATCGGCTACGCCTTCCGCCTGACCTTCCTCAACAAATGCGACGAACTGGAACGCCAGACGGTGGCCGAGTTCTACCAGCGCTGCTTCAATGAGGAACTGCCGGAAAGTGCTGCGAGCATGGCGATGAAGTGAGGACGGGAGCGGCACATACCACCGCCTTGGGGCGTGTCGCGGCCAATCAGACCAGGAACACCCGCCCCGGGTCAGGCCCGGGGCGGGGTTTGCCTCGCTCCACCGAATCCAGTTGCCTGACACACGCTCTAGTGCCCACCCCTGATCTCATTCAGCGCCGCCATCACCAGAAACCCCGACCGGGTCAGCCCCAGCCCCTCGGCGGCCGTGTCGATGGCGGTGAGCGTTCCCGCATCCAAGCTGATGTTCACCCGTTTCTGACGCGATTGGGGCAGGACCAGCGGCACGGCGATCAGGAAGGCGCCCTGCGCCAGTTCGACCGCCACCTCCCGCGACACAGCTTCGATCCCGCGCGGGGCGACCGGCTCGGCATCCTCGAACCAAAGTTCCAGCGCCTCCACCGCCGCACGCAGGAGGTCGCCCTGCTCGTCGGCGGCAGCAAAACAGCCCGGCAGATCGGGAAAGCTGACCCCCCAGGCGCTGTCGGCGTCCTTCTGCACGAGGGCGAGATAGGTCTTCATGGTGTCTCCTTCAGCCAACCGGCCACGCGGGCGATGCTGCGCGCGGTGCCGATGGGCAGGTCCTTTTTCGGGTGCGGCACGACAAGGGTCTGGCCGGCTTTGCGGAACTTGTGGTGCGATCCTTTCGATCCAACAGGCTCCCAGCCTTCGGCCAGTAGTCTGCGGATGATGTCGCGGCTGTTGGTGAGCATCTTGTGTGTATTTATATGGGGAAAATATGCCGGTCGCAAGAGTGCCTGGCAGACCGATGGGATGAGGTGACATGCGCATAGGGCTGATCGGCGGGATCGGGCCGGCGGCGACCGTCGTCTATTATCAGCGCCTGTGCCGGCGGGTGCAGGCCGAAGGGGTCGCGGCCGATCTCACCATCGTCAATGCCGACCTCTTCGAGCTCATCGGCAACGTCAACGCCGACCGGCGGGCGGAACAGGCGGCGGTCTATGCCCGCCTGATCGACCGGCTGAAGGCGGCGGGCTGCGACTGTGCGGCGATCACCTCGCTGGGCGGGCATTTCTGCTTTGCCGAGACCCTGGCCCTGTCGTCCCTGCCGCTGGTCAGTGCGGTGGCGCCGCTTGACGCCCATTTCGCGGCGCGGGGCATCCGGCGGGTGGGCCTTCTTGGTACCGAGGTTGTCATGCGCACCCGGCTCTATGGTCAACTGGTCAAGACCGAAGCCGTCGCCCCGGCGGTGGACCTTCAGGGCATCGGGCGGATGTATCAGGATGTCGCGGTGCAAGGCCAATGCCACGAGGCGCAGCGCGCCGCCTTCTTCGCCGCTGGCCGCCGGATGGTGGAGGATCAGGGGGCGGAGGCCATCGTGCTTGCCGGCACCGACCTCAACCTTGCCTTCGACGGGCAGGACCCGGGGTTTCCGGTGATCGATGCGCTTGACGTGCATGTCGAGGTTCTGGCGCATCTCGCGCTGGGGCACCGCAGTCTCTGACGCGAAAACTTCTCATTTCGCCCAAGACTTGGGCGGGATTTTCGCGCTATCGTCCGTTTCATGGACGGTCTGCGAACCTTGCGGCCGCTTCTCGCGCCGCCGATCGTGGTCCTGACCCTGGCGTCAGGCGCAGGGACCTTGCGTGCCGAAACCGATCTGGCGATGGTCTTTTCCTCCTGCGCAGGCAGATATTCCGCAACCGTGGAACATGCCTGGCTGGTCGGGGCCGAGTCGGGCCCGGCCGAAGCTCGGCGCAACGCCTTTTCCAGCCTGGTCGATGCCTTGTCCGGGGATGCGCGGCAGGCCATGGCCTGGCGGGTGGCAGCCAAGGCCGCGCAGGCGGCGCTATGGTCGGCGGCCACCTTCAGATCCGATGCCGCAGCCGGGCGCGCGGCGCAGGCCTATCTGGCCGCCTGCGACCGCCTGCTGCCGGGGGCCTGATACCCGGCCTTTCCCGGCGTCGCCCTGCGCATGGCGGCGCACGCGGCAAAAGACCGGCCCCCCGCGTCGCTGGCGCGGCGGCCGCCCGCGATCGGGCAGCCGCCGCACCGTTTCCCTGATCGCCTGTGCGGGCCGAGGGTTCAGGCGGCCTTAGCCGCAGCTTCCGCCTTGGCTGCCATCGTCGCCCTTGCCCACCAGACGACATCATCGAGCAACGCCTTTGCCGAGGGCGCGATGCTCTGTTCGATGTCGGCGAGGTTGCCCGAGCCGCCAAGGCCGGGATGGACCTTGAACAGATCGGCGCCGCCGATATGGACCGAGTGGCGGACCGGAACCATCTGCAGCTCGACGCCGATGATCCGCAGATGCGCCAGGGCCGAGCTGCCGCCCATCGAGCCATAGGCCACGGCGCCGAAAGGCTTGCGACCCCATTGCACATAGGCCTGGTCGAGCGCGTTCTTCAAAGCGGCGGTGATCGAGCGGTTGTACTCGGCGACGACAAAGATGTAGCCGTCGAATTCCGCCAGCTTTTTCTGCCAGGCGAGGGCCACAGGGTCCTGCGTCGGCACCCAGGCGTTGGACGCGACTTCGGCGAAGAACGGCATCGGGAAGTCGCGCAGATCGACAAGTTCGACCTCGAGGTCATCCCGAGCCTTGGCCTTTGCCATGAACCAGGCAGCGGGGATGTCGGCGAAACGGGTAGGCCGGGTTGAAGAGACGATGACGGCGATCCGAGGTTTGGTCATGAGGCGCTCCTGAAAGGGGCCGGCCGCAATCACGACCGGGGTGTGTGCGACTGACATCGTCGCGCGACGCCCGTTTCGCAATTCCGCGCAAATGCAGCGCCAGTGTGCGCTGCTGCACGCGGTGGCGCGCTCTTGCCGCTTCCGGGCCGGAATGCGATTGTCCGGCCATGACCAAGCCCAGCGACAATCCGGCCGATCCGTTCAAGAAGGCGCTGGCCGAGGCCACGCGTACCATGGCCGACGATCCGGAGTTGACCGTCACCTATTCGGTCGATCCGTCGGGGATGAATGCCGAGGGTATCCGCCTGGCGCAGATCAGCCGCCGGATGACCCGCGACGAGGTGCTGCTGGCGCGCGGCACGGCGGATGCCTTCGCCTTGCGCCGGCGCTTCCACGACGAGGGCGTCGCCAACCGCTACATGCCCACCGGCCAGCTTGCCCGCGACATCTACGACGCGATGGAGACCGCGCGCTGCGAGGCGATGGGCGCCCGCGACATGCCGGGCACCGCCGGCAATATCGACGCGAAAATCGCCCATGAAGCCGATCGCAAGGGCTATGCCCAGATCACCCAAGCGGCCGAGGCGCCGCTTCCGGTGGCCGCCGGTTATCTCGTGCGCCACCTTGCCACCGGCCGGCAGATGCCGCGCGGGGCGCAGAACGTCATGGACCTGTGGCGCGGCTTCATCGAGGACCAGGCGGCCGGCACGCTCGACGGCGTCGGTGCCGCGCTGGCAGATCAGGCGGCCTTTGCCCGGCTGACGCGGCAGGTGATCCGCGATCTCGGCTACGGTGACCAGCTGGGCGACGATCCCGATCTGGAGGATGCCGCCGACGAGGGCGCCGAGGAGGCCGAGACCGACGAGGATGCCCCCGACAGCGCCGGCCAGGAGCAGGAGGAAGGCGAGGACAGCGAGGCCGCCCCCGAGCAGTCGCAGGACGACAGCCAGGACGCCAAACAGGCCAGCGTCACCCAGGACGACCTTTCCGACCTCGATCAGGGCGAAGAGGCGGAACTGCCCGAGGGCGAGGCGCCGCTGGAGCCGCCGCCGCCCGCGCCACATTCGGACGCCGATCCGAACTACTCCGTCTATACAACGGATTTCGATGAGGAAATCCACGCCGAGGATCTGGCGGAGACCGCCGAGCTGGAGCGGCTGCGCGCCTATCTCGACCAGCAGCTTGAACCGCTGAAGGGCGCTGTCTCGCGGTTGGCCAACAAGCTCCAGCGCCGGCTGCAGGCCCAGCAGAACCGCTCCTGGGAATTCGACCGCGAGGAGGGCATCCTTGACGCCGGTCGCCTCGCCCGGGTTGTTGCCAACCCGACCACGCCGCTGTCCTTCAAGGTCGAGAAGGACACCGAGTTCCGCGATACCTGCGTGACGATCCTGCTGGACAACTCCGGCTCGATGCGCGGCCGCCCGATCTCCATCGCCGCCATCTGCGCCGATGTGCTGGCCCGCACGCTGGAACGCTGCGCGGTCAAGGTCGAGATCCTCGGCTTCACCACGCGGGCCTGGAAGGGCGGGCAGAGCCGGGAGAGATGGCTCGCCGCCGGTCGTCCGGCAACTCCGGGGCGGCTGAACGACCTGCGGCATATCATCTACAAGTCGGCGGATGCCCCCTGGCGCCGGGTCCGGGCCAATCTCGGGCTGATGATGAAGGAAGGTCTCCTGAAGGAGAACATCGACGGCGAGGCGCTGGAATGGGCACACCGCCGGGCCGTGGCGCGGCGAGAGGCGCGCAAGATCCTGATGGTGATCTCGGACGGCGCGCCGGTGGACGATTCGACCCTGTCGGTCAACCCCGCGAGTTTCCTCGAGAAACACCTGCGCGACGTGATCGCCATGGTCCAGCGCCGCAAGGCGGTGGAGCTGATCGCCATCGGCATCGGCCATGACGTCACCCGCTACTACCAGCGCGCGGTGACGATCACCGATGTCGAACAGCTCGCCGGGGCGATGACCGAACAGCTTGCCAGCCTGTTCGAGGCCGACCCGCGCAAACGGGCCCGGGCCCTGGGGCGCAAGGCGGCGTGAACCTGCGCGGGGGAAAACCGATCTTTGACCGAACTCGACACTTGATGGGTCCCGCGACAGCGCCGATATTCGCCACTGAAGGGGAGATTGCCCATGTCCGGAAAGAACCAGCATGTGATCCCCTCGGGGGATCGTTGGGCCGTCCGCCGTGTCGGGGCGAGCAGGTCCTCGGGCGTCTATGACACGCAGAAGGAAGCCATCAGCGCCGCGCGGGGAATCGCCATGAACCAAGGCGCGGACGTATTCATCCACGGCGCCGACGGTCGTATCCGCGAGCGCGTGAGTTTCGGGAGTTCGGCTGAAAAGACAGCAGGTTGACGCTTTGCCCTTCCCGCAGAACGTCTTTGTCAACTGCCCCTTCGACGCCGCCTATCGCCCGATTCTGGACTCCCTTCTCTTCTGCGTCGTTCGCGCCGGCCTGACCCCGCGCCTGGCCACCGAGGTCGCCGATGCAGGAAGCAACCGGCTCGACCGCATCTGCCGATTGATGCGCGAGAGCCGCTTTTCGATCCACGACCTGTCCCGCTGCCAGGCAAACCGCAGGGGCGAGATCGCGCGACTGAACATGCCGTTCGAGCTCGGGATCGACCAAGGCTACCGGACATCGGGCGACCCCGACTTCGCAACAAAGAAGTTCCTCGTGCTGGACGAAGTGCCCTACCGGCTTCAGCGTGCCATGTCGGACATCAGCGGCTGGGACCCGAGCGCCCATGAGGGCAAGCAGGAAAAGGCGCTGAAGCTGGCGCGCAACTGGCTGCATCAGGAGGCCGGATCGGACCTGCCGGGCGGCGAGGTACTCGTCGGCCAGAAGCTGGTCTTCGATGAATGGAAATACGGCCAGCCGGACCATGCGCCCGCCGATGTGGACGCCTTCTCTCCCTTTCAATTGATCCAGTCGATGCAACGCTGGTGCGAACTGGGTTTTCCCGACGACCCCTCCTTGAGGTAGGCAAACGTGTTCCAGACCTTCGACAGCACCGCCCGTCCCGAACAGGGCCCGCCCCGGCTCGCCGCGCTGCGCTCTGCGCTGGCGGGGGCGGGTCTGGCGGGCTTTCTCGTTCCCCGCGCCGATGCCCATCAGGGCGAATATGTCCCGGCGCGTGACGAGCGGCTGGCCTGGCTGACCGGCTTCACCGGCTCGGCGGGGTTCTGCATCGTCCTGCCGGACATCGCCGGCCTGTTCGTCGATGGCCGGTACCGGCTGCAGGCCAGGGCGCAGGTCGCGGCGGAGTTTACGCCGGTCGATTGGCCCGAGGTGAAGCCGGGACCATGGATCCGCAGCCATCTTGTGGCCGGCGTCATCGGCTTCGATCCCTGGCTGCACACGGATGAAGAGATCTCCAAACTTCGGACGGCACTTGAAGGAAACGACGTAACACTTAGGCCTACAATAAATTTCGTCGATTCCGTCTGGCCTGACCAACCGGCAGCGCCACGCGAGCCGGCCTTCATCCATCCGAATGAGCTCGCCGGGCTCGACCATGGCGAAAAGCGCAGGTCTCTTGCCGGGTTGCTGCGAAAGGATGGCCAGAGGGCCGCCGTCATCTCCTTGCCCGACAGCATCTGCTGGCTTTTGAACATTCGTGGAGCGGACGTTCCGAAAAATCCGGTCGTGCTGGGCTTTGCGCTTCTTCACGACGACGCCCGCGTTGACCTCTTTTCCGATCCGGCGAAGTTCGGCGACGAGGTCCGTGCGCATCTGGGTGCCGAGGTCCGTATCCTGGCGCCACAGGACTTTGCCGAGGCGCTTGCGGCGCTGTCAGGCCCGGTGCGGGTGGACCGCGCCAGCGCGCCCTTGGCGGTCAGCCATGCGCTCGACGCGGCAAAGGTCGAGTTTGTCTGGGGCGACGATCCCTGCCGCCTGCCCAAGGCTGCGAAGAACCCCGCAGAGATCGCCGCCACCCGCGAGGCGCATCTGCGCGATGGCGCGGCGGTGACGGAGTTCCTGGCCTGGCTCGACCGCCCGCACGAGGGGCTGACCGAGATTGCGGTGGTCAAGGCGCTGGAAGGATTCCGCCGCGCCACCAATGCCCTGCACGACATCTCTTTCGACACGATCTGCGGAGCCGGGCCGGATGGGGCGATCATCCATTACCGCGTTACCGAGGAGACGGACCGGCCGGTGCGGCAGGGCGAGCTGCTGCTGGTCGATTCCGGGGCGCAGTACCGCGACGGAACCACCGACATCACCCGCACCCTGGCCATCGGCCCCGCCGGCGAACAGGAGCGCGACGCCTATACCCGCGTCCTGCAGGGGATGATCGCCATCTCCCGCGTCCGCTTTCCCAAGGGCCTCGCCGGCCGCGACCTCGACGCACTGGCGCGACAGCATCTCTGGGCCGCGGGGATGGACTATGACCACGGCACCGGCCATGGCGTCGGCACCTTCCTGTCGGTGCATGAGGGGCCGCAGCGGCTCAGCCGCATCTCCGACGTGCCGCTTCAGCCCGGGATGATCCTGTCGAACGAGCCCGGCTATTACCGGGAAGGCGCCTTCGGTATCCGGCTGGAGAATCTCATCGTCGTCGAAGAGGCGCCCAGGCTCGCCGACGACCGGGTTCAGTACCGCTTCGAGACCCTGACCTTCGCCCCCTTCGACCGGCGCCTGATCCGCGCCGAGCGCCTCTCGCCGGACGAGCGCGAATGGCTCAACGCCTATCATGCGGACGTGATTGCGAAAATCGGCCCGCGCCTGTCGGACGCGGCGCGGGACTGGCTCCTCGCCGCCGCCGCGCCGCTCTGACCGCTGGTCAGGCCACCGCGTCGCGGATGCGCGCCACCATGGCGCGCAGGCCGTTGGAGCGCTGCGCGGAGAGATGGGCATCGAGGCCGAGGCGGGCGAGTTCGGCCTGGGCATCGACCGCCCGGGCCTTCTCCAGCGGCAGGCCGGCATAGAGCGCATGCAGCACCGCGATCAGGCCGCGCACGATCATCGCGTCGCTGTCGCCCTGAAAGTCGAAGCGATTCTCCCGCAGCAGCGGATGGATCCACACCTGGCTGGCGCAGCCGGAAACCTTGGTGGCGGGGGTCTTGAGCGCCTCGTCCATCGCCGGCATCGCCTTGCCGAGTTCGATGACATGGCGATACCGGTCCTCCCAGTCATCGAGGAAGGCAAAGGTTTCGGCGATCTCTTCGAAAGCAGGGCTGGCCATGGCGGTGAGCTAGCGGCTCGAGGCCGAAAGGTCCAGCGCGCGGCTTTTCAAGCCCCGCTGCATCGGCTACCCAAGGCGGGGAACCCCTTGCGGATGGGCGTGATGCGCACACCACTTCTGGCCGCTCTCGCGGCACTGATGCTCCTGTCCGCCTGCGGCTCGCGGCTCAATCCGTTCAACTGGTTCGGCCCGCGCCAGGCGCGGGAGGAGACCGTGGCAGCGGATGGCGGCCTGCCGGCTTCGGTGCAGGACACCCGGGCACTGGTCCAGAAGGTGACCAAGGTCGTACTGGAGCCAATGCCCGGCGGCGTGATCCTGCGGGCCACGGGCCTGCCGCCGACCCAGGGCTACTGGGACGCCGAACTCGTCGCCCGACCGATCGACGAGGAAGGGGTCCTGACGTTCGATTTCCGCGTCTTCGCTCCGGTGACGCAGGAACCCGCCTCCACCGTCGTTTCCCGGGAGGTGGTGGTGGCGACCTTCATTTCCGACATCAAGCTCGACCAGATCACCGGGATCGTGGTTCAGGGCGAGACCAACAGCATGTCCTCCCGTCCTTATCTGTTTGATCCCTCGATCTAGCGGAACAAGTCTTACTCTTGCATTGAGGGATGCGCTAAGGGCCTGGCCTCGCGCGGGAGCGCTGCCACGACAGAGGCGATCTGTTAAGCGATAAAATTTGGTCATGACAGGCTGAGGGCGCCGGCCAAGCGCCAGAGGACAGCCGAAAGACGGTTGCGAAGTGGCGAAGCCGGGTCTCGACTGCCGATGTCCTGACGAGATCAGATGAGCGGCGCTCCACCGTCCTGACGGCCAGAAGAACCAGAAACAGCGGCCTTTCGCCGTCAGGGGGCGCCGCTCGACGGACTGCCTCCGCGCGGTGACGCCCCGGCGCAAGACCCGGCCCATAGCCTGTCCCTCGATGCCGGAGGCGGCATCGCACCACCAGGGCACATGATCAAACAACCAACAGGACCGCCCAACGGAGCGAACCCCGTTCCGATTGATAATCGGCGCTGATTAGTTATTCCGCTCTTCGTCATTGTTGTCGCTATGGCAGCATGTTCTAAAACGGCCATCGAAGGGTCCGGCCGGTCCCAAGCCCAAAAAGTCGCAAACGAACCGCTTGTCACCCCGCCGTGTGCCGGGGTCGGCGATGGCGGTATGCAGCGGACCGGCTTTTCCGTCCGCTGTCCGCGATCCCGCTCCGCCGAAATCTGGGCCAGGAGTTTCGCACGGCTTCAATCTCAAAGCCTTCCGCCAATAGGGCAGACGGCAAAACACTGTGGGAGAGGTTCACTGTGGGTATTCTTGAAAAAATGCGCCTGGACGGAAAGGTCGCGTTCGTTACGGGCGGCGCCAAGGGCATCGGAAAATCCATAGCGACCGCTTTGTCCGAGGCCGGCGCACAGGTTGCCATCGTGGACCTTGATCTGGAGGCGGCGCAGAAAACCTGCGCTGAAATATCATCGGCAACCTCGGGAAAGCTGATTTCGATCAGGACCGACATCACCAGCCCACCACAAGTGAATCGGATGATCGACCAGATCCTGTCGGAATTCGGCCGACTGGATATCGCCTTCTGTAATGCGGGAATCTCCAACGAAGTTGCCGTCGAAGATGACACTTATGAGGACTGGAAAAAGATCATCGAGGTGAACCTCAACGGCACATTTCTCACCGCCCAGGCGGCAGGGCGGGTGATGTTGAAGCAGGGCAAGGGCTCCATCATCTGCACGGCATCCATGTCGGCGCATATTGTGAACATCCCCCAGCGCGAAGCGTCGTATGCGGCGTCGAAGGCCGGGGTCATCCAGATGTGCAAGGCAATGGCTGTTGAATGGGCGACGCGAAACGTCCGCGTGAACACCATCAGCCCCGGCTATATGGCGACGGAAATGACGCTCAACTCGCCCGCACTTGTCCCGCTCATCGATCAGTGGAACGAGCTTTCTCCCATCAAGCGCATGGGAAATCCGGAGGAGCTGCAATCGATCGCCGTTTACCTGGCAGGAGACACCAGTTCCTTCACGACCGGATCCGACTTTATCGTCGATGGCGCTTACACCTGTTTCTGAGCGAGACGCCCGAATAGCGAACGGCGGAAGGGAGCTGGAATGATTCTGTCTTGCACCAATTTGATGGTCCCCGGAGAAACGCTGACCGAGAAAGCGCATCTCTTGCGGGCCTGGGGTTACAAAGGCATGACTGTCTTTGCGGATCATGCCGGGTGGAATGACGAGAAGCTGGACGAGCTGCTGACGCTGGAACACAACACCGGCGTCGTGCCTTGCGAGTTTCTCTTCATGTCGCCCGCGGCAGGCAAGCTGATGAGTGCGAACGCCGAGGAGAGCGCTGCGACCAAAGCTCTCTATATCGAGGCCGCGCAAGTCTGCGCAAAGATCGGCGCCGTGACGGAAATCGAATATCTTCTCGGTCCCCAGGATCCATTGCCGCTGTTTGACATCTACAAGCAAATGACACCGGAGCAGGAGAAGAAGTTTCTGGCGATATACCGGGAGATCGCGCAGACCGTCGTCGGAACCGAGGCGAAGGTTCTTCTCGAGGGCATCAACCGTTACGAGAGCCCGTACATGAACAGCATCGTTGACTGCGCACGCGTCGCCGCAAAGTTGGAAATGAAAGAGGTCGGTGTCCTGCCGGACTTTTTCCACATGTCAATAGAGGAAGCTGACATTGCGGAAGCCATTTTTGCGGTTGCGAAATCGACGCGTCACGTCCACCTGGGCGACAACAACCGCTGCACACCTGGCAGGGGAAGCATCGATTGGGAACGCGGGCTGAAAGCGCTCAAGGAAACCGGCTACAATAGGTTCATCAGTCTGGAGTGCAGTACGATGGGCAGGCCGGATGTGACCCTGCCCGAGGCCGCAGACTACCTCAACAGAATTCTGGCCCGGATCTGAAGGATGTTCAGTCCGTTCAGGTTGAAGCCGCCGTATTTCGAGATCGGCCCAAAAGTTTACATGTTTGGCGATGAGGCGCTGGATTTGGCGCTGCACGCGGATGCGATGTGCCGGGCGTTTGGTGTCGATATCATCTTCACGGCGCAGTACACCGACATTTCCCGGATTGCGAAAGAAACCACACATCTGAAGGTATTTGCGCAGCACATGGACGCCAATTCTGTTGGCCGTGGCGTTGGCGCGGTTCTGCCTGAGGCTCTTAAACAGGCCGGTGCCGCTGGCGTCCTTCTGAATCACGCGGAAAGACCGCTAAGCCTCTCGGTTCTCAATGAAACGATTCGCCGCGCCGACCAGGTAGGGCTGGCGACGCTTGTTTGCGCCGGCACTGTCGAGGAAAGCGCCGCAGTGGCGATGCTGAGGCCCAACATAGTGCTCGCGGAATCTCCGGCACTTATCGGGGGCGGAAAACGTGGCCATGACGATGCTTTGGAAATCGAGCGGATAAACACGGCAGTACGGGCTGTCGGAGAGAGAATCCAGGTGCTGCACGGGGCGGGAATCAGCAACGAGGAAGATGTCTATGAAGTCATCCGCCATGGAGCGGATGGCACGGGCTCGACAAGTGCCATCATGCGCGCTGCGGAGCCGAAAGAAATGCTTTCGCGCATGATCGAAGCGATGAGCCGTGCCTATCGCGAGAGAACCTCAGGCTAAAGGAGTTTGGACGCATGCCGGTGTTCCACGAAACGTTTCCTGTAAATTCGCCGCATGGTATCTACTTTGAAGATATCACCGACAAGGTGGCTTCGATCATCGAGGGAGCCGGCATCAGGGATGGCATCGTTGTGGTGTTCAGCCAGCACACCAGCTGCAGTGTGCTCATTCAGGAGGATTCGGAGGGCGTGACTTACGCAGAGATCCCGCTGATCCTGCAGGATACGATCAATTGCTTGGAGAAGATCATTCCCGACTGCAAGCACGAAGGACAATATCTCCATCCTGGCGAGTACCACACCAAACAGGCATTTTTGCTGCGGGGTGAACTCTATGCTTGGTGCCTGAACACGGATGGCCATATTCGTTCTTCTTTGCTTGGCCGTTCCGAAAGTATTCCGTTGCTGGACGGGAAAATGACACTGGGGGAATTTGGCCGGATTTACTTCGCCGATCTTGACCAGACCCGGCCGCGGGAGCGTTCTGTCCGGGTCCAGATCGTCGGCGAGTAGTTGGGCCGATCCTCCGGCTTCTGCCTGGCGGAAACCGGCGGCACCGCTTGCCGCTTTGTCCTGTTGGAGCAGCCGACTGTCGGACTCAGGGCAAGCGACGGGATCAGGGGGTCGATTGCGCGTCTTGCCGCCTGACCCGCGTTAGGTGGCGCCGGGCACAGGCGTTGGCGGGGTGATTTTCCGCTTTGGTGACGAAGGCTCGATAGGGGAGTTATGCGTGAATGGGAATCATAGCCCTCGATCTGGGGACGACCAATATAAAGGTCGCCGCATACTCCCGCGATCTGAAGCGGATAGCGTTGGAGAGCAAGGCCGTATCCTATATCCAGGAGAACGGTTTTGTGGAATTTGACTCGGAGAAGTACTTCGCCGAGATCGTCGGCTTGGTACAGTCGTGTGTCCAGAAATCGCTCTCGTCCGGAAACTGGCATCCGGAACAGCTTGTCATCACCGGACAGGCAGAGTCTCTGGTAGTCACCGACGCCCGAGGAACGCCGCTCCGCAACGGCATATCGTGGCTGGACATGCGGTCCAGAGACGAATGCGACGAGCTGTCAGCGTTGTTTGACAAGGACACCTGTTACCGGGTCACGGGGCAGCCGGAGATCATTCCCACCTGGCCGCTTACGAAGATCCTTTGGCTCAAACATAACGAGCCGGAGTGCTTCGGGAAAGTTGAGAAATTCCTTCTGCTGAAGGACTATATCATCTTCCGGCTGACGGGGCAATTTGTTGGGGAATACTCGATTTATTCGTTCTCCCACTACTTTGACATCGCCAAGAAGGACTATTGGGCCGCGCCATTGGAGTACTGTGGCGTAGATGGTTCCAAGCTTCCGAAACTCATTGAGCCATGCTCCGTTGTCGGGGAAATAGTGCCGGAGATCCGGGAGGTAATGGGTCTGCCTTTCAGCTGCTTGGTCAACGTTGGTGCCCTGGACCATTTTGCCGCGATGATTGGCACTGGCAACATCACTCAGGGTGTTATTAGCGAATCCGCAGGAACGGTTTCTTCGATCGCCGCCATCACTGGAAGCCCATTTGAGGCAACTACGCGTGTTCCGGTTTACTGCGGACCCTTCAAGGACAGCTATGTCTATCTTCCAGTCTGCGAATCTGGGGGCATCAGCCTTGAGTGGTTCAGAAACACATTCTTGCCCGATACAACGTACGCCGATCTGAATGTGCGGTGCGGGCTGAAAGCAGCTGACCCGCGCCTGACGTTTCTTCCCTATCTGACCGGCGTCAATCCGCCCGAGTTTGATCCCAATGCGACGGGCGTGTTCTTCGGCGCTACCCTTGGCCATGATGCCTATGATTTCGCCTTGGCCATCATGTTCGGCGTCGCCTGCCTTTTGCGGAAGAACATCGAGAACCTTAAGTCGTCGGGCATCGTTTTTGACCGAGTGATCTCGACGGGTGGTGGCGCCAAGTCTGCCTTGTGGTCTCAGATCAAGGCCAATATATGCCGTCTGCCAGTCGCGGTGCCGGCGGAGGAAGAGGCGCCGAGCTTGGGCGCGGCTATGATCGGCGCGGTCTCTTGCGGCTACTTCTCGACCTATCGCGAGGCTGATGAGCGCTGCGTCGAGATGAAAATGATCTACTATCCGGATCTGGAGAACCCCCAGTTCGAGTTGCAATACCGACTGTTTTGCGAACTGTATGATGCGCTGAAGCCGGTCTTTTCAAAATTTCCGTCGGCTGCGGGGCGGCTCACCCAACTGTGAAGATTCCGCGCCGCCCGATCGTCGGTGAACCGGTGGGAGGCGACCACAGTCGTCAACACGGGGTAGGCGGGCGAGCCATTTGCGGGTTTCTGGAGCGCTTGCGGATAGAGCTCATGCCAGACCGTCTGGGCCGGGAAACGCCCGGCGGCCATGGCGAACTCGTCGCCATGGCCAATCCTACTTGGAATGTGCGGGATTCCGGCGTCCGGGACCGGGCCGAAGCTGAAGCGGGCAAAGAACTTCAGCTGAGGTCGTGAAGATCGGTGGTAAGGGGCGGGCCGATCCAGAATTCGGAGAATTCGACCGTGAGTCCGCTGCGTTCGGGTGTGCAAGCGGTCGGGCCGACCAGATAGCGGGATGTGGCCGGGAAGGGGGCTAGGCGCAGAAGCGGCCAGAGTTTGCCGTCGCTTGAGGCCTGCACGCGCATCGCGCCCTTGTTCACGGTGACGCGGATGTAGAAGTCCTCCAGCCCTGGAAAAGGCTGGGACACGGACCAATCGGATTTTCCGACGGTAACGACCGTTGACAGGAACAAGGCGCCGTCAGTGAATTCGACGCCGGTCTTGACCCATGTGTTCTTGTCAATGCGCACCATCAGACCGGCTTGGTCGTAAAGTGTGCGGAATTTGCCGCGGACCCGGACCTTCGCGGTAAAGCTCTCGCCGGCGTCAACGCCCAGGAAATGCCCGCTGTCGCGGGTGAAGCCATAATGGGTCTCGCGCCAGAAATCGGTCTTGGCGTCGGTCGTCATGGTCAGGATGTTGCCTTCGGCGCTCCAGCTTGCTGGCTCGTTCAGCCATGTGCCATTGCGGAAATCGATGTTCATGGGGCGGTCCTTGCAGAAAGATCGCGCCGATAGGTCGCGACTGTATTGCGTGGATGGAAGCAGTCTGAAGTCTCGGGATGGGCCGAGCGGGCCGGTCACGCGATGCTTGTCCAGGATGGGGCAGGTTCGCCCCGACAGAGAAGGACTTTGTTCGAAAGCATTTATTGGAGCAACCTATCAATTTCGCGCGTGCGGACACCGGAGCCCATGCCCCGGGAAAGGTTGCCGTGTCTATTGACTGTCGGCGAATTCGGCCGGTCGGTTGCCATTTGGCAGTCTCGTAGCGGAAGAGCGCCGTCGAAGCTCCCGAGCCGCCGGGGGGTAGGTCTTGGTCGGGATTCAGGCCAGCGGACAGAAAGACGGCCTGCGAGTTCCGTCAGCACAGGCGCGGGGCCGCCCCGATCAGGCCCACGCCATCTTGACCGAAAGCGGCAGCCCGTTCGCCGAGCACCCCCGGAACCGGACCGCCGACCATTCCCGGCCGAATTGGTTCGACGTGATCTGCAGGGTCAACGGCATCAAGCTTCGGCCGATCAAGCCGAACCATCCGTGGAGTTCCGGGGATCAGGAAACGGTCCGGCGGGCAGTCTTGCCGAGGGACGGCCAGGTCGCGCGGATGAACCGCAGGATCATGGAGCCGTGGTCAAGCGCTACCCCTATGACATCCACCCCCGGTTACCCACGCGCTTCGCCGGCTTCCTCGCAGCCTAAGGCTTCGCGCGGGAGCTGAAGGCGCCAAGGGGGCTCAAGCCCTCCGAACACACCTGCAAAATCGGGACATTAGAGCCCGATTACCTCATCCTTGCCCCGATGCGCCAGATGCCGGGACTGAACACCTGGCTGGCATACTGATAAGGCGGACAAATCAATTCATAGTTTCTTTGTTCTAATATTTCCGCCCGATCTGCGCGACAGTTTGGACACTGAGCAACACCGATAGTAGCGAATGCGGCCGGCCGCCAAGATCGGCTGTCTGCCGTGTTGGCCTACTCGATGTGCCGTTTGGCAGGGAGAAGACAATGACCGAGACTGAAACCAGACATCAACTGACACGCAGGTCCGTGCTCAGGGGAGCCAGCCTCGTTGCGCTTTCCGGAGCGGCAAACGTCCTCGCTACGCCCTTCATCGGGAGCGCAAAGGCGGCAACGCTCGAGATCAGGGCGTTGATGTGGGAACCCTATGTGC
>CAZRQN010000059.1:0-16301 GCA_964602115.1 uncultured Rhodobacterales bacterium
GGGCAGCGCCCCGGGTCTCTCCACGAGACCGGACCTCAAAGACCGAAGCGCCACAGGAAGCGCGCCCGCCAGGGCGCAAGACGGGGCAGGCGTCACCCTCTCCGCATTCGCGGTGAGGGGGTCCAAGGGGGCGGGAAGCCGCCCCCTTGCTTCCCCCAAGCGGCGAAGCCGCGCGGGAGGGGGGCCTGGCTAGAAGCTGTCGAGAACGCGGCCCACGACTTCGGCCGTGTCTGACCAGCGGGGCAACGCCTCTCCGGCGGCGGCGGCGGCGGCGGCCATCGCGACGCGGCGGTCGGGGTCGGTCAGGAGCGCGCGCAGGGCGGCAGCGAAGGACGCCACGTCATCGACCGGCACCAGCAGTCCGGCGGCGGGGGGCACTGTCTCGGGCACCGCGCCGGTGGCGCAGGTGACGATCGGCAGGCCGTGGCCCAGCGCCTCGCCGAAGACGATCCCGTAGCCCTCGTAACGGGTGGCCAGCGCGAAGAGGGTCGCGCGGCGATAGGACTCCGTCAGCGCCTCGTCGGAAATCCGCCCGCGGAAGGCGAGGCGGGTCCCGAGGCCCAGCGCCGAGACCTGCGCCTGCAGGCTAGCCAGAACCGCCGGGTCGTGGGCGGCACCGATGATCTCGGCCTGCCAGGGCAGATCGCGGATCCCGTCGAGCGCGGCGATCAGGACGTCATGCCCCTTGCGCGCCGCGATCAGGCCGACCGACAGGATCAGCGGCGGATCAGCCGGGGCACGCACAGGGTCGGGGGGGGAGAACCCCGGCAGTGCGATCGAGATCCGCGTCTCCTCCACGCCGAACTCGCCCACGAGGATACGCTTCGTGTGCGGCGAGGGCACCACGACATGGGCGGCGAGCGCGAGATTGGCCGCCTCGCGGCGCAGAAGCTCGCGCGCCACCGGCTCGGGCAGGCCGGTCTCCAGCCCGACCGGGTGGTGGATCATCGCGACGAGCGGCGCCTGGACCGTGGCAAGCCCGGCGGTGTCGATCCCGCCATAGACGAGCCCGTCGAGGATCAGCGGCTCTTCGGCCGGCAGGGCGGCGAGCGCCGCCAGCGTCTCGGCCATTTCGGCCCGCGTCGGCCGGGGGAAGTTCGCCGGCAGCCGCACATGCGCCACCGGACGGCCCTGGGCCCGCAGCGCCAGGAGAAGCTGCTTTTCGTAAATATAGCCCCCGGTCTTCTGGTCGATGTCGCCGGGAATGGCGAAGGCGGCGGGACGCGGGGGCATCAGCGGGCCAGTTGTTCGGGACCAAAGATGCGCAGCGCCGCCTGCTCCAGCCGCTCGACCGCCAGATAGAAGAGCACGGCCGTCAGCGAAAGCACCACCACCGCCGACCACAGCATCCCATAGGCCGAGGTCGAATGCGACAATGCCATCAGCGACCCCATGCCGATACCGGTGGCAAGCCACTCCGAAACCGTTGCAGCCAGCAGCGCCGCCGGAACCGCCATCCGCGCCGCCGCGAAGAAGGCCGGAAGCATCGCCGGCACCTGGGCGTGTCGCAGCAGGTGCCGGGGACCGGCGGCATAGCTGGCGAAGACATCGCTGACCTGGACCGGCACCTGGCGCATGCCGTTGAGGCAGGCCACCAGCGTCGGAAAGAAGATCATCACCGCGACCAGGGTGATCGTCCCCGTCGCCCCCCTCCCCAGCGCCAGCACGATCAGTGGTGCGGTGGTGACGATCGGGATCGAGCGCAGCGCGATCGCCGGCGGCAGGACGATGGCCGCCAGGCGCGGACGCAGCGTCACCAGCGCGGCAAGACCCGCCCCCAGCGCCAGCCCGGCGACATAGCCAGGCAGCGTGAGGATCATCGTCTGCACGAAGGCCAGGCCAAGCACCGCCCGGTTGTCGGCCGCCTCCGGCGCGCTGACGAGAAAGGTCCAGACATCGGCCGGGCGCTTGGCGAAAAACGGGCTCAGCCCGGCGAGATCCATCGATCCCTGCCAGAGAAGCAGGGCAGCGAGCAGCACCAGCGGCGCCGGTAGCCAGGACCGCCGGCGTCCGGGCGCCGGCGGCGGGGCAAGGAGAAGGGCCGGCGGCGCCGAGAGCCGCCGCCCCAGCGCCCCGAGCGCCAGATAGGCAAGGATGGCCACGCCCGAGGCGACGGTGGCGATGCCCCAGGTGGCCGGTGCATCAAGCTGGCGCATGGCCTTCAGCGTCAGCACGCCAAGCCCGCGCTCCGCCCCGGTGAACTCGCCGATCATCGCCCCGAGAAAGGCTGCCGGCGCGGCGATCTGCAGTCCTGCGATCAGATAGGGGACGCAGGCCCGGGCCCGCACGCGGACCAGCTCCGCCGCCCGCCCGCGTCCGTAGCTTTTCACCAGATCGAACCACGAGGCCGGCGCGGCGCGCAGGCCGACAAGCAACGCCAGATAGGTGGTGTAATAGACGGCGAGCGCCGCGACGACGATCTGCGGACCCGGACCGGGGCCCATCAGCACCCGCAGGATCGGGCCGGTGGCGACGAAGGGCAGGCAGAAGATCAGCAGCGCCAGTCCGGAGACCAGCCGTTCCGCCCGGGGCGCGAGCAGAACCAGCACCGCAAGCCCAACGGCGGCGAGATTGCCGAGCAGGAAGCCCGCCGCTCCGGCGGAAAGCGTCGTGGACGTGGCGCGGAACACCAGCCCGGCGTTGCCCAGGATCCAGCCCGCGATCTCCCACGGTCCGGCGAGGATGAAGCCGCCGGTCAGCCGGGCCACCGCCTGCCAGATCAGCAACGCGGCGAGAAGGACCAGCCAGCCGCCGATCGGCCGGTCCCGGCGGGGGACCCTGCGGCGCACAGCGGAAGGCCCGGCGGCACTGCTCATTCGGCGGCCAGCGGCAGACCGCCGCCAGTCCAGAGCGCGGCGGAGACCTCGTCGGCCAGACGGTGGAAAGCGGGCTCGCGCGTGAGCGCCCGGCCGCGCGGGCGGGGCAGCGGTACCGCGATATCGGCGACGATCCGCGCCGGACGGGGCGAGAAGACCACGACCCGGTCGGCGAGAAGCACCGCCTCCTGCACCGAATGGGTGACGAGAAGCGCGGTCGTGCCACGCGCCTCCCACAGGCGCGGCAGGTCTTCGTTCAGTTTCATCCGCGTCAGTTCATCGACGGCCCCGAAGGGTTCGTCGAGCAGCAGAAGGCGCGGCGCGGCGGCCAGACAGCGGGCGATGGCGACCCGCTGGCGCATGCCGCCCGACAGCTCCGCCGGCCGGGTGTCGCCGAACCCTTCCAGCCCGACCAGCGCCACCAGCCGGTCCACCTCGGCCGGATCGGCCGCCTGCCGGGCCAGGGTGCGGGCCAGCGCGATATTGCCGCGCACCGTGCGCCAGGGCAGGAGCGCGGCATCCTGGAAGGCAAAAGCGAGGCCGGCGGCGCGCGTCACCTCGGCCGGGGCCTGCCCGCCGATCGTCACCGTGCCGGCATCGGGCGTCTCCAGACCGGCAATCAGCCGCAGGAGTGTGGACTTGCCGCAGCCCGAGGGGCCGACCAGCGCCGTGGTCTGCCCGGCGGCGAATGTCAGCGTCAGGGGCGCCAGCGCCGCGACCGGGCCGAAGGCTTTCGCCAGGCCTTTGACGACGATCTCCGGCGCCCCCGAGGGATCAGGCACGGCCATAGACCTCGTCCAGGACCGAACGGTCCCAGAGATCCGGCGTCACCGCGCGGCCGATCTGCGCCAGGGTCTCGACATTGGCGGCCACGGTCTCGTCGGTCCAGGCGCCGAACCCTTCCTTGTCGGTCAGATCGGAGAACATCAGCGGCAGCTGGCGCTCGATCTGCACCTCCTGGGTCGCAAGGTCGAGGCCGAGATCGGGGAACATGTCCACCGTCAGCTTGGCCGCACCCTTGGGATCGGCCTTGACGTCCATCCAGCCCCGGACCTCGCCCTTCATCAGCGCCACAACCTCGGCCCGTCGGTTGGCCAGGCTGTCGGTGGTGGCGATATAGGTCTGGGAATGCAGGACATAGCCATAGTCGGCCAGCAGCATGGTGACGTTGTCCACCCCCTGCATCGACATGGCCACAGGCAGGTCGGTGGCCCAGCACATGATGCAATCGACCTCTCCCGCAACCAGCGGCGCGGCGTCGTACTGGGTGGGCACGATCTCGATCTGGGACATGTCGAGGTTGTTGAAGGTGCAGAGCGCCTGCAGGATGACCTTGTTGGTCAGCGCCATGCCGATCTTCTTGCCGATCATGTCCTTGGGCTCGTGGATCGGGTTCGAGGCCAGCGAGGCGATGACGAAGGGGTTCTTCTGCATGGCGACGCCGATGATCTTGAACGGCGCGCCCTGGGCCACCGCCGCCGCGCAGTAGTCGGCCGCCGAAATGCCGACCAGCGCGGTGCCGGCCACCACCGGCGGCTCGACCGGGGCGTTGGGCCCGCCGGGATCGAGCCGGACGTCCAGCCCGGCCTCGGACCAGTAGCCTTTCGACTTGGCGACATAGCTGCCGCCGAACTGCACCGTGTGCAGCCAGGAGAGCTGCAGAGCGACCTCGGTATTGGCGCGGGCCGGCAGGCCGAATGCGGAGGCGCCCAGCGCGGCGGCGCCGGTTCCGATCAGGCCACGGCGGGACAGGCGGATCATGTAGAGGCTCCCTGAAGGTTCTGTAACGCGGAGGCCATCCTAGCCCGGCGCTGCGCCGGCGCAATCGCCCGCTCAAGCTTTTGTCATGTCTCGCCGGAAGGCGGGCTGCGGACCAGCCAGAAGGCGCCGGGAAGGGCGGAAAGGAGCATCAGCAAGCCATAGGCAAGGCTCGCGGCCAGCCCCTCGGACGCCGTTGCCCCCGCCAGCGGGAACAGCGCCGCCGCCGCGCCCTCGCGCCAGCCCCAGCCGGCAACGCTGGCCGGGATCAGCATGGCGGTGAGGATCAGGGGCACCAGGGCAAGCGCGGCAGACAGCGGCAGGGACGTGCCCGTCGCCCGGGCGGTGAGGACAAAACTTGCGATATTGAGCGCAACGATGGCGGCCGAGAGCGCCGCCTGCCGGCGGAAGTGCCCGGGGGCGAAGAGCGCCGCCCGCGCCGTCCGCCCGGCCGCGTGGTTTCCGAGCGCAAGGACCGCGCCGATGGCCAGCACGGCGGCGGCTCCGGCCAGGAGCGCCGCCGGCCAGAGCGGCGAGGGCCAGCGGACACCGGGCAGGAGAAGCGAAAGGCCGGCGCCGGCGAGGAGCAAGACTGTAAGTGCCCCCTGCCCAGCCGCGCGCTCGGCCACCACCGCCGCCGCAGCCACTCCAAGACCCGCCTGCCGCCGCGAGCGCAGGGCGCGGGCGGCGTCACCGATCACGCCACCGGGCAGGGTCTGGTTGCCGAACTGGGAAACGTAATACTCCCGCACCGCTTCTGTCGCGGGGATCTCCGCCCCAAGCGCTGCGGCCGTCCGCTGCCAGCGCAGAGCGCTGAGCACCGTCTGTGCGTTGAGGCCGAGGATCGCCGCCGCCAGCCAGAAAGGATTCGCTGCACCCAGCCGCGCCAGCGCGGCCGGCCCGTCGGCGAAGTGCCAGAGCAGCGCCATCAAGGCCAGCGGCACGGCAAGCGCGATCAGCCGCCGGATCATGGCGCCCGCAGGGTTTCGAGGAACCGGTCGCGGAAGGCTTCCATCGGCCAAGGCGCAAGCGCGGGGTCGGGAATGGCGCCTGCGCTCCAGCCCCAGCTGTCGAAAAGCGCCAGAGCCTGGGGCGGGCCGATCAGATGGACCGGCACGTCATGCTTGGCGATGCCGCTGACGAAACCCGCCGCAGGATGGTCGCCGAGCACGACCAGGAGGGGCCCGTCCGGCCCCTGCCGCGCCGCCCAGTCGAAAAGCACCTCCAGCGAATAGGCGATCGCCAGACGATACTGGTCGCGGATGCGGTCCTCATCGGCCCAGACCTCCACCGGCGTCGGCGCGCCCTCGGTAAAGCGGGTGAAGATGCGGCCGTCGCCCACCTCTTCCCAGGGCACCATCTGCGGCACCGGCACCCAGGGCGCATGGCTGGAAACGAGGACCACGGTGCCGAACAGCGGCCGGGGATCGGGCGGCAGCCGGGAACGGAAGGCCGAGAGCGTGTACTGGTCCGGCATGGTGATCCAGTTGAAGGCCGGGCCCCCATAGCCGAGTTCGGCGGCAGGAAGCCGGGTCTCGAAGCCGAGCCGTTCGCCCTCCGGCCAGGCCATGGTGATCGCCGGAACGATTGCCGCCGTGCGGTAGCCTGCCGCCGCCGCGATCTGCCACAGCGTCTGGCGCGGGCTGGCCAGCAGGGCGGCATAACGGATCTGGTTGTCCACCCGCAGGCCGGAGGCGAGCGTGGAATGGGCGAGCCAGCTCTGCCCGCCCTCGATGGGCGAAACGAGCCAGCCCGAACGGACCGCCAGCCCGGCCGCCGCGAGCTTGTCCGCACCCTCCCTCAGCACCGCCTGGTGGTCGGGCGCGTAGATCGGGTTGTCCATGCTGGCGCGCCCGTAGCTTTCGACGAAGACCACCAGCACCTCGCGCCCGGCGAGCCGCACCAGCTGTCCGGGCAGCGCCGCCTCGGCATCGCTGAGTGTGGCGGCGCGGAAGGCAGCAAGCTCGGCGCGGGTACGGCGGATCAGGCCGACGCGCTCCCAGCCGACGCGGGCGGTGAAGGCGGCGCCGGGCGGATCGAAGGGCAGGCGCCAGACCCTTCCGGCATGGCCGATCTCGGCCACGGCATAGGTCCCCGACAGGACGGCCAGCCCCAGCGCCGCCGCGCGCAGGCCCGCTCCGGGTGCGAGCGAGGCCCAGCGCCCCGTCGCCCACCACAGAAGCCAGGCCAGGCCGCAGACAAATGCCACCGCCGCGCCGACCGCAAGCAGCGCCAGCGGCAGGCCCAGCGTGCGCGAACCGAGGTTCCAGCCGGCGGCGATCAGGCTCCAGTCCGTCACCGGATTGAAGCCGCGATTGAGCGCCAGGAACATGGCGAAATCGGCCAGCTTGAGCGCGGCAATCCCCACCAACGCGGCGACGAGTACAATCCGGAAGACCCGCTGCCGCCCCGGAAGGGCAACGAGAAGCGCCAGGATCACCGGAAGCTCCAGCGGGAAGAGACCGAACGCCCCCCAGGTCAGCGCGCCCGGATGGTTGGGCTGGATCAGGTCGAGGTAGAGGACGGCGGCCGCGAGGGCCAGGGTCAGGATCTGTGCCACAGCCACACCACATCGACGGCAAAGGACCAGACGAGCGCCGCCGTTGCCGCCGCACCGAGCATGGTCGAGACCGGCGGGAGGAGCAGCGGCGCGTGAAGCGCGATCAGCGCCGCGATCTGCACCACACAGACCGTGCGGCGGCTCTGTCGAGCGGGAAGCGGCGCCGCTAGCCAGGGCGCGAGGCGCATGGCGGCAACGAAGAGATAGCGCAGGCCGCCGAGGAGCAGGATCCACGTCCCGGCCTTGCCCTGCGCCAGAAGCCCGAGCGCCAGCACCAGCGCCAGGGCGGCGTCCACCTCCATGTCGAAGCGGGCGCCGAAGGCGGAGACAAGGCCGGAGCGGCGCGCGAGCCAGCCATCGACGCCGTCGAGCAGCAGCGAAACGGAAGCCGCCGCCGCCACGGCCCAGGCAAGCGCGGGCTCGGAAGCGAAGCGCCCGGCGTCGGTGACGGTCACGACCAGTCCGCAGGCCACCGCCGCGCGGGCAAGCGTCACCGCATTGCAGGCGCCGAAGAGCCCATAGGGATAGAACCGCAGGAGGCCATGCCGGACGATGAGCGAGGCGCCGAGAAACATCGCCATTGCCGCAATGGCCGCGACCGTCGAGACCGGCAGGAGCGCTGCGGCCTGAAGGGCCAGAAGCAATCCCGAACTGATCGCCGCCTGACGCAGCACGGCGGTCGCCTGGTTCGCCTGGGCCTTCGGCGCGGACATCACCGGATGCAGCGTCCGCAATCCACGATTGTCAAGCGGCGGCCGACCGGTGTTAACCTTGCACCACGCTCCCAGCGAAGGACCCTGCCGATGCCCTCCCCTGCCGAAAGCTACAAGGCGCCTGCCCGATTGCTGCACTGGACCATCGCGATCCTGGTGATCTCGACCTTTCCGGTCGGCGTGCTGATGGTGGAGGGCGGCCTGTCACGCCCGCTACAGGACAGCCTGTACATCTATCACAAGCATGTGGGCGTGCTGATCCTGCTGCTGATGGTCGTCCGGCTGATCTATCGGGCGATGAACCCGCCGCCACCCCTGCCCGACAGCGTAGCCGGTGCGCAGCGCGCCGCCGCCCATGCCACCCACATCCTTCTTTACGTCTTTCTCTTCGTGATGCCGATCTCCGGCTATATCCGGGTCAAGGCCGGCAACTTTCCGATCGAGTTCCTCGACAGCTGGCTGCCCTCGCTGGTGCCGGTCTCCAAACCGCTCGAGAACGGCGCCGAATTCGTTCATCTGACCGCCCGCTTCGGGCTGGCCGTGCTGATCCTGATGCATATCGGCGCGGCGCTGTTCCACGGGATCGTGAAGAAGGACGGCGTCTTCAGCCGCATGTGGCCCGGACGGGGCTGAACCCGGGGCGCAGCCGGTTTCGCCGGCTGCGCAAGTCTTCGGCGCCATGCGCAACTCTCCGCCGGCAGGCCGGCGCATGGCTGCAATGCACTTGCAGCATCTTGCTTTTTCTCCGCGCAAGTCCTTATTCAGCGCCATGGAATCGGTTCGCCGCATCGCAGCATCAACTGGCCGGGAACGGACGTCATGCCGCCGCTGACTTTGCCAGCCACCTCCCGTCGGGGGTTCCTTCTCGGTTCGGCTGCTGCCGTTGCGGCTGCCGCCTGGGCGCCTCCGGCCGCGCGGGCCGAGGTGGGGCTGGCCGAGGGCCGGCCCTTCTCCTTCGATCTTCTGACGGCCGAGATGCAGGCGCGGGCGCGCGAGCCCTATCTGCCGCCGGTAAAGCCCGAGGGTTTCCTCGGCGACCTGACCTATGACGACTGGCGCCACATCGTCTTTCAGGATGCGGCGGCGCGGTGGAGCGCCCCGGGTGTGCAGTTCCGCCTGGGCGCGTTCCACACCGGCTGGCTTTATGGCGAGCCGGTGCGGCTCTTCGACGTCTCGGACGGCATGGTCCGGACGATGCCCTTCACCACCGCAGACTTCCGCTATTCCGGGCCGCTGGCCGGCCGCGTGCCGGCGGGCGAACTGCCGGGTGTCGCCGGCTTCCGGCTGAACTTTCCGCTGAACCGGCCCGATGTCTATGACGAGCTGGCGGCATTCCTCGGCGCCAGCTATTTCCGCGCCCTGGGGCAGGGTTCGGCCTATGGCCTTTCGGCGCGCGGCCTGGCGCTCAACACGGCGACCGGCTCCGCCGAGGAATTCCCGCGATTCGCCGCCTTCTACCTCGAACGCCCGGCGCCGGGGGCGCTGGAAGTGGCGCTCTCGGCGGCGCTGGACAGCCCCTCGGTGACCGGCGCATTCCGCTTCGTCATCCGGCCGGGGCACACGACCGAGATGGACGTCACGGCGAGGCTGTTCTTCCGCGCCGATGTCGAGGAGATGGGCATCGCGCCGCTGACCTCGATGTTCCTCTTCGACGACAAGAACCGGACCAACTTCGACGACTACCGGCCGAGGGTGCATGATTCGAACGGGCTGCGCCTGGTCGAGCCGTCCGGCGACGTGCTCTGGCGCCCGCTGAACAACCCCGCGACGCTGGCCAATTCGGTCTTCGACGGGCCCAAGGCCCGCTTCGGCCTGCACCAGCGCGGTCGCGACTTCGGCAGCTATCAGGACGCCGGCGCCCATTACGAGCGCCGCCCTTCGGTCGATGTCGAACCGCTGGAGGACTGGGGGCCGGGCGCGGTGCGGCTGGTGGAAATCCCCACTGACAAGGAAGTGAACGACAATATCGTCGCTTTCTGGGTTCCGGAGAGCCGTGGCGCCAAGGCCGGCGAGGCGCGGGCCTTCCGCTACCGGCTGCATTGGGGCAATCTCGACGAGGCCGCGCCCGATGCGCTGGCCGAAGTGACCGGATTCAAGGCCGGGCTGGCGGGCGTCTCGGGGGTGGAGAACCCCGCCGACGCGCGCAAGTTCGTGATCGACTTCGCCGGCCCGCCGCTGGCCGACCTTCCTGCCGATGCCGAGATCGCCGCCGTGGTGACGCATTCGGCCGGAGAGGTCCTGTCGCAGACCCTGGAACGGGTCGAGGACATCGGGGTCTGGCGGCTGGTCATCGACATTTCCGCGCCCGGCCAGCCGCTGGTCGAGCTGTCGGCGCATCTGGCGGGTTTCGGCCGCAAGCTGACCGAGACCTGGCTCTACCAATGGGCACATGCAGGATGATGGACCATCCCGATCCGAGGGCCTTCGACCTTGACTTGCTGGCCGCAGGCCTGGGCGCTGCGCCGGAGGCGCCGCTGGCGATGCCGACCCAGAAGCTCGGCAGCCTGCCGGAGGGCGTCGTCGCCCTGCCGGCGCCCGGGCGGGGGATCGTCCTCATCCGCGCCGCCGCGCTGGCCTTCAGCCTGACGGCGGCCTCGGCCGCCTTCTACCTCTTCCTGCAATTCGGCCTTGCCGACGGCGAGCATGCGCTCGACTGGGTGCGCGCGGGCCTCATCTGGCTGACGACCTGGTGGCTGGCCTGGGGCGCGGCGCAGGCGGGTGTCGGCCTGCTGGCCCGCGCGCCGCAGGTGCAGCGCCACGAGGGGCCGCTGGCTTCCCGCGCGGTGATCCTCGTACCGGTCTATAACGAGGACCCCGAGGCGACCTTCGCCCGGATTGCCGCGATGGACGCATCGCTGGCTTCCACGGGCGAACGCGACCGTTTCTCCTTCGCCATCCTTTCGGACACGCGCAGCGAGACGATCGCCGCCGCCGAACGCGCGGCCTTCGTCGGGCTGGTCGCCGAGCGTGGCGAGGGGCGGCTGTACTACCGCCGCCGCAGCGACAACCGGGGGCGCAAGGCCGGCAATATCGAGGAATTCCTGACCCGCCACGGCGCCGCCTGGGATCTCGCCATCATCCTTGATGCCGACAGCCTGATGGACGGCGCCACGCTGGTGGAAATGGTGCGGCGGATGGAAGCCGCACCCCGCCTTGGCCTTCTGCAGACGCTGCCGCGCATCGTCCGCTCCGGCACCGTTTTCGCCCGGGCCCAGGCCTTCTCCGCAGCGCTTTTTGCCCCGGTCTTCGCCCGGGGCCAGGCGGCGATGCAGGGCGCCTGCGGCCCGTTCTGGGGCCATAACGCGGCCGTCCGCATCCGCGCCTTCACCGAGGCCTGCGGCCTGCCGCATCTGCGCGGCCGCGCGCCTTTCGGCGGCGCCATCCTCAGCCACGACTATGTGGAAGCGGCGATGCTGGCACGGGCCGGCTGGCAGGTGCGCCTCGACACCGACCTCGGCGGCTCCTTCGAGGAAGGACCGGCGACGCTGCTCGACCATGCCAAGCGCGACCGCCGCTGGGCGCAGGGCAATCTCCAGCACATCGGCGTGATCGGCGCCGCCGGGCTGGCGCCCTGGCACCGCTTCACCCTGTTCCAGGGGATCTTTGCCTATCTGGCGCCGCTATTCTGGATCGCCTTCATGGCCGCGAGCATCGCCGCGACGCTCACCGCCGGCACGCCGGAGTTCTTTGTCCCCGGCTCGCCCTACCCGATCTTCCCGGTGGACCGTACCGGGGCGGCGGTGGCGCTGGTTCTCGGCATCTTCGGGCTTCTGTTCCTTCCCAAGCTCCTGATCGCGCTGCAGGCGCTGCGCTCGGGCCGCGCGGGGGATTTCGGGGGCGCGGCACGCGTCTTGCGCGGCACGCTGGGCGAGATCCTTGTTTCCTCGCTGACGGCTCCGGTGCACCTGATGTTCCAGACGCGGGCGGTGGCCCAGATCCTCTGCGGGCGCGACGGCGGCTGGCCGGCAAGCCAGCGCGAGGGCGGGCGGCTCAGCCTGCACGAGGCCTGGTCGGCAAGCCGCTGGATCTCGCTCGCCGGCCTTGCCGGGCTGGTGGCGACTGCGGCGCTGGCTCCGGTCCTGCTGGCCTGGCTGGCGCCGGTCCTGCTGCCCATGGCGGCCGCCCCGGCAGCGGTGGCGCTGCTTTCCTGGCCGACGCGGGCCTTTGCCACGCCGGAGGACCTTGCGCCGCCCGCAGTCCTGCGCCGCCTGACCGCGCGGCTGGGCCACGCATCACCCGAACCGGCGCTTGCCGCCTTCCACCCGCCGGCAAAGCTCGCCAACGCCGCCTGACGGTGCGCGGCGCGGAGCGCGATGTGCCGTCAGCGCCACCCGGACGGCGAACGGGGACAACATCCGCTCCCGGTCGGCGGCCTATCCGCGATAGGGCCGGGAGACCCTCCGGCGGCAAAGGGCCGCCACCGACCGCGACAGGGCTGAAAACCGCCCCCCGGGGGTCCCGCACCGGACGGCGGGCCCGGGTGCGTGATCTCAGATATCGCCATCAATCAGCGGCGTGGCGCGGGCAAACCGGGCGAGGGCCGGGCCGTTGATCCGGATCGTGCTGCCATCGACCTGAACCCCATGACCCTCAAGCGCCTTGATGGCACGTGACAGATTTTCGGGTGTCATGCCAAGCAGCGACGCGAGTTTGCGCTTTTCGAGTTCAAGCAGGAACGTACCGCTCTCGCTCGGCTGGCGCAGAAGCCAGTTGGCCAGACGCTCGACGGACGTGCGCAGCTTCAGGTCTTTCTGCGCCTTGACCATGCTGCGGTAACAGCCGGCAAGATCGGCCACGACGGCGCGGGCAAAGGCCCCGTCCGAGGTGAAGACCTGCCGCACGTCCTGCGAGGGGATGAGAACGAGGCGGCTGCGCTCGACCGTGCGGGCCGACATCAGGAACGGCGCGTCGCGCAGGGTCGCCGCCAGGATGATCGTCGAGACCGGTCGCACGATCTGCATCGTCGTCTCGCGCCCCGCCCATTGGGCGAAAAGCTCGACCGCGCCCTCGACGACCACATGCAGGAAATCGGGCGTGTCGCCCTCGTGGAACAGCTCGATGGCAGGCGGAAAGGCCTGGAGATAGGCCGCGCGCGTGAGGTCCTCGAAAGACGTGGCCTCCATGCCCCGAAAGAGGTCGAGCGCGCGGATTTCAGGGATGTCGATCGGTCGCATGGCGGCCCTTGATATTTATCAAGAGAATAGCAAGCCATGCCCACGCTGTCACCGAGCAATTTCCATCTGGCAGAGGGAAAAGGGTCAAGCCGGCGCGCGAAATTCGTCAAAAATGGAGTAAATTCAGATAATTGCGCGAATAGTTTGACGCATGTCAAATCGCTTTCCCGTGCGCGACCTGAGTGTCCTCCCCGAGCTTTCGGAGGGGTCATCATGCCTGCAACCATCCAGATCTCGCGCGGCGATCAGAACCGCGCTCTGGCGCTCTCGACCATCGCATTCACCGCCTGTTTCGCGGTCTGGACGATTTTCTCGATCATCGGGGTCGCCATCAAGAAGGAGTTGTCGCTCAACGAATTCGAGTTCGGCCTGCTCGTTGCGACCCCCGTGCTGACCGGATCGCTGACGCGCATCTTCCTCGGAGTCTGGACCGAGCGTTGGGGTGGGCGCCTGGTCTTTCCGTTGCAGATGCTGCTTGCGGCGCTTGCCACCTGGCTTCTGACCTTCGCCCATACCTATCCGCAATACCTGATCGCCGCTTTGGGTATCGGGCTGGCGGGCGGTTCCTTCATCATCGGCGTCGCCTATGTCAGCCGCTGGTACGACGCGGGCCATCAGGGCACGGCGCTCGGGATCTTCGGGGCGGGCAATGCCGGCGCGGCGGTGACGAAATTCGTCGCTCCCTTCGTCATGGTCGCCTGGGGCTGGCAGGGCGTGGCGAATGTCTGGGCGGCAGCGCTTGCCGTCCTGGGCGTGCTCTTCTTCCTCTTCGCCAAGGATGACCCCGAACTGGTCGAGCGCCGCGCCAAGGGCGTGAAGGCCCCGAGTTTCGCCGAACAGTTCGCGCCGCTGAAGAACCTGCAGGTCTGGCGCTTCTCGCTGTACTACTTCTTCGTCTTTGGTGCCTTTGTCGCCCTGGCCCTGTGGCTTCCCCACTACCTGATCGACGTCTATGGCGTTGACGTGAAGACCGCCGGGATGGCGGCGGCGATGTTCTCGCTCGCGGCCTCGGTCTTCCGCGCCTATGGCGGGCACCTGTCCGACAAGTTCGGCGCGCGGACGATCATGTACTGGACCTTCGGCTTCGCGCTCTTGTTCCTGTTCATGCTTTCCTACCCGCCGACCGACTATATCATCCAGGGCAAGGACGGGCCGATCCACTTCTCCACGCAGATGGGGCTCTGGCCGTTCGTCCTGATCCTCTTCGCGCTCGGCTTTTTCATGAGCCTCGGCAAGGCGGCGGTCTATAAGCACATCCCGGTCTATTATCCCCGCCATGTCGGCGCGGTTGGCGGCCTTGTCGGCATGATCGGGGGCCTGGGCGGCTTCATCCTGCCGATCACCT
The DNA here is from genome assembly GCA_964602115.1 of uncultured Rhodobacterales bacterium. GTDB lineage: Bacteria > Pseudomonadota > Alphaproteobacteria > Rhodobacterales > Rhodobacteraceae > JANOGU01. The sequence continues at coordinate 14,367 of CAZRQN010000059.1, forward strand.
TCGGCGCCCTTCTCGACCTGACCGGCATCTACACGAGCTGCTTCATACTGCTCTTCTTCCTGGTCGGGATCGCGCTGTCGTGGATGCATCTCTCGATCCGCGCGATGGAGCGCGCCGCGCATGGCGAGGCGCTCGACAAGCTCCCGGAACTGCCCGAGATGCAGGCGATCCACCATCCGGTCACAACCGCGATGCCGCGTACGCTGGCGGACTGGCACCCCGAGGATGCCGCCTTCTGGGCCGAAAAGGGCAAGCGCATCGCGCGGCGGAACCTCTGGCTTTCGATCCCGGCACTGCTTCTCGCCTTCTCGATCTGGATGGTCTGGTCGATGGTGGTGGCGAAGCTTCCGGCCGTGGGTTTCGCGTTCACGCCTGGGCAATTGTTCTGGCTGGCGGCGATGCCCGGCCTGTCGGGCGCCACGCTCAGGATCTTCTACAGTTTCATGGTGCCGATCTTCGGTGGCCGGCTGTGGACGACGCTCTCGACCGCATCGCTGCTGCTGCCGGCGATCGGCATCGGCTATGCCGTGCAGAATCCCGAAACGCCCTATCTGATCTTCCTGACGCTGGCGCTGCTGTGCGGACTGGGCGGCGGCAACTTCGCCTCGTCCATGGCGAATATCAGCTACTTCTTCCCCAAGGCCGCGAAGGGCAACGCGCTGGCCCTGAACGCAGGCCTGGGCAATCTCGGCGTCTCGGTCATGCAGTTCCTCGTGCCGATCGTCATCACGACGGGCGTCTTCGGCGCGATCGGCGGCGAGCCGCAGGCCATGGCCGAATCCGGCAAGCTCTGGCTGCAGAACGCCGGCTTCATCTGGGTCCCGTTCATCATTGTCGCGACCATCGCCGCCTGGATCGGCATGAACGACATCGCGGAGGCGAAGGCGAGCTTCCGCGATCAGGCGGTGATCTTCGGACGCTTCCACAACTGGATCATGTGCATCCTCTACACCGGCACCTTCGGCAGCTTCATCGGCTATTCGGCGGGTTTCCCCCTGCTGTCCAAGCTGATGTTCCCTGACGTGAACGCCCTGCAATATGTCTTCCTCGGGCCGCTGGTCGGGGCACTGTCGCGCGCCGGAACCGGCTGGATCAGCGACAGGTTCGGCGGCGGACGGGTGACGTTCTGGACGTTCGTCGGCATGATCGCCGCAGTCTATGGCGTCATCCACTTCCTGCCCGGCGGCGAAGGCGATCCCGGCAGTTTCAACGGCTTCTTCGCCTGCTTCATCGCGCTGTTCTTCCTGACGGGCGTGGGCAATGCCTCGACCTTCCAGATGATCCCCGCGATCATGGGGCGCGAAATTCCGCGCCTGATGCCCGAGCTCGACCGGGAGGCCGCCCGCAAGCAGGCCGAGCGTGAAAGCGCCGCGATTGTTGCCTTCACCTCGGCGATTGCGGCCTTTGGCGCCTTCTTCATCCCCAAGGCCTACGGCACCTCGATCGCGATGACCGGCGGGCCGGTGACGGCGCTCTGGGCCTTCCTGGCCTTCTACGTCCTCTGCCTCGTGCTGACCTGGGCCTACTACACCCGCAGTGGCGGCCTTCTCCATGACATCGAACGCGGCCGGGCCCCGGCTGGCGCGCAACCGGCCTGAGGGGACAAGAGATGAGTCATCTGCTCGACCGCCTGAATTTCTTCCAGCCGAAGGAAATCGACCGCTTCTCGCAAGGCCACGGCCAGACGACGCGCGAGAACCGCGACTGGGAGGAGGTCTATCGCGACCGCTGGCGCCATGACAAAATCGTCCGCTCGACCCATGGCGTGAACTGCACCGGGTCGTGTTCGTGGAAGATCTACGTCAAGTCGGGCGTCGTCACCTGGGAGACCCAGCAGACCGACTATCCGCGCACAAGGGCGGGTCTGCCGAACCATGAGCCGCGCGGCTGAGCGCGCGGTGCGTCCTACAGCTGGTATCTCTACAGCGCGAACCG
>CAZRQN010000060.1:0-16298 GCA_964602115.1 uncultured Rhodobacterales bacterium
CTTCCTCGTCAACGCGCTGCAGCCGGCGGAAGTGTCCAAGGTCGTCTTCGACGACGATGCCACCAAGATCGAGGTCGTGGTGCCGGACGAGCAGCTCTCGCTCGCCATCGGCCGGCGCGGCCAGAACGTGCGGCTCGCGAGCCAGCTCACCGGCCTCGACATCGATATCATGACCGAGAGCGAGGAAAGCCAGCGCCGCCAGGCCGAATTCGCCGAGCGCACCAAGCTGTTCATGGACACGCTCGACATCGACGAGATGATGGCCCAGCTCCTGGTCGCCGAAGGCTTCACCAATCTCGAGGAAGTGGCCTATGTCGAGCTGGACGAACTTCTGTCCATCGACGGCTTCGACGAGGGCACGGCGGGCGAACTGCAGACCCGGGCGCAGGAATATATCGAGGAACAGAACCGCAAGGCCCTGGACGCGGCCCGTGCGCTGGGCGTCGAGGATAGCCTGATCGAGTTCGAGGGCCTGACCCCGCAGATGCTGGAGGCACTGGGCAAGGACGGCATCAAGACGCTGGAAGACTTCGCCACCTGCGCCGACTGGGAACTGGCCGGCGGCTGGACCACCGAGAACGGCGAGCGCAAGAAGGACGAGGGCATCCTCGAGAAGTTCGACATGAGCCTTGAGGAGGCGCAGAACCTGGTCATGACCGCCCGGGTGATGCTCGGCTGGGTGGATCCGACCGAACTCGCCGCCGCGACCGAGGAGGCTGCAGAGGCCTGATGACGCGCGGCGGACGGACGAAGGACCGGGACGAGCCCGAGCGGCGCTGCCTGGTGACGGGCGAGAGCGGACCCAAGTCCGGCCTCGTCCGCTTTGTCATGGGTCCGGAGGGCGAGGTGGTGGCCGATGTGCTGAACCGCCTGCCCGGGCGGGGGATGTATGTCACCGCCGACCGGGCGGCGATTGCCAAGGCGGCGTCGAAGGGCCTGTTCGCCCGCGCCGCCAAGGCGCCCGCGAAGGCTGCTGCCGATCTGCCCGACCAGGTCGAGGCGGCGCTGGTGCGGCGCGTCACCGACCTGATCAGCCTCGCCCGCAAGGCGGGAGAGGCGGTGACCGGTTACGAGAAGGTCAAGGACTGGCTGGTGAAGGGCCAAGCCGTGGTGCTGATCCAGGCCTTCGACGGCTCCGAACGGGGCAAGTCGAAGCTCCATCCGCCGGGCGGAGAAGCGACTCTGATCGCTTGCCTTTCGGCCGGGGAATTGGGTTTGTCCTTCGCGCGGGAACGTGCAATACACGCCGCGCTTGCGGCTGGCGGACTCACCACGCGCATTGTAGAGGAAGCGGCCAGACTCGCCGGGCTCCGGTTAGGGGCGGGCGGGCGAAGCGGCGGGAAGACCGCCGATAAGGATATGAAGAACGCATGAGCGATACTGACGGCAGGAAACCCCTTGGCCTTGGCGGCGGCGCGCCGCGTCCCGGACAGGTGAAGCAGAGCTTCTCCCACGGGCGCACCAAAAGCGTGCTGGTAGAGACCAAGAAGAAGCGCGTGGTCGTGCCGACGCACAAGCCTGTGCCCGGCGCGCCGGGTGCTGCCGCGCCGGGTGGCGCCGCGCCGTCGCTCTTGGGCGATCCCTCCAGACGTCCGGCCGGGATTTCCGATGCCGAGATGGAGCGGCGCCTCGCCGCGCTGCGCGCCGCCAAGGCGCGCGAGTCGGAGGATGCGGCCAAGCGCGCCGAGGAAGAGCGGACCCGCGAGGAAGAGCGCCAGCGCCGCCGCGACGAGATCGAGGCCAAGGAGCGCGAGGAACGCGAGCGCGAGGAAGCGCTTCGGCTGAAGGCCGAGGAAGAGGCCCGCGCCAAGGCGATCGAAGAGGCGCGCGCCCGCCGTGCCGAGGAAAAGAAGGCCACCGCCCCCGCCGCGCCTGCCGCCGGCGAGAAGACCGAGGAGGCGCGCTCCACCGCCGCCCGCCCGGGCGGGGCGCCGAGCCCGCGCAAGACCGACCGCGAGCGCGATGCCCGCGAAGCCGAGCGCGAACGCGGCAAGAAGGCCGACGAGGGCCGCCGCACCGGAAAGCTGACGCTGACCGCAGCGCTGGATGGCGAGGGCGGGCGTACGCGCTCGCTGGCGGCCATGAAGCGCAAGCAGGAAAAGGCCCGGCAGAAGGCGCTCGGCTTCGGCCAGAAGTCCGAAAAGCAGGTGCGCGACGTCCAGCTGCCCGAAGCCATCGTGGTCAGCGAACTTGCCAACCGCATGGCCGAACGCGCGGCCGATGTGGTCAAGTCGCTGATGAAGATGGGCATGATGGTCACGATGAACCAGACCATCGACGCCGATACCGCCGAGCTGGTGATCGAGGAATTCGGCCACCACGCGGTCCGGGTCACCGACGCCGACGTGGAACAGGCCATCGACACCGTGCAGGACAAGGCCGAGGATCTGACGCCGCGTCCGCCGATCGTGACCATCATGGGCCATGTCGATCACGGCAAGACCTCGCTGCTCGACGCGATCCGCAAGACCAATGTCGTCTCGGGCGAGGCCGGCGGGATCACCCAGCATATCGGCGCCTACCAGGTGCGCACGCCCAACGGCTCGCTGGTCACCTTCCTCGACACGCCGGGCCACGCCGCCTTTACCTCCATGCGCGCCCGCGGCGCGCAGGTGACGGATATCGTGGTGCTGGTGGTGGCGGCCGACGACGCGGTGATGCCGCAGACGATCGAGGCGATCAATCACGCCAAGGCCGCCAAGGTGCCGATGATCGTCGCCATCAACAAATGCGACAAGCCCGCCGCCAACCCGCAGAAGGTGCGGACCGACCTCCTCCAGCACGAGGTGGTGGTCGAGCAGATGTCGGGCGAGGTGCAGGATGTCGAGGTCTCGGCCCTGACCGGCAAGGGGCTCGACAACCTTCTGGAAGCCATCGCGCTGCAGGCGGAAATCCTTGAGCTCAAGGCCAACCCGGCGCGTTCGGCGCAGGGTGCGGTGATCGAGGCCAAGCTGGACGTCGGGCGCGGCCCGGTGGCGACGGTTCTGGTCCAGCACGGAACCCTGCGGCGCGGCGACATCTTCGTCGTCGGCGAGCAGTGGGGCAAGGTGCGCGCCCTTCTCAACGACAAGGGAGAGCGGGTGGAGGAAGCCGGCCCCTCGGTTCCGGTCGAGGTGCTGGGCCTGACCGGCACGCCCGAGGCCGGCGACACGCTGAACGTGGTGGAGACCGAGGCCCAGGCGCGCGAGATCGCCACCTATCGCGAGAAGGCGGCGCGCGACAAGCGCGCGGCGGCCGGCGCGGCGACGACGCTTGAGCAGCTGATGGCCAAGGCCAAGGCCGACAAGGACACGGCCGAGCTGCAGATCGTCGTCAAGGCGGATGTGCAGGGTTCGGCCGAGGCCATCGTCCAGGCGCTGGAAAAGGTCGGCAACGACGAGGTCCGGGTGCGCGTGCTGCATTCCGGCGTCGGCGCAGTGACCGATTCGGATGTGGGCCTGGCCGAGGCCTCGCATGCCCCGATCATCGCCTTCAACGTCCGCGCCAATGCCTCCGCCCGCCAGGGCGCGCAGCAGAAGGGCGTGGAAATCCGCTACTACTCGATCATCTACGATCTGGTGGACGACATCCGCGCCGCCGCCTCGGGCCTGCTGAAAGCCGAGGTGCGCGAGACCTTCATCGGCTATGCGCGGATCCTGCAGGTCTTCAAGGTCTCGGGCGTCGGCAAGGTCGCCGGCTGCCTTGTCACCGAAGGCGTCGCCCGCCGCTCCGCCGGCGTGCGCCTGCTGCGCGACAACGTGGTGATCCACGAAGGCACGCTGAAGACACTGAAGCGCTTCAAGGACGAAGTGAAGGAAGTGCTTTCCGGCCAGGAATGCGGCATGGCCTTCGAGAACTACGACGACATCCGCGAGACGGATGTGATCGAGATCTTCGAGCGCGAGGAAGTTCAGCGCAAGCTGTAACCGGAAGTGGCAGGTCGGGCGCCGCGAAACGGCGCCCGCTCAGGCTGCGTTGCTGACAGCCTTGCCGACGAAATTGCGCTCGCCAACGCGAACGACGATATAGCCGTCTTCGAGCTGCCGGACGAACAGTCCCTGCACCCATACGCAACTGCCGATCAGAATCGTCCGGATCATGGCGAAGCCCCCAATCGCCGCTGACGCCATCTTAGCGATAATTTGTGGCATGCAAGCCTTAATTTTGACTCAATGCCGACATCTTTCGCATAGCGGTCCGGATGCCGGGCCGAAAGGTCACAGCCAGTCGCGCAGGATCGGGATCAGCGGCAGGTCGGCCGGCGGCATCGGATAGCTGGCAAGGTCCCGCGCCCGCACCCAGGCGAGCCTCTGCCCCTCGCGGGGATGCGGCGTTCCCTGCCAGCGGCGGCAGGCGAAGAGCGGCATCAGCAGGTGGAAGCCGTCATAGGCATGGCTGGCAAAGGTCAGTGGCGCGAGGCAGGAGGCCTGGGTGTCCAGCCCCAGTTCCTCGTGCAGCTCGCGGATCAGCGCCGCCTCCGGCGTCTCGCCGGGCTCAACCTTGCCGCCCGGAAATTCCCAAAGCCCCGCCAAGGACTTGCCTTCGGGCCGCTGGGCCAGAAGTACCCGCCCGTCGGCGTCGATGAGGGCGACGGCAGAGACCAGAAGCAGCCTCATGTCCGGCGCTCCGCGACAAACACGGGGACGGGATGCGCCTCCCTCCCCCCTCGGGGGGGAGGGATGGGGTGGGGGGGCACCGGGACGGCCATGGCGGGCCCTACGAACGGTAGTCGGCGTTGATGTCGATGTAGCGATGCGTCAGGTCGCAGGTCCACACCGTGCGCGCGCCCTTGCCCAGGCCGAGATCGACACCCACCACCAATTCCGCCTGCTTCATATAGGCGGCGCCATCCTCTTCCCGGTAATCCGGCGCGCGGAAACCGTTCCTGGCCACCAGGATGTCGCCAAAGCGAATCGACAGGCGGTCGCGGTCGGCCTGGGCGCCGGACTTGCCCACGGCGGCGACGATGCGGCCCCAGTTCGGGTCCTGCCCGGCGATGGCGGTCTTGACCAGCGGCGAGTTGGCCACCGACATCGCCACCCGATGCGCATCCTCCGGCGAGGCGGCGCCGGTGACGCGGACCTCGACGAATTTCGTCGCGCCCTCGCCGTCGCGCACCACCTGCTGCGCCAGATCGCGCATGACGCCCGCCAGCGCCGCCTCGAAGGCCTTGGCGACCTTGCCCTTCGGGCGCGCGGCCGGGCTGGTGCCGGTGGCGCAGAGGAACAGCGCGTCGGAAGTGGAGGTGTCACTGTCCACCGTGATCGCGTTGAAGGTGGCATCGACGTTGCGCGACAGCATCTTCTGCAGCGTCCTGGCCGGGATCGCCGCATCGGTGAAGACATAGACCAGCATCGTCGCCATGTCGGGCGCGATCATCCCCGAACCCTTGGCGATGCCGGCGATGCGGATCGGCCCGCCCTCGCCCGCAATCTCGGCACAGGCGCCCTTGGGGAAAGTGTCGGTGGTCATGATCGCCCGGGCGGCCAGGCCGATCCCGTCCTCGCGCAGGTCCTCGACCAGTTCGGAAAGCTTGGCGAGGATGCGTTCGTGCGGCAGGGGCTCGCCGATGACGCCGGTGGAATTCATGAACACGCGGCGGGCTGGCAGGCCCAGCGCGGCCGCAGTGGCGGCGCAGACCTCGGCCACCGAGGCATCGCCGGTCTTGCCGGTGAAGGCATTGGAATTGCCCGAGTTGACGACGATCGCCGCCCCCTCGGGCCCGGCTTTCATCGCCAGTTTCGCCTGGGCGTCGCGGATACAGCCGGCCCGGGTGGAGGAGCGGGTGAAGACCCCGGCGACGGTGCTGCCGGGGGCGAGATGCATCAGCGTCACATCCGTCCGCCCGGCATAGCGAACCCCGGCGGCGGCCGAGGAAAAGGCGGCGCCCGAGATCGCCGGCAGGTCAGGGAAAGCGGCCGGCGCCAGCGGCGAGACCGGTTTCTCCTTCTTCGCAGGCACGGCCTCCCCGCCGGAAGCTGCAGTCCGCAGCTTTTCGACCATTTTCTTCAGCTTCTTGGCGCGCGCCTTCCAGTCCTTGGCCATCACCCTCGCCCCTGGCTCACTTGTCGAGGATCGCGAGATCCCGCAACGCCGCCGGGTCGATCCCGGCGCCGGACTTCTCCACCTTGGCAGATGCGATCAGCGTCTGCACATAGGCCTCCACGGCCTTGTTCTCGATTTCGGCAGCGAGTTCCTCGCGCAGATCCTCCAGCGTCGGCACGGCGGCGGGACGCGTTTCGCTGAGCTTGACCAGATGCCAGCCGAACTGGGTCTGCACCGGGGCGGAGACCTCGCCCGGCTTCAGCGCCAGCACCGCATCCTCGAAGGGCTTGACCATCATGCCAAGGCCGAACCAGCCGAGATCGCCGCCGGCGGCGGCCGAGCCGTCGGAGGAATTGGCCTTGGCCAGCTCGGCGAAATCGGCGCCGCCGTCGATCTGGGCCTTGAGGTCCTTGGCCTTCTCCTCGCTGTCCACAAGGATATGCGAAGCGTGGTATTCGGTCTGGGGCGGCTGGTCCTTGACGCGCGCGTCATAGGCGGTCTTCAGCGCCTCGTCGGTGACGGCGCCCTTGACCACGTCCTGAAGCGCCACGCCGGCAAGGTAGCCGCGGCGATCGTTGTCGATCTTCAGCGCGTCATAGGCCGTGGCCTTGTCCTTGGCCGCCGCCGCCAGCGCTGTCTGCTGGATCAGCTGTTCGAGGATGCCGTTGAACAGCACGTCGTCGGGCAGAGACTGGTACTGCGCCGGCAGGCTGTCGCGCAGCACGATCATATGGCCGAGGGTGATCGCCACGCCATCGACCTGGGCCACCACCGTGTCGGCGGTCAGCTCTGCCAGGGGCACGGTCGCCTTATCTGCCGCCGTATCGGTCGCCGTATCGGTCGCCGTCGCTGCCGCATCCTCGGCCCGGGCCGCACCCGCCAGCGCCGCGACGACAAGCGCCGCCTGCCACAGATGTTTCATCACGTCACCTTCCCTTGATCCCATCGCGCCGCGTCGCGGCGTTGACGAGCCCTTGGCCATCCCCTATGTCGCATCCGTCGCGCGGGGACCGGCGCAGGCCCGCGCCATCCGTCGGCCCTTCTAGGCAAGGTGGCCGGGCTGTTGCAAGGCCGGACCCTCGCACGAACCCGTCAGGCCGCCCCAGGGGAGATGCGATGCTGGGTCTCGATACGCTCGCGAAAAAGGTCTTCGGCACCGCCAATGACCGCAAGGTCAAGGCTGTCCGGCCGCTGGTCGCGAAGATCAACGCACTCGAACCCGAATTCCGGGCGCTCTCCGACGAGGGCCTTATCGAGAAGACCGCCGCGCTTCGGGCGCGGGCAGAGGCGGGGGAAAGCCTCGACGACCTTCTGCCCGAGGCCTTTGCCAACTGCCGCGAGGGTGCGCGGCGGGCCCTGGGCCTGCGCGCCTTCGACGTGCAGCTGATGGGCGGCATCTTCCTGCACCAGGGCAATATCGCCGAGATGAAGACCGGCGAGGGCAAGACGCTGGTCGCGACCTTCCCGGCCTATCTCAACGCGCTTTCGGGCAAGGGCGTGCATATCGTCACCGTGAACGACTACCTGGCCAAGCGCGATGCCGAGTGGATGGGCAAGGTCTATGCCCATCTCGGCATGTCCACCGGCGTCGTCTATCCGTTCCAGCCCAATCCGGAGAAGAAGGCCGCCTACCGCTGCGACATCACTTATGCCACCAACAACGAGCTGGGCTTCGACTACCTGCGCGACAACATGGAAAACGCCATCGAGGACATGCGCCAGCGCGGCCATGCCTTCGCCATCGTCGATGAGGTGGATTCGATCCTGATCGACGAGGCGCGCACGCCGCTGATCATCTCGGGGCCGAGCCAGGACCGTTCCGACCTTTCCCAGAAGGTCGATACGATCATCCCCGAGGTCACGCCGGAGCACTACAAGCTCGACGAGAAGACCCGCAACGTCACCTATTCCGAAGAGGGCAACGAGTTCATCGAGCGGCGGCTGCGCGAGTCCGGCCTGCTGCCCGAGGGCCAGTCGCTCTATGACCCGGAATCGACCACGCTCGTCCACCACGTCAACCAGGCGCTCAGGGCGCACAAGCTGTTCCACAAGGACCAGCAGTACATCGTCCGCGAGGGCGAGGTGATGCTGATCGACGAGTTCACCGGCCGGATGATGCGCGGCCGCCGCCTGTCGGACGGGCTGCACCAGGCGATCGAGGCCAAGGAGCAGGTCAAGATCCAGCCCGAGAACGTCACCCTCGCCTCGGTGACCTTCCAGAACTACTTCCGCCTCTACGGCAAGCTTGCCGGGATGACCGGCACGGCGGCGACCGAGGCCGAGGAATTCCGCCAGATCTACAACCTTGGCGTCATCGAAGTGCCGACCAACCGGCCGGTGTCGCGCAAGGACGAGCACGATCAGGTGTATCGCACCACCCGCGACAAGTACGAAGGCATTCTCGTCTCGATCCGCGAGGCCAACACGCGCGGCCAGCCGATGCTTGTCGGCACCACCTCGATCGAGAAATCCGAGTTCCTGTCCGGCCTGCTGAAGAAGGAAGGCATCGAGCACAACGTGCTCAACGCCCGCCAGCACGAGCAGGAGGCGCAGATCGTCGCCGAGGCCGGACGCTTCGGCGCCGTGACCATCGCCACCAACATGGCCGGCCGCGGCACCGACATCCAGCTCGGCGGCAATGTCGAGATGAAGGTGCTGGAGGCGATCACCGCCGATCCGCATCTGCATCCCGACGAGGTGCGCGAACGGATCGAGGCGGAGCATGCCGAGGAAAAGGCCCGGGTGCTCGCGGCCGGCGGCCTCTTCGTCCTCGGCACCGAGCGCCACGAGAGCCGCCGCATCGACAACCAGCTGCGTGGCCGTTCCGGCCGCCAGGGTGATCCGGGCCGGTCGTCGTTCTTCCTGTCGCTGGAAGACGACCTGATGCGCATCTTCGGCTCCGAGCGGCTGGACAAGGTCCTGTCCACGCTGGGGATGAAGGAAGGCGAGGCCATCGTCCATCCCTGGGTGAACAAGAGCCTCGAACGCGCCCAGGCCAAGGTGGAAGGCCGCAACTTCGACATCCGCAAGCAGCTCCTGCGCTTCGACGACGTGATGAACGACCAGCGCAAGGCGATCTTCGGCCAGCGGCGGGAGATCATGGAGGCGGAGGATCTGGCCGGGATCGCCGCAGACATGCGGGCACAGGTGGTGGACGATCTCGTCGATCTGCACCTGCCGGCGAAATCCTACCCCGACCAGTGGGATGTGGCCGGGCTGACTGCCGGCGCGCGGGAGCAGCTGGGGCTCGACCTGCCCATCGCCCAGTGGGCGGCGGAAGAAGGGGTCGATCAGGAAGTGATCCGTACCCGTCTCGACGAGGCGGGCGACAAGCTGATCGCCGACAAGACCGAGGTTTTCGGCCCCGAGACCATGCGGGCGATCGAGAAGCAGGTCCTGCTGCAGACGATCGACGGCAAGTGGCGCGAGCACCTGCTGCGGCTGGAGCATCTGCGCTCGGTGGTGGGCTTCCGCGGCTATGCCCAGCGCGACCCGCTGGCCGAATACAAGACCGAGGCCTTCGCGCTGTTCGAATCGATGCTGAACGGGCTGCGTCACGATGTCACCCAGCGCCTGGCCCAGGTGCGGCCGCTGACCGCCGAGGAGCAGCAGGCGATGATGGCGCAGGCCATGGCCCAGTCCCGGGCCGCCGCCAGCCCCGCCCCGGCGCCGGCTCAGCCGCAGGCTCCGGCCCCCGCTCCGGCCGCGCCGGTTGCGGCCGCCGCGCCCAGCCTGGTTCTCGCCGATGCCGGGGCCGCCGCCGCCGGCACCCCGCGTCCAGGTTTCGACGCGGAGAACCCCGACAGCTGGGGCGATCCCGGGCGCAATGATTCCTGCCCCTGCGGATCGGGAAAGAAATTCAAGCATTGCCACGGCAAGCTTGACTGAAATCGCCGCCGCACCGGGCATTGCGGTGAAAAGGCGGCGATAACGCCACGTCATCCGGAAACATTCCGCGTTTCCGCCACAACCATGCCCGGTTCCGCCGTCATTGCGGCCTGCGGGAGCGTCGGGAGTATTCTTGCGATGGATGTGAAGCGTCGGACGGCTCTGGTCGTTGTCACGCTGGCAATCGCGCTCGGAGCCGGGCATCTGGTCCAGAACGGCCGCACCACCGCCGGTGCTGCCGAACCGGCCGGCGATGCGCCTGGCCAGCCCTCCGGCATCGTCGTCCTTTCCGCCAGCACCCCCTGACGCCGCCGGCCCCGCCGGGCGGCCTTGAAGCCGCAACTCAGAGATAGCCCTCGCCGCGAAAGCTGAGCTCGCGTCCCTTGCCGATGATCAGATGGTCGTGGAGCGTGATGCCGAGGACCTCGGCCGCGTCGCGGATGGCCATGGTCATCGAGACATCCGCCGGAGAAGGTGTCGGATCGCCCGAAGGATGGTTGTGGACCAGAATCAGGGCGCTGGCATTCAGCTCCAGCCCGCGCTTGACCACCTCGCGCGGATAGACGGGAACGTGGTCCACCGTACCCCGCGCCTGTTCCTCGTCGGCGATCAGCACGTTCTTGCGGTCAAGGTACAGGACGCGGAACTGCTCGGTCTCGGCATGGGCCATGGCGGTGTGGCAATAGTCGAGCAACGCCTCCCAGGAGGAAAGCACCGGCCGGTGCAGGACGCGGGCGCGCATCATCCGGGTGGCCAGCGCCTCCAGTAGCTTGAGGTCCTGTACCACGGCCTCCCCCACGCCGGAGACCTGCATCAGCCGCGCCGGCGGTGCGGCGACCACGCGGGACAGGTCGCCGAAGGTTTCCAGAAGGCGGCGGGCGAGCGGTTTGACATCCTGGCGCGGGATGGTGCGGAACAGGCAAAGTTCCAGCAGTTCGTAATCCGGCATCGCCGCCGGCCCGCCGGCCGTGAAGCGCTCGCGCAGGCGGTGGCGGTGGTCGGCGATATAGCTGGGGAGCCGTTCGGGCAGGGGATGAGCCGGCGCCTCGTCCGGCGCGGGGCGGAACAGCGGCAGGGGTGATTCGGCGAGCGCGCGGGCCATGGCCGAGCCTTGTCCGCCGTGGTGAAGGAAGGGTTAACGGCATCCGGCTCCCCCAGGCCCTGCGGAAGCGCTCGACCGAGGCGCCGGGCAAATCCGTTGAAGAAACGGATTTGCAAATTCCTTGCTGCAAGGAATTTGCTGCGCCGGGCGAGACAGCGCGCGCTATTCGGCCGCAAGCGGCAGGCCGGGCCGTCCGATGCCGACCAGTTCGGCAACGATGCCGGCGATCAGGCTGCGGAAGGCATCGAAGCCCGGCAGCCGCTCCAGCCGCGCCTCGTCCATGTAGAGCGACCGGTCGATCTCCACCTGCACCACATGGCTGCCGCGCGACGGCCGGCCATAGGCCTGCGCGATATAGGCGCCGGCGAAGGGCGCGTTGCGCGCCACCTTCAGCCCGGCGGCGGCAAAGGCCGCCTCCACCCTTTCCATCACCTCGCGCCCGGCGGCGGCGCCGAATCGGTCGCCGAGCACCACGTCCGGCCGGGGCTGGCCGGGGCGGGCATGCGATTCGATCGCCTCGTGCGGCATGGAATGGCAGTCGATCAGCACCGCCTGGCCGAAACGCGCCAGCCGCTCGTCCATCAGCCGGCGCAACTCGGCATGCCAGGGATGCCAGGCCCGCGCCAGCCGCGCCTCGGCCTCGCTCCGGCTGATCTTCCCGGCATAGATCGGCCTTCCATTGGCCACCACCCGGGGAATCACTCCCAGCCCGGACGCGATTCGCGGGTTGTGCGGCGCGCGGCCCAGACCCTCGATCACTGCCGGATCAAGCTCGTCCGCCGCCCGGTTGAGATCGAGGAACGCGCGCGGCAGGCGTGCAGCCAGCAGCGGCGCCCCGAAGGCGGGTGCGCAGGCGAAAAGCTCGTCCACGAAGGCATCCTCGGAGGAGCGCAGCGTCAGCGGGTCAAGCTGGGTGGCGGCCAGCAGCGCCGGCGGGTATTCGCGCCCGGAATGGGGCGAGGAAAACAGCACCGGGGTTTCCGGCACGGCGGGGGCGAGAAGCGTGAAGGGCGGCGGCGTCATGCGGTCCGACCGGGGGGATGCACCGTGACTATAGGGGCGAAAGTTCCCGCGTCGAACCCCTCTTGCGCCGCCCGGGCGGCTCTTCTATAGCCCGCCCGTCCGACGCGGTTTGCCCCCGCGTCCTTTTCGTTTGGACCGGGGCGCAGAAGGCAAGGATGGGCGGTTAGCTCAGCGGTAGAGCACTACGTTGACATCGTAGTGGCCACTGGTTCGATCCCAGTACCGCCCACCATTCACCGTCGCCCGGGTCCGGGCGGCAAGGCTTCACCAGGCGCGTGGACGCGCCGCGACAAAGGAGAGGGACGATGAAGGTCGCCAACTCGCTGCGCTCGCTGAAGACGCGTCATCGCGATTGCCAGGTCGTGCGCCGCAAAGGCCGCATCTATGTGATCAACAAGACGCAGAAGCGCTACAAGGCCCGTCAGGGCTGAGGCGTTTCGCCCTTCGCTTGCAGGGCCGTCGCAGGAGACTGCGGCGGCCTTTTCTCATTCCCCCCCGGAGCGCCCGCGATGCATCCCAATCCCGCCTTTCGCTCCACCCCGGAAGCCGGCGCCCGGGCAATCGCCGCCGGACGCGGATTCGGCGTCCTGACGGTCAACGGGCCCGAGGGGCCTCTGGCGGCGCATGTGCCCTTCGTGCTCGACGGCGATCTGCTCGGCCTGCATCTTGCCCGTTCGAACCCCATCGCCCGGCTGGACCTGCCTTTGCGGGCGGTGATGATCGTCTCCGGCCCGGATGCCTATGTCTCGCCCGACTGGTACGGGCTGGAGGATCAGGTGCCGACCTGGAACTATGTCGCGGTTCATCTGCGCGGGGCGCTGGAGCCCTTGCCCGAGGCGGCATTGCGCCCGCATCTCGACCGGCTGAGCGCGGAATTCGAGCAAAGGCTCCTGCCCAAGACGCCGTGGATGGCGGACAAGATGACCGAAGGGGTCATGGCGCGGATGATGCGGGCCATCCTTCCCTTCCGGCTGCGGCTTTCATCGGTCGCAAGCACCGTGAAGCTCGGCCAGAACAAGCCCGAAGCCGCCCGCCAGGCCGCCGCCGCCGGAATCGCGGCGGCGAACCTGGGGATGGAGGCGGACGAGATCGCCCGGCTGATGAGGGCACCCGGCTGAGGCGGGGCCCGGCTCAGACCTGGGCGGTTACGTCACGGACGGTTCCGGCCAGCGATTTCAGCGCCCTGACCCGGTCCAGTTGGTCGTGCCAGTAGCTGCTGCCTGAGGAGGCCGCGAAAGCTGTCAGCAGCTCCCCCCAGAACGGCGCCCAGGACCCGTTTTTCGGGATCGCCCAGGCGAAACCGGCTCCGATGC
Organism: uncultured Rhodobacterales bacterium; assembly: GCA_964602115.1. Classification (GTDB taxonomy): domain Bacteria; phylum Pseudomonadota; class Alphaproteobacteria; order Rhodobacterales; family Rhodobacteraceae; genus JANOGU01. The sequence continues at coordinate 13,351 of CAZRQN010000060.1, forward strand.
CCGGTGCCGCCTCGGCCACCATGGCAAAGGCGCTGACCTGTCCGAAGACGCAGATCAGCAGGCAGATGCCGAAGGACAGGGTGCGCAGGACGGCGACCCGGACGCGCTCGCTGTTGTCGAGCGCCGCCTTGACCTCGACGGTCAGCTGCCCCAGCGCGTCCGAAGCCGCGCCGGTCAGCATCCCGGAAAAGTCGGGCCCCAGGGCGGTCTTGACCTGATCGGCGGCGGCGTCGATCCGCGCCTTCATCGCTTTCAGTTCCTCGGGATAGTTCTTTCCCAGCGTCACCAGGGCATTGGCCCGGGCCAGCGCCGGTCCGCCCGCCGGAAGAAACTCGGCGGCGAGCTTCTGCGCCTCGTCCAGCGTGACACGGCTTTTCAGATCCGGAACGCCAAGGATCGCGAAGACCCCCGGAAACATCCCCCGCAGCATCTCGATGACCTGCTCGGAGACGGCGGCGACGACGAGCAGGACAACGAACAGGATCGCGGCGGCGCCAAGCAGGCCTTCAATCCCGACAATGCCGGCCGCATTGCTTGCGGCGGCGGCGGTTTCGGCGGCAGTAGCCATAATGACCCCCCAAAGAAAAATTGATTTTTCGTCCGCCGATTGCAGGGCGTGATGGTCCCGGCGTCAACCGCAGAGGCGTGAAAAAAGGGTCAAAACCGCTTCGGCCCGGGGAATGCGGCGGATCTGCCGGCCTTGCCTTCCGGCGGATCGGTTGTAGCATTCCGCCCTTCGCACCGGATGGAGGACACGCCATGCCCCTGCCGCTCGCTCCCGTTGCCGTCTTCGTCCTGCGGGCGGGGACCATCGCCGCCGCCGGATATGGGCTTGCGCGCTATCTTCGCGCGCAGGTCGCGACCGGCCGCACCGACCAGCGGGCAGAGGAGGCGCTGGACGCGCTGGACGAGGGCCTCGCCGTACATGCCCCGGGTGATGCCGAGGGGCAGCGCAACCTTGCCTGGCGTTTCCGCCGGGTGCTCCGGGGCGCCGACGGACATGGGGTGGAGGTCGATCTGGGCCTTTTCGCCCGCGCCCGCCTGCGGCGGGTGTGAGAATTGGAGCTGTTCCACTCCCCGACCTCGCCTTTCGTGCGCAAGGTGATGATGCTGGCGCTGGAAGCCGGCCGCGCCGGCGAGCTCACGCTCGTCCAGTCCATGGGCACGCCCCTGGCGCCCGGCTCGCTTCCGGTGGCGGAAAACCCGCTCGGCAAGGTGCCGGCGCTGCGCCTGGACGACGGAACGATCCTCTACGACAGCCGGGTGATCTGCCGGTATCTCGATGAGCTGTGGCAGACGGGCCATTACCCGCCCGCCCCGGCGCTGTGGGAGGCGCTCGTGGTCGAGGCGACGGCGGACGGGATGATGGATGCCGCGATCCTCATGCGCTACGAGACCCATATCAAGCCCGAAGGCAGCCGCAGCCCGGAATGGGTGGAGGCGCAGTGGTCCAAGGTGGCCCGTGCGCTCGACGCGCTGGAAAGCCGCTGGATGAGCCTGCTGGAGGGGCCCTTCGGCATGGCGCAGGTCGCGGTCACGGCGGCGCTCGGCTATCTCGATTTCCGCCATGACGCGCGCGGCTGGCGCGAAGGCCATCCGCTGCTCGCCGCCTGGTTCGCCACGGCTGCGGCCCGGCCGTCGGCACTGGCGACGGCACCCAACGGCTGAGCCCGGGGCGATTCCCTCTGTGACGGGAATTGCGCGTTTCGGCGCGCTTTTCCCTCCGACATCCGGCTTTGGCCGGTGCCGCTCCGCCTTTGTCCGGCGCGGCGCCGGGATCCACCGCAACGCCTTTGCGCCGCAATGCCTTTTGCATGGCAACGGCGCTGGACGTGGCCGTAACGCGAGGTTAGAACCCGGCCTGATCGGGGTGGGGATCTGTGCCGCGCCCCCGGCGCAATTGGACGGCGAAGACGCCGCCGAGGGAAGGGAGCTAGCGACAGTGGTCCATGCCGAAGAACTGCACGGCACACGCCGGGATTTCCTTTACTACGCCACTGCGGGCGCCGGGGCAGTCGCCACCGGCGCAGCGGTCTGGCCGCTCGCCAACCAGATGAATCCCTCGGCCGATGTTCAGGCGCTGTCCTCGATCTATGTCGATGTCAGCTCGGTGGAAGTGGGCACCCAGCTCACGGTGAAATGGCTCGGCAAGCCGGTCTTCATCCGCCGCCGCTCCGCGGAAGAGATCGAATCCGCCCGCGGCGTCGCGCTTTCGGATCTGGTGGACCAGAACGCCGAAAACGCCAACAAGCCCGCCGCCGATGCCGCCGACCAGAACCGCACGCTGGACGAAGCGGGCGAGTGGCTGGTGATGGTCGGCGTCTGCACCCATCTCGGCTGCGTGCCCATCGGCAACGGCTCGGGCGACTTCGGGGGCTGGTTCTGCCCCTGCCACGGCTCGCATTACGACACCGCCGGGCGCATCCGGAAGGGGCCTGCGCCGCGCAATCTCGCGGTGCCGGTCGCAGCCTTCACCGATGCCACCACGCTGAAGCTCGGCTGAGGGGGACAGACAGATGGCCGGAATCCCGCACGACCATTACGAACCCAAGACCGGCGCCGAGAAGTGGCTGCACAGCCGCCTGCCGATCCTCGGGCTTCTTTACGACACGCTGATGATCCCCACGCCCAAGAACCTGAACTGGATGTGGATCTGGGGCATCGTCCTTGCCTTCTGCCTGGCGCTGCAGATCGCCACCGGCATCGTGCTCGTCATGCACTACACGCCGCATGTGGACATGGCCTTCGCCTCGGTCGAGCACATCATGCGCGACGTGAACGGCGGCTACATGCTGCGCTACCTGCATGCCAACGGCGCCTCGCTGTTCTTCGTGGCGGTCTATGCCCATATCTTCCGGGGCCTCTACTACGGCTCCTACAAGACCCCGCGCGAGGTGACTTGGATCATCGGCATCCTGATCTACCTCGCGATGATGGCCACCGCCTTC
>CAZRQN010000061.1:0-1145 GCA_964602115.1 uncultured Rhodobacterales bacterium
GCAGGGCGCTCATAACGCCTTGGTTGGGGGTTCAAGTCCCTCCGGGCCTACCATCTCCCCCGGGGAGAAATGGTCGGGGAAGAAGGCGGCGGCACAGGTCATCACCGTCGCCAGCGCTTCGCCGCGCGAATAGGGATCGCGCATCGTCATCAGGTCGAGCCAGACGCCCTCGACGGTCACGCGTAGCACCCGGGCGATGCGGGCCGGATCGCCGCCGTGTCCCCCTTCGGCAAGAAGGTCGGCGCAAATCCCTTCCAGCGTACGGATATAGTCCTCGTCATTGGAGCCGCATTCCTGCTGGTAAAGCGGACGCGACTGCGCCTCTCCCCAGAAACTGCACCAGGCCGAAAGCCGGGCGGGCGTGCAGATCCTCGGATTGAAATCCGCCTTCAGCATCGCCTCCAGCCGCGCCGCCGGGACGGGGCCGGCGGCAGCCAGTTCCGCCATCCAGTTGGCCGAATACTCTTCGGCCAGATAGGCCATGGTCTCGGCCAGCAGCCGTTCCTTGGTCTCGAAATGGAAGTTGACCAGACCGTGGCTCAGCCCGGCGCGGCGCGCCACGGCAGTCAGCGTGATGCGGGCGTAACCCATCTCCGCCAGGACCTCGATGGTCGCCTCGATCAGCTGTACCCGCCGCGCCGAACGCGGCTGCTTGCGCGGAGGCGGCGGGAGGGCAGCGGTGGCGGGGTCGCTGGACATGATCGGGTCCTGCCTGTCGGACACGGGCGAAGATGTAAGCGCATTGGCGGGAAAGGAAAGAGCCTTGCGCGAGGATTTTGATTGACAGGAAAATCAGAATCCGCGCATTCTGACTGCGCAATCAAAATCCGGCGGCCCCGACACCGCCCTCACGGGCGAAGCACGCGCACCATGCCAGCACCACGCAACCTCGCCCGATCCAACGCCCAGTACCGCAAGGCCGTGACCCGCCTGCCGCTCGGCGTCGCCTCGACCTTTCGCTACTGGGGCGAGGACCGCACCGTCTATGTCGCGCGCGGCAAGGGCGCCCGGGTCTGGGACATCGACGGCAATTGCTACATCGACTATCGGCTCGGCTATGGCCCGGCGATCCTCGGCCATGCCGACGACCGGGTGGATGCGGCGGCCCGGCGGGGGATGGAGGTCGGCGGCGTCTTCGCCATGTC